>JAKFVP010000536.1 GCA_021732175.1 Bradyrhizobium sp.
CCCGCGCAATGGCTTTACGGCTTATACGTGCTCACCCCGGGGAACGGCCTTTGTTGCCCCCGTTGCCAAGCCCGCACAGGCAGGCCGGATAGACGCCAGGGTCGCGGCGCCAGGTCCACACGACTTCGCCGTACGCTCGCAAACGTTTCGCCGGGAGCCGAAGCCCCTCACGCCGCAAGCGTCCATCGCAACCCGCGCCACGTTTCGTGACGACCGCGAAGCGCCCCTCATGGCGGCACGGGCTGGGAGGAATGTAGTTCTGATTTGCGGAATAGTCAAGAGGGTATTTTGTATTTCCGAACTCTTTCCCCCATCGTCATTCCGGGGCGCGCCCCTTGGCGCGAACCCGGAATGACGAGTTGAGGGAGCCACGCCCTACTCCGGAAACGTCACGGCCTCGATGCGGTTGCCGTCGGGGTCGACGACGAAGGCGGCATAATATTTGACGCGGTCGTGCGGGCGGATGCCGGGCGGGCCGTCGCAGCGGCCGCCGGTGGCGAGTGCTGCGGCATGGAAGGCGTCGACATCGGCGGTCGATCTGGCGCGCAGCGCGATGTGGATGCCGCTGCCCTCATCGACTGCGCTCATGCGCCCGCGCAGGTTGATCCAGAATTCCGAATAGGCCTTGCCGAAGCCGATCGTCGCCGGCCGCGTGACGAGGCGCGAGAGGCCCAGCGGCGCCAGCACCGCTTCATAAAAACGCGCGGCGCGGTCGAGATCGCGGACGGCGACGGAGATGTGATCGATCATGCGCGGATTCCATCTCAATGAATTGTGAGTATGGAACAGGGAACGCGTGATGAACAGGCGTTCACTTGCATGGTCAATTGGTCACAGAAGTTTCCGTTGAACGAACCCGCTTTCGTTCCTAGCTCCTGTTCAACAGGAGTATGCATGATGAAAGCCACGAAAGAATCCCAGCAGTTCCTGAACAATGCGGAGAACTGCGCCGAGCTTGCCGAGCGCGCCAGGGACGAGCCGGCTTACAAGCGCTTCAAGCTGATGGAAGCCGGCTGGCTGGCGCTGGCGCGTGAGCAGGACTGGCTCGACGGCAACCTGCCGCCGCATCGAAGGATGGCGTCGTAACCACTACCCGTCATTGCGAGGAGCCAACGGGTCCGCGCAAAGCGCGGCCCGATGACAGGCTCCGCGACGAAGCAATCCAGCTTTGCCGCCATAGCGAAGAAAGCTGGATTGCTTCGCTTCGCTCGCAATGACGTGGAGAGAGCTTGCCCCGCTCTCACCCCTTCCCTACGCCGGCGCGCCTGATTTCACGAGCTTGTAGACCACCGAATCCATCAGCGCCTGGAACGAGGCATCGATGATGTTCGGGGAGACGCCGACGGTGGTCCAGGCATCGCCGTTCTCGTCCTCGCTCTCGATCAAGACGCGCGTGACGGCCTCGGTGCCGCCATTGAGGATACGCACGCGGTAGTCGATCAGCTTCAGGCCCTCGATGTACTTCTGGTACTTGCCAAGGTCTTTCCGAAGCGCAACGTCGAGCGCATTCACCGGGCCGTTGCCTTCGGCGGCCGAAATCAGCCGCTCGCCCGCGACATCGACCTTCACGACCGCCATCGCCACCGTGACGCGCTCGCCGAGCGCGTTGTAGCGCTGCTCGACATTGACGTCGAACTGCTCGACCTTGAAATATTCGGGCACGCGGCCAAGCACGCGGCGCGCCAGCAGCTGGAACGAGGCGTCGGCGGATTCGTAGGCATAGCCCGCAGCCTCCTTCTCCTTCATCTCCTCGACAAGGCGCGTCAGTTTCGGATCGCTCTTCTCGAAGGGGATGCCGGCGCGCTCGAGCTCGGCGATGACGTTGGAGCGGCCGGCCTGGTCTGATACCAGCACCTTGCGGTGATTGCCGACCGATTCCGGCGTGACGTGCTCGTAGGTCTGCGGATCCTTCAGCACGGCGGAGGCATGGATGCCGGTCTTGGTGACGAAGGCGCTTTCGCCAACGTAAGGCGCGTGGCGGTTCGGCGCGCGGTTGAGCATGTCGTCCAGTGAGCGCGAGACCTTCATCAGGCCACCCATCTGCTCGGGCGTGACGGATATCTCGAACTTGTCGGCAAATTCGCCCTTCAGCCGCAAGGTCGGGATCAGCGAGCAGAGATTGGCGTTGCCGCAGCGCTCGCCGAGGCCATTGAGCGTGCCCTGGATCTGCCGCGCGCCGGCGCGCACGGCCGCCAGGGAATTGGCCACCGCCTGCTCGGTGTCGTTATGGGCGTGGATGCCGACATGGCTGCCGGGGATGTGCTTGGTCACCGCGGTGACAATGGTTTCGACCTCATGCGGCATGGTGCCGCCATTGGTGTCGCACAGCACCACCCAGCGCGCGCCGGAATCATAGGCCGTCTTCGCACAAGCGAGCGCGAAATCCGCGTTCTCCTTGTAGCCGTCGAAGAAATGCTCGCAATCGACCATCACCTCGCGCCCCGCGGCTTTCGCTGCCGTGACGCTGTCCCTGATCGACGCGAGGTTCTCCTCGTTGGTAGTCTCCAGCGCCACGCGCACCTGATAGGCGCTGGCTTTTGCGACGAAGCAGATCGCGTCCGCCCGCGCCTCGATCAGCGCGGCAAGGCCGGGATCGTTCGACGCGGAGCGGCCGGGACGCCGCGTCATGCCGAAAGCGGTGAAGCGGGCGTGATTGAGTTTCGGCTTGGTCGCGAAGAATTCGGTGTCGGTCGGATTGGCGCCGGGATAGCCGCCTTCGACATAGTCGATGCCGAGCTCGTCCAGCATGCCCGCGATGATCTGCTTGTCATGCAGCGTGAAGTCGACGCCATTGGTCTGCGCGCCGTCGCGCAAGGTGGTGTCGAAGAGATAGAGGCGTTCGCGGCTCATTGGGGCGCTCCGGCAGAAGGCGCAAGCTGCTTCTGCATCGTGGTGTTGGCGAGCCATTCGCCATGGCGGGGAACGGAATTGCGTTGCTGCGCGACATAGCCGCGCTTTTTGAAGAACTCGACGGCGGTGTCGCTGGCATCGACCGTCAGCTTGGCGGCGCCGCGGGCGCCGGCGAGCTTTTCCAGCGCATCGATCAGCATCGCCGCGATGCCCTGCCCTGCCACGCTCGGATGCACATAGAGCATGTCGATCACGTCAGCGCCCTTCAGTGAGGCGAAGCCGACCGGGGAACTCTGCATGGTCGCGATCAGCGTCAATTCGCTGGCGAGCTTCTTGCCGAATTCTTGCTCGTCCTCGGCGGCAGAGGCCCAGGCTTCCTGCTGCGCCTCGTTATAGTCGTCGCCGGTCAGCTCCTGAATCGCGGCCACGAAGATTTGCGCCAGCATCGGCGCATCCGATGCGAGGTAAGGCCTCAAGCCAGGTTGGGGCAACGACTGACCCATCAGGCTGGTCCCTGCTGTGGTTGGTTAGCACCGGTCGAGCCGCGGAGACCACCTCTCCCGGAGGGAGAGGTCGCGCCGCGGGCGCGGGTGAGGGCTGCAGGTCCCACGAGAGAGCGTAACCCCTCACCCGGAACGCATCTGGCGATGCGTTCCGACCTCTCCCAATGGGAGAGGTGGACCGTCAATAGGGCGCGAGACGACGTCATCATCGCGTCAAAACACTCCGAACAGTTTCAGGACGAGCAGCGCGGCGGCGACGATCACCGCCCACTTGATGAAGATGTAATAGCGCCAGTGCTTCGGGAAAGGTGTGTCGGGCTTTGTCATCAGGCCATCTCCCATGTCGTGACGGGCTTGCCGTCGGCGCCCTTGCCGTCCTTGAGCACGACGCCCATCGCCGCGAGTTCGTCGCGGATGCGGTCGGACTCGGCAAAATCCTTGCGGGCGCGCGCGGCGGCGCGGTCCGCGATCAGACCTTCGACCCGCGCGGGATCGATGCCGCTCGCCTGCTCCTTGCGGCTCTTCCATTCCGCTGATGACTGCGACAGGAAGCCGAGCATGCGCAGCGTGGCGGCGAAATCGGCGCGCGCCTTCTCGCTGCTGTTCGCTTCATGACGCAGCGCATGCAGCGCCGCCAGCATCTGCGCGGTGTTGAGATCGTCGGCCAGCGCCTCGATCGCCGCAGGCGCCGGCGTGCCGCCGGTGGCGTCGGCGGCAAACGCATACCAGTCGTCGAGCGTCCTGGTGCTTTCCTCCGCGCTCTTCAGCGTCCAGTCCAGCGGCGAGCGGTAATGCGTCTTCAGCATGGAGAGGCGCAACACCTCGCCCGGCCAGTCGGCCAGGAGATCGCGGATGGTGAAGAAGTTGCCGAGCGACTTCGACATCTTCTCGCTCTCGACCTGCAGGAAGCCGTTGTGCATCCAGAAATTCGCCATGCGGTCGCTATGGAACGCGCAGCAAGTCTGCGCCAGCTCGTTCTCGTGGTGCGGGAACACGAGATCGATGCCGCCGCCATGGATGTCGAAGCGCTCGCCGAGATGCTTCCAGGCCATCGCCGAGCATTCGATGTGCCAGCCGGGACGCCCCTCGACAGCAATGCCCGCGGGCGACGGCCAGGACGGCTCGCCGGGTTTCGACGGCTTCCAGAGCACGAAGTCGGTGTTGTCGCGCTTGTAGGGTGCGACGTCGACGCGGGCGCCGGCGATCATCTCGTCGAGCGAGCGTTTTGAAAGCGCGCCGTAGCGCGGCAGCACCTTGTTCGCGGCGTTCATCGCTTGCGGCGAGAACAGCACATGATCTTCGGCGACATAGGCAAAGCCGCCGGCGACGAGCTTCTCGATGATCGCGCGCATCTCCGGAATGTGTTCCGTCGCGCGCGGCTGCACCGTCGGCGGCAAGCAGCCCAACGCCGTCACGTCGTCCTGATACTGCTGATAGGTCTCTTCCGTGACCTTGCGGATCGCCTCGTTGAGCGGCAGGCCGGGATAATCGCGTGCGGCGCGCGCGTTGATCTTGTCGTCGACGTCGGTGATGTTGCGGACGTATTTGACGTGATCGGCGCCATAGTGATGGCGCAGCACGCGGAACAACAGATCGAACACGATCGCGGCGCGGCCGTTGCCGATATGGGCGAAGTCGTAGACCGTCGGTCCGCACGCATACATGCGCACGTTGGCGGCATCGAGCGGCTCGAACGGCCGCTTTTCCCGGGTCAGCGTATCGTAGAAGCGCAATTGCATAGGAAACCCATCCCTGGCGGCCGGGCGTCCAACAATCTCGGTGAGAGAAAAGACGGCCTCAGCCAGCGAATCGCTAGCTAATAATCTCGCGGCAAATGGCGCAGATATCGAGGTGGCCGTTCATGGCCGGTACCATTGGGCCAGCCGAGGCGTTGCGTCAAGGGAAAACGCCCCTTTTCGGCCGCTTTTCGCCGCCAAACGCGGCCCGCGCGTTGGGGTGCTGCATGGTTAATCATTTTTAACCATTGGGGATTATCTGACGGGCGAAGTCCCTCGCGCCCTTTGGTGTTGCATGCGATCCCTTATTCTGGCCGGCGCGTTCGTGCTCGGCGCTTCCGCCGCCCTTGCCGACACCCGCGTGTTCATCGTCGCCAACCAGGCCGACGGTTATGGCGTCGACCAGTGTCTGGCGCGGGGCGAGAAATGCGGGGCGCATGCGGCGCGCGCCTATTGCCAGCAGCGGGAATTCGTCCAGGCCGTGTCCTACCGCCGCGTCGATCCCGACGAGATCACGGGATCTCTTCCCAAGAATGTGACCGACCGTTGCGGCCTTGCCGGCTGCGACGAATACGTCGCCATCACCTGCGAGCGGTGAAACTGCACGATTTCTGCGGTATACCAAGCTGACCGCCACAGGCTTGCCGCCAAAACGACGTGACGCTGCCCACGGAAGCGGCTAGGAAGTCGGTCTTGGCCGGGCCGTGGTGCGTCGGCTGCGGGATTCGGCCGGAAAGGCTGTCCGCGAAATCGTCTTTAATGGCCGGATATGCTGCAAACGCTTGAAACTCCCCTCTCCCGGTGGCTCCTCGCCTGCGCCCTGTTCGCCGGTTCCTGCACGCTTGCCAGCAACGGATTCGCACAGGTCAGCGACCGGGTCAACGACAGCTTCAACCAGATGCCGCAGCAGGGCGCGCCGCCGCAAGCAGCCCCGCCGCCGCAGACCGGCCAGCCGGGTGCTACCGGCAACCCGATGTGCCAGCGGCTGGAGATGCAGCTTGCCACCATCGACCGCGGCGCCGGCCCCGGCGATCCCGCCAAGGACGAGCAGATCCGCAAATATCAGGAGGCGCAGTCGCGCCAGCAGGGCGAGCTCGACCGCGTCGTCGCGCAGGCCAAGCGCATGGGCTGCGAATCCTCCGGTTTCTTCTCGCTGTTCAACCAGAACTCGGCGCAGTGCGGTCCGGTCAACAACCAGATCCAGCAGATGCGCGGCAATCTCGACCAGATCACGGGCAGCCTCGAACGGCTGCGCACGGGCGGGCTCGGCGGCGCCGACCGCGAGAACCAGCGCCGCAGCGTG
>JAKFVP010000609.1 GCA_021732175.1 Bradyrhizobium sp.
AATCGACCTCTCCCCGGCGGGGAGAGGTCGATTTGCGCAGCAAATCGGGTGAGGGGGAGGCTGCCCCAAGTGAGACCGCAAGCCCTCACCCGGCGCTTTGCGCCGACCTCTCCCGAAGGGAGAGGTGGAATCCCGATGCCGCTTCAGTTGCGCTTACCCCAGCTTCCGCGGCGGCTCGCCGCCCTTGGTGAAGGCGTCGATGCATTCGACCATCTGATTGTAGTGAATGCCGAGGCTTTCCCGCGTTGCGTAGCCGAGATGCGGGGTGAGCACGAGATTGTCGAGCTTGCGGAAGGGATGATCCACCGGCAGCGGCTCGACCGAGAACACGTCGATCCCAGCGCCGGCGATCTTCTTCTGTTTCAGCACGTCGAGCAACGCATCCTCGTCGACAATCGGCCCGCGCGCGGTGTTGACGAGATAGGCCGACGGCTTCATCCGCGCGAGATCGGCCGCGCCGACGAGGCCGCGCGAGCGCGGGCTCAGCACCACGTGAATGGTGACGATGTCGGCGTTGGCAAACAGCTCTTCCTTGGTCGCGTAGCCGACGCCCGATTCCCTGCACTTCTCCGGCGTCAGGTTCGGGCTCCAGGCGATCACGTTCATGCCGAAGGATTTCGCGATCCCAGCGATCTTGCTGCCGAGCTTGCCGAGGCCAACGACGCCAAGCGTCTTGCCCTCGATCTCGGTGCCGGCAAAGGTCTGCCACGGCTCGCCAGCATGCATGCGCGCATTCTCGCGGCCGATGCCGCGGGTCAGTTCCAGGATCAGCCCCATGGTCAGCGGCGCGGTGGGGTCGCGGGTATATTGCGTGCCGCAATAGACGATGCCGCGCTCTTTCGCGGCCTCGGAATCGATCGATGCGTTGCGCATGCCCGAGGTGATCAGCAGTTTCAGCTTCGGCAGCGCTGACAGCAGCGAGCGCGGAAACGCGGTGCGTTCGCGCATGGCGCAGACGATCTCGAAATCCTTCAGCGCGCTCGCCGCCGCCGCTTCATTGGCAAACGGCTCCTTGAACACGGTGATGTCGACACGATCGCGGATTTTGGACCAGTCCGCCACCGACAGAGCGAGATCGAAATAGTCGTCCGGGATTGCACAGCGCAGCCGCGTCATGGGGAGGTCCTGAATGGCAGGGATGACGGCGCTGGCAGCGCCGTCGGGGAAGACGGCCATGGTCGCGCGCAATCAGGCCTCGCGCAAGCGCGGGACTGGTGTGGAGGCCTGCAAAATCGGGAGAAGACGGCGGTGTTACTGGTCCCGCGGACGCATGTGCTTGGCGCGCCAGGCCGGGCCCGGGCCGCGCATATAGTGCAGTTCCGGCCGGTAGGGGTTGAAGGCCCTCATGAAGAAGGCGCGCCAGAAAGCACGGAATTCGGCGAGCGGCTTCTCCGGCGCAATCGTGCCGGTAGCGGGGAGGACAGGGGGTGCTGACGTGATCGTGGCCATGACGCTGGACCCGTTGTTTTCACCGCGGCTTTTGCCGCCTCTGCGTCCGATTACGGCCGCGCAACGAGTTTTTCGCCCGATTCCTTAAAAGGAAGTTTCAATTGTAGGGATCGGCTGCCGACATGGTGTCATTCCCGTATTCATCCGTGGTGAACGGGAGGAAAACGGGTTCCCGCGGTTGCCCTTTGGCCGCTGTGCCGCTATGTCAGCGGCAGCAAATTTTCCCCAAATCCAAGGGTTTCCAAGGGATCGGATCGCGATGGCGCGCCAGTTCATCTATTTCATGCAGGGTCTGAGCAAGAGCTACCCGACCCGCAAGATTCTCGACAACATCCATTTGTCCTTCTACCCGGACGCCAAGATCGGCGTGCTCGGCGTCAACGGCTCGGGCAAATCGACCCTGCTCAGGATCATGGCGGGGCTGGACAAGGAATACACGGGCGAGGCCTGGGTCGCCGAGGGCGCCCGCGTCGGCTATCTCGAGCAGGAACCGCAGCTCGACGCGAGCAAGACGGTGCGCGAGAACGTCATGGAGGGCGTTGCCAAGCAGAAGGCGATCCTCGACCGCTACAACGAGCTCGCGACCAACTATTCCGACGAAACCGCCGACGAGATGACCAAGCTGCAGGACGAGATCGAGGCCCAGGGCCTCTGGGATCTCGACAGCAAGGTCGATCAGGCCATGGACGCGCTGCGCTGCCCGCCCGACGATGCAGATGTCACGAAACTCTCCGGCGGTGAGCGCCGCCGCGTCGCGCTGTGCCGCCTGCTGCTCGACCAGCCGGAACTGCTGCTGCTGGACGAGCCGACCAACCATCTCGACGCCGAGTCGGTGTCGTGGCTGGAAGGCCATCTGCGCAACTATCCCGGTGCGATCCTGATCGTCACCCACGACCGCTACTTCCTCGACAATGTCACCGGCTGGATCCTCGAGCTCGATCGCGGCCGCGGCATTCCCTATGAGGGCAATTACTCCCAGTGGCTGGTGCAGAAGCAAAAGCGGCTCGAGCAGGAAGGCCGCGAGGACGCAGCGCACCAGAAGACGCTCGCCCGCGAGCAGGAATGGATTGCCTCTTCGCCCAAGGCGCGTCAGGCAAAATCCAAGGCGCGCTACCAGCGCTATGAGGAGTTGCTGAAGCAGGCGAGCGAAAAAACCACCACGACCGCGCAGATCGTCATTCCCGTCGCCGAGCGGCTCGGGGCCAACGTGGTCGACTTCGATCGCCTCAGCAAAGGTTTCGGCGAAAAGGAGCTGATCGACGATCTCACCTTCAAGCTGCCGCCCGGCGGCATCGTCGGCGTGATCGGTCCGAACGGCGCCGGCAAGACCACGCTGTTTCGCATGATCACCGGGCAGGAGAAGCCCGACAAGGGCACCATCACCATCGGCGAGACCGTGCATCTCGGCTATGTCGACCAGTCGCGCGATGCGCTCGACGGCAAGAAGACGGTGTGGGAGGAGATCTCCGGCGGCAACGAATTGATCCTGCTCGGCAAGAAGGAAGTGAACTCGCGCGGCTATTGCTCCGCGTTCAACTTCAAGGGCGCCGACCAGCAGAAGAAGGTCGGCGCGCTCTCCGGCGGTGAGCGCAACCGCGTGCATCTGGCCAAGATGCTGAAGTCCGGCGCCAACGTGCTGCTGCTGGACGAACCGACCAACGACCTCGACGTCGACACGCTGCGCGCGCTGGAAGAGGCGCTGGAGGATTTTGCCGGCTGCGCCGTCATCATCAGCCACGATCGCTGGTTCCTCGACCGCATCGCCACGCATATCCTGGCCTTCGAGGGCGACAGCCATGTCGAATGGTTCGAGGGCAACTTCCAGGACTACGAAAAGGACAAGATGCGCCGGCTCGGCCAGGACAGCATCATTCCGCACCGCGTGAAGTACAAGAAGCTGACGCGCTGATTCCTGAATCCTGTAATGCATTTGCATCGGCGTACGCTTAGGCGTGCGCCGATTTGCTTTTCAGCGAGCCGACAACTTTATGGCAGATGACTGCGGCGAGTTGTCACTTCTCGGCGTCGCGGGATTGCGTAGATAGGGAGGGCATTTCCGCAATCCCCTTTCATGAGTCTTCCCAAATGTCCGCCGCCTCAGAAGCGCGTTTGCCGAAATCCAAAACCCTCGGCCCGGTCCCGATGATCATCTTCGGCTCGCGCTGGCTGCAATTGCCGCTCTATGTCGGCCTGATCGTCGCGCAGGCCATCTACGTCGTGCTGTTCGTCAAGGAGCTGTGGCACCTGTTCGCGCACTCCTTCGATTTCAGCGAGCAGCAGATCATGCTGGCGGTGCTGGGCCTGATCGACGTCGTGATGATCTCCAACCTGCTGGTGATGGTGATCGTCGGCGGTTACGAGACCTTCGTCTCGCGCCTCAATTTGCAGGGCCATCCGGACGAGCCGGAGTGGCTCAGCCATGTTAATGCCAGCGTGCTGAAGATCAAGCTCGCGATGGCCATCATCGGCATCTCCTCGATCCACCTGCTGCGCACCTTCATCGAGGCCGGCGGGCTGTCGTCGGGCAAGACGACCTACACCGAAGCCGGCGTGATGTGGCAGACCATCATCCACACCGTGTTCATCCTCTCGGCCATCGGCATTGCGATTGTCGACAGGATCTCCAATGCGACGGTCGAGGCGGCGAAAGAGGGCGCGCATTGAAGTTCACAAAGGTAGCCGCGTGTGGTAGTCTTGGAATATGACCGAGCCGGAAAATGTAGTTCTTGAGCTGCTGCGCCATATTCGGGGCGCCATCGATGACGTTCGCGACGATATTCGCGAAATGAAGCAGCGCATCGGCAGTCTGGAAAACCAGTACGCAAACATATCCAACCGGCTCGACCGGATGGACATTCGGATCGAGCGCATCGAACGGCGGCTCGATCTCGCCGACGCGTGATCAAGCCGCTTTTTTCGAAGATTCTAGTGCTCTCGTCGGGACTGCTGCTCCTGGCGCGATTAGTCGTATCACCCACCTACGCCGCCGACGCTGCCTTCATGCAATTCATCGCCTCGCTGTGGCCGGAGGCGCAGGCGGCGGGCGTCTCGCGCGCGACGTTCGATCGTGAGACGCGCGGGCTCGAGCCTGATTACAAGCTGCCCGACCTGATCCTGCCGGGACGGCCCGCCACCGGCGCGCCGTCGCAGGCGGAGTTCGTGCAGGTGCCGGCCGACTACGTCAAGGAAGGCAATATCGCGCGGCTTGCGGGCGAGGGGCAGAAGCTGATGCAGAAGCATCGCGCCGCGCTCGATGCGATCGAAAAGCAGTTCGGCGTGCCCGCGACGATTGTGCTCGCGATCTGGGGCCGCGAAACCGACTATGGCCGCTATTCGCTGCCCTACGACACGCTGCGCGTGGTGGCAACGCAGGCCTATGTCGGCCGGCGCAAGGACCAGTATCGCGGCGAATTCATTCTCGCATTGAAACTGCTCGGTGAGGGCGTGGTGACGCACAAGCAATTGCGCTCGTCCTGGGCCGGCGCCACCGGGCTGACGCAGTTTTTGCCGTCGGAATATTACAAACACGGCGTTGATCTGGACGGCGACGGCCGTGTCGACATCTGGAATTCGGTTCCGGACGCGCTGGCATCCGCGGCCAAGCAGCTCGTCAACAAGGGCTGGCAGGGCGGCTTGCGCTGGGCCTATGAGGTGAAGGCGCCGGCCAATGTCGATTGCACCATCGGCACGCCCGAGGTGCAAAAGCCGATCGGCGAATGGTTGCGTGCGGGCTTTGCGCCGGTGCGCGGGCAAAAGCTGTCAGCGGCCGAGCAGGCGCAGCCGGCCTCGCTGCTGCAGCCCGAAGGCATTTACGGGCCGTCATTTCTCACCACGAAGAACTACTTCGTGATCAAGGAATATAACTTCTCCGATCTCTACGTGCTGTTCGTCGGTCATCTGTCCGATCGCATGATCAATCCGCAGCCCTTTGCGACGCCATGGTCGGCGTCGACGCAGTTGCGCACGACGTCGGTGGAGGCGATGCAGAAGCACCTGACGCGCATCGGCATCTACAAGGACAAGATCGACGGCAAGGCGGGAATGCTGACGCGCGCGGCGCTCGGTGCTTACCAGAAGTCGGCGGGGATCAAGGTCGATTGCTGGCCGAGCGAAGCGGTGCTGCAGTCGATGAGCACGGCGCGATAGTGCCGCACATGGTCGTGAAAAAACCCGGCCGTTGCCGGCCGGGTTTGAAATCGAACGCGAATGATCGCGCCGGGATCTGCCTAGTTGCAGACCTCGTAACGGCGGAAGCGCCAGCCATAGCCGTCCCAGAAGCGCTCGCGCACCATGCGGCAGGCCGGATATTCTTCCACATAGACCGGCGCCGGCGCCGCATAGGCCGGGCGGCTGGAGGCGATTGCACCGCCAATGATCGCGCCGCCGATCAGGCCGGCAGCCACACCAGCTGCCACGCCGCGCTGCGCGTGAGCCGGCGTCGCGCTGAGCGAGCCAGCGATGGTGGCGACCGCGACCATGGCGGCAAAAGTCTTGTTCATGTCCTGCTCCTGGAGGGGGCGCTTCGCGGCGCCGGGTTAGGTAGTCGCACGCTGTCTTCGAATAGGCCTTTCCCGCAAAGGAAGCGCAGAACGGTCAACCGAAAGTAAACGCAATTGGTCAATGGCCAGAAAAAACGGTTTTTTCTGGCCACTTGCATGAATGTCGGCGGCAACGCCGACGTTCAGATGCAAGATTTAATGAAGATGAACGTGGGTTTATCCGCAGACGCGGACGCTGCGAAACCGCCAGCCGGCACCGTCCCAGAAGCGCTGGCGCTGCCAATAGCAGGGGCCGTAGGGATCGGCCACGGGGGCGGGGACGCCGTTCAAATAATAGCTCTGCGGCGGGGTGTAGTAGCCGGGGCCGTAATAGTAGCCCGGGGCGTAATAGCGCTGGGCATGCGCGGGGGTGGCGGCTGTCGCGATCGCGGCAACGGCGGCC
>JAKFVP010000416.1 GCA_021732175.1 Bradyrhizobium sp.
CTGACCCGCTTCAAGCTGGAGCTGGCGCTGATCGGCGACAGCCCCGAGGTCGACGCCATGCGCAAGGATGTCGATGAGATGAGCGCGATGCTGGAGGCGTATCTGTCCTTTGCCCGCGGCGATTCCGGCGAGCATGCGCAGCCGACCGACATGTCGGCGGCGCTGGAGGAATTGCGCGGCGATGCCGAGCGCCACGGCCACAAGGCTTCGGTCGCCTTCCACGGCCTGCCGGTCGTGACGGTGAAGCCGGCCGCCTTCAAGCGCTGCCTCGCCAACCTCGTCACCAATGCCGCGCGCCATGGCGATGCCATCGCCATCACCGGCCACCGCGACCATCGTTATCTCACCGTCACCGTCGACGACGACGGCCCGGGCATTCCACCGAATATGCGAGAAGAAGTGTTCAAGCCGTTTCTGCGGCTTGATGATGCGCGCAACCAGGACGAGGGCGGCACCGGCCTTGGCCTTGCGATCGCCCGCGATATCGCCCGCTCCCATGGCGGCGACATCACGCTCGGCGACAGCCCGATGGGTGGGTTGCGCGCGACGGTGAGGATTCCGGTCTAGACCGGCCGCTCCTTGGGACGGATGGGCGAAGCCAGGCTAGCGTTGCTCGCTCGAATGGTGCTCAATCAGAAGCTGACGGTCCAGCGGACCCTTGTAGACCGGTGCCGCGTCAAACCGTTCGGAGAACGTTGCCGCTTTGCTGTCGCGGGAGGCAGCGATCGAAGCCGATACAAACGGGTAAAAGCCTGCACAGGCCACCGCCAGCACGGCAATCGTGAAAATCAGGGTGCGCATATGATCCTCCCCTCCTTCCGGGAGTCGAATGAGTCCTGAAGGTGGGGGTGTTCTGTTTCGGGACCACTTCATGCGAGGGCTGCTTCGCTCAAGATGGTGTGATGCGGCCGTGAATTGCCGGTTTCGAAGCGGCGCCATCTCATTCTAGACTGTGATCCCGAACACAGACCGTAGCGCTACAACAAAAACACACCGCCGGGAGTTTCCATGAGCCTCGTCAAATACGAAAGCAAAGACCACGTCGCGACCATCACCATGGACCGCCGCTCGGCGCATAACGCGCTGAACAACGAGCTCTGCACCGAACTGCGCGAGGCCTGGCAGCGCTTTCACGACAGCGACGACCGCGTCGCCGTGCTCGCTTCCGCCGAGGACGACTATTACACCGTCGGCGCCGACTTCAACGGCCTGCCCGACAACATGTGGCACGCGGTGCCGGGTCTTGGCGTCCTGCTCGACAAGCCCGTGATCGCGGCAACGTCGGGCTGGGTGGTCGGCGGCGGCTTCGTGCTGGTGCAGATGGCCGACATGTGCGTGGCCTCCGAGACCACGCGCTTCATCTATCCCGAGGCGAAGATCGGCATCACCGCGGGCGGCATTTCTTCCGTGCTGGCGCGCATGCCGCACAAGGTGGCGATGGAATTCCTGCTGGTCGGTGACGAACTGCCGGTGGAGCGCGCCTGGCAGATCGGCTTCGTCAACCAGATCGCGCCGAAGGGCAAGCATGTCGAGCTCGCGCAGGCGATGGCGGCCAAGGTTGCCGGCAACGCGCCGCTGGTGGTGCAGGGCCTGAAGAAGCTCGCCCGCGAGGTGACGCCGAAGGGTCCGCTGGAGACGGTCGCCGAGGTGCGGCGCCTGCTCGATCCGATCCGCTCGAGCCAGGACCTGCAGGAAGGCGTCAAAGCGTTCAAGGAAAAGCGCAAGCCGCAGTTCAAGGGGAAATAAGACCGCGGACAAGGTGCGGCGGTTCAGCACATTCCGAGGTCGACCGAAATCGGCAAGATTCGCGCAATTTTGTTGGCGAGGGATGCATGAGGAGGCGGGAGTTTCTCAGCTTCGTCGGAGGGGCGCTGGCCTGCGGATCGCGCGATGCATTCGCCCAACAGATCTATCGCGTGGCTGTTCTGACACCGTCGCAAACCCAGTGGCAGCCACGCACCTTTCGCGATGCCTTGCTGGAGCTTGGCTATCGCGAAGGCGTCAATCTGAGAATTGACGTTGTCTCTAGCGAGAATGAACTGGATCGTTTGCCGAGGCTGGCCGCAGACCTGGTGACGACCCGTCCGGATGTTATCGTTGCCGTCAATACGCCCGGCACGCGCGCCGCGATGTCTGTCACCTCCACGATTCCAATCGTTGCCGGTGTGGTAGCTGATCCAGTGTTCCTCGGCATCGTCCGCAATATCGCCAAACCCGAGGGCAACGTCACTGGCGTCGCAAACCTCGCCGGCGAGATCACCTCGAAGCGGATCGCGCTGCTCAAGGAGATGGTGCCCTCGGCTCGCCGGATAGCGATTTTCATGCACCCCGATGAACCGATATCCGACTTGCAGATCAAGGACGCGGAGAAGAATGCCGCGGCACTCGGTATCGAGCCCAGGGCATTTGCAATGCGCAGTTCCGAGGACCTGAAGCGCGCGCTTCAGGAAGCGGTTCAATGGAATGCGGAAGCTGTAGTTCGGCTGGCCGGCCAGGGATTTGCGCTCGGCGCAGAGACGGGACGGCTCGCCACACAGGATGGATTGCCTTCGATGCTTTTGCAGCGACGGGACGTCGAGGCTGGCGGTCTGATGTCGTATTTCGCCGACCAACGCGAGCTCTGGCGTCGCGCCGCTGCGCAGGTCGATCGCTTGCTCAGGGGGACCTCGCCTCGCGATCTTCCTTTCGAACTACCCACCCGCTTTGAACTGGCCATCAACCTGAAGACCGCCAAGACGCTCGGACTCGGTGTTCCGCCATCGTTGCTCGCTCGGGCCGACGATGTCATCGAGTGACACTGCATCCGAAAACCATAAGCTCAGCTCTCAAGAAGCCGGCAACGACGTTCGGCACCGTCACCTTCGACTACATCTGCGGGCACGACCCGTCATTTCACCGGCCGAGCGCCTGCGCCCGAATCCGCAACGCGCTCTGGGCTGACTGAATTGGCTGACTGAACGCCGTCCGCGTCCGTTGACCGTGAGGCACAACGCCACATTTCAGACACAGGTGTGAACTTTTTCACGACCGAAATGCATCGAAGGCGTGCACAGCGAGGATGCCGACGCTAAGAACGATCAGAGCCGCCAAAATAACTTCGAACATGGGGAAACCCTCGAATGCATCCAGTAAGCTGGGGGCTTGACGCACAGTCAAAATGATTCGACTGGCGGATGAGCGTTCGCTCGTCGCTGAGGATTTTTTGCAACGTTCCGGTTAGTGCCTGCTCCGGCCATGAGCCATCGGCTCTGGATAGATCGGCCAACGAAGATGTTCAGTTTGCGTCTTGCGATACCCGTCGTGTTGTTCGCCGCCACCGTGGCAGCATGCCTCACCTATTTCATTACGCTGCCGCTGCCGCCGGTTGAACCCGATCGCCCCGCCATACCCGCCTTGCCGAGCAGGGTGCTGGAAACCGCCGCCCCGAAGAAACTCAGCGACGACGAGGAGAAGGCCGTCGCCGCCTTCCAGCGCGCCGCCGACGTGATCCTGAAAAGGGCGGAAAACCTCGCTGCCTCCACCCCCGAACTGCCGATCAAGGGCAGGATACCGCTGCCAAGAAAACGCCCGATCCCGCGCTGATGATCAGGCCACCGGCCCGGGCCTTGGTTAATTCCGGCCTCCCGTGCTTAACCATCAGGGAATTCAACGCCACCGCTCTGAAGACAGCTCAGCTATAGTTCGGCTTTCTGAGATCTGGATATGAACGAGCAATTTTTTCACGACCGCGCCAGGACGGTTCGGGAGCTCGCCGAACGGGCGGACCCGCATACCAAACGCCGGCTGCTCGACCTCGCGAGCCGCTACGAGAAGAAGCCGCGCCCGCCGACGCCCATTCCCGCCGTGCCTTCAAAGGACCCGTCCGCGAAGGATGCGCCCGCCAAGGACGCGCACCTAACCAGCGCTGTGGGGCTTGTTGAGGAAATACTCGCGATTCCCAGTGGCCGCCTCAGCGTACTGGTCGATGGCCACGATGATGGCGTGGACGTGCCAGTAGCACCAACCCTCACGAGTCGCCTTCTGGCGGACGTCGTTCAGGGCCGTGAGAAAGGCTGAGAGGTCTCTCTCGTCGCTGTAGTATCTCGCCGGTCCCTTCCCCGTTTCCTTGGACACGTTCCCTCCCCGTCAAATCCTCGAGCTCGGCACGCCTGCGCCGCAGCTGTAGTTCTGCCACTGCGCTGTCGAGCCCGGCTTGCTGGAGCCGGCGCACGGTTGCGGCGAGTTCGAGCAGCTGCGCCTGCAGCGTCAGAGCTTCAAGCTCATCCGGCACGCGCCGGCTCGGGATGGCGTTTTGCGGGGCGGCTGAATACCGGCTTCGGCTTTGGGCGCCGGATGGGCGCGCAGGTCACAAGGATCGGCTCATAGTCGCCGAGCGCTTCCTTCTCGATCACGAGGCGGCTCATAACCCCGCGCATCTTCAACACCTCCGTGGCGACGAACGCGCAGTCCTGGTCGCGCCTGATCTGCTCGCGCATCACGCTTTCGGCCTCGAGCATGCTGAGACGCAGTGCCCTGATCTGTTTGCGGACTTCATTGACGCGGTTGTTCATGACGGCGGCCTCCATCTTCGGGAATGGAAGCATAAGAACAAAACATGAACAAAGAGTCAAGCGCATCGCGGCGACCGCAGGTCAATTGAGCCTCTTTTCAGTTAAGTCTTGCGGAAACCCCGGTCAGCACCCGCCAGTCCGGCTTGGACTGAATGCCGTTGTGCTGGTTCACGACGGGCACCCCGACCGACAGGAAGCCGGAGAAGCGATCGACCCCCACCCGCACGCCGGGCGAAAGATAGACCGTGGTGCCGCCGGAATTCGGATCCGGCACTCCGGCGATGCGCTGCTTGTCGTGCCACTCGCCATTGAGCTCGAGCACGAGATCGAGCGTGTAAGGCGTCTTCATCATGTCGCTGTGATCGTGATTGGCATGATAGAGGCAGTGCTCATGCAACTGGTTCTTCGGCTGCATGCAGAACTCGTGCAGCGCGATCTCCCTGGCCGAGCCGATCGGCCCGACCAGGCGGTACGACACCCCCGCGCCGAAAATGAAGCGATCGCCGAGATTGGTGTTCTGCGTGCCCGTGCTGATCAGCCAGTACAGTCCGCTGACGTCGAACGACCAACGGCCGGTGCGCTTGGTGAAGGCGGCGCCAAGCAGTCCGTCCCACGAGCCGGAGCCCGGCTGAAATTCGGCTTCGAACAACTGGCCGGCATTGTCGAGCCGGTTGGTCGTGCCGGTCGGCGCCTTGAAGCCGAACAGCACGGCGGCGGACGTGCCGTGCTCCGCGCTGTTGTGGAAGCGATATTGCCCAAGCATGGTGACGTCGCCGAACCCGGCCGAGTTGCCGCGCATGTTGATGCCGCTCATCAGGCTGCTCATGTCGCCGGCGTTCATGTTGCCCATATGGCCGCCGCTCAGCATGTCCTCGCCGGGCTCGCGGATATCCGAGCGCCGGACGCCTGGCGCGCGAACGGAAATCGTCAGATTGTCCGTGATCCCGTAGGCCGCCGAAAGCGAGAGGCTGTCGATCGAGCGGATCGAATGCGCATGCGTGCCCTGGGCGACCGCGGCCAATAGCTGGGCATCGCTGAGCTGGCCGAGCTTGATGAATTCGTAGCGCACCGCTGCCGTGATCATCCCTTCCGACAGCGTATCGGCCGAGATGGTGTTGATGGCCCCGCCGCTCCCGGTATTGCCGCCGCCGCCGGGATGATGCGCCTCGGCGGGCGCGGCGAAAACGAACATCAACGGAAAAACAAGATCGCCAGGCCTCAAACCAAACACGCGCACGCAACGCCTCCATTCCCACTGATCGCCAAAAGCCATCGCAATCCGGCGCGAGATTGACTGGCCCGGGCGCGAAGCGCGGCCCGCGCGCGACGGAAGCAAAGCGGAAAAGCGAACGCGTCGCCGCGCTCAAATGGCAGCGGTGCGGCGTCAGCGTGGTGAGCAAGCGGCCGGCAAACCGGCAGTTGTTGTGACCGCGTTCGCACTCGAAAAGCCGCCGGTCGCAATCACGTCGGGCAGCAGCCGCAATCGCGGCGAAGCGCAGTCGCATTCACGGCCGATTGCTTCACTACATGCAACGCGTCCGGCGCGGATGAGTATTGGAGTGCGTAGTTATGACGACTCTGTTCAAGGTCATTCTGATATCAGCCGCAGCGTCGGTGCTTGCAGCGAACGCGGCCACGGCCCACGAATTCAAGATCGGCGCGCTGGAAATCGGTCATCCCTGGTCGCGGCCGACACCGAAGGACGCCAACATTGCCGGCGGGTATCTCACCATCACCAACAAGGGCAAGGTCACCGATCGCCTGGTCGGCGGCACCTCGCCGGCGGCGGGCAAGATCGAAATGCACGAGATGGTCGAGGTCGACGGCAAGACC
>JAKFVP010000010.1 GCA_021732175.1 Bradyrhizobium sp.
CCGGGGAGAGCGCGAAGTAAGCCGTCAAACCATTGCGCGGGGAAGGCCGGGATGTCCTGGCTGCACCTGTAGTCGTTTGCCCGTGTGCTCAGCGCATGCGGGATGCCTGCGTGCTCCGGCGCGCGGGATCTACGGGTGCTTCGGGCGCCCGGTCTTCCCTGCGCCCTCTGTTACGAAGAGGGCCGACGAAATCGCAAAAACCCCGGGCAGATCATGCCGCGGGAACGTTGTTGCGCGCCCGCTGTGACCGTCCGACGTTGAACCAGAAAATGATCCGCGTGCCCGTCCTTCGCCAAGCAAGCTCAGCGCGCCGGCGTGCCCGGGGGCACCGTCTCGATCAGCTTGCCCGAGAACACCACGGGACCCGTCGGGGCGCCCGTCGTCGAGCCGCCTTCCGGCTCGATACTGACCGCATAGGTCGCCTGGTTGACGACGTCGGGATCATAGCCCGACAGAACGGGACGCGCGGTGAAGTCGCTGCGGCCGATCACGCCGAGCGAACGTGGCCGCTGCAGCTTGTCGGAAACGATCCAGAGCTCGTAGCTCCGGCCGACCTCGCCCTGCGCGCCGACCTTGCGCACGGTGAAATTCCGCGTCGCTGCATCGACCGTCAGGATGAAAGCAGGCGCGCCGGCGTTACCCTGCAACAGCGCCACATATTGTGCACCGGCGGGCGGCGGCGGCGTCTTCACTTCCACCACCTGGGTGCGGGGCTTCGGCCTGATGCTGTCCGGCAAGGCGTCCGGCCGATAGACCTGCAGACCCACCATCACCAGCAGCGCCGCGGCGATCGCAGACGCAAGGCTCGCAACATTGCGCCAGCGCCGCACGCGGCTGTTGAGCTGGATGACGTTGGACATTTCCGACACGAGCGGCGGAGGCGCTTCAGCGATGATGTTGTCGTTGGCTTCCGGCAGGGAAGGAGCCGTCGGCGGCGGCGCGTCGGGCAGCACCAGCGGCGCCTGCTCGCCGCCATGGCCGATGGCGCGGCGGATATTGTCCCACACCAGCGGCCGCGGCTCGACCGAGCCGACCATCTGGTTGAGCACGCCGAGGCGAAATTCCCAGGCCTGCACGATGGCGGCGAATTCCTTGTCGACGGCCATCATGGTCTCGACCTGCGTGCGCTCGTCGGCATCGAGGGTGCCGAGTGCATATTCCGCGGCGAGCGCGATATGGTCTTCGCTATAGGCCATCAATCACAGTCCGAAAGTCCACACCCCAAGGTTCAAGTCTCACAATCCAAGTTCTTCCTAGAGTCCGAGACATTCCCGGATATCCATCATGCTGCGGCGAAGCCACGTCTTCACCGTATTCACCGGCGTCTCGAATTTCGCAGCCAGCTGCTCGCGGCTCCAGCCGTTGTAATAGGCCAGCAGCACGAGTTTCTGGCGATCGGGTTCGAGACGGCCGACACATTCCAACAGCCGCTTCAACTCTTCCGTCATCTCCCGTCGCGCCAGCGGGTCGGGAGAGTCGGCCGCCACTTCCATGGCCGAGGGTTCTTCCTCGATGGAAGATTCGCTCCGCTTGCGCACGACGTCGATGGCGCGGTTGCGGGCGATCGAAGCCATCCAGGTGATCGGCGACGACAATGCGGGATTGAACTGGCCCGCGCTGTGCCAGATCTTGATGTAAGCCTCCTGGATGACCTCCTCGGCGAGATCCTGTCTGCGCAAGATACGGAGCACGACGCCGAAGAGTTTCGCGCGCGTGGCGGCGTAGAGGCGCTCGAAAGCGGCCTCGTCCCCCTTCGCAACCGCGGCAATCAGCCAGACAAGCTCTGCCGGCGTCAGCATTCACACTCCCCCAATTGCGATCCCCCTCGCCTTCGGACCGGGAGCGCCGCTGTCCCGATAGCATACCCTGCCCTATACGGGCGACCAAGCCGCTGGTTTATGGACATTATCAATGAAAAACCCGGGTCTTGCGGCCCGGGTTTTCGACTTCCGCAGGATTGGTCTATTGGCGCGTCAGGCGACGCCCAGGCGGGCCCGCATCAGACCGATCGAATCCATATCGGCCTGCTCGCGGGCGCTCTCTTCGGCGCGCTCGCGGGCCTGGTCGCGCTCGTCGAGCAGTTCGACCTTCTTCAGCTCTTCGAAAGCTTCGCTCAGCAGGGCCTTGGCGTCCTCGAGCTGGATGCGCAGCTCGTCGGCGGAGCGGGAGAGATTCTCGCGGCGCTGGATCGCGGCCTTGGCATAGGTCGGATAGGCGAAGTGCGAGGGATCGTTGATCCCGGCGCGCTCCTGCTCGGTCTGGATCTCGCGTTCCAGATCGACCGACATCCGCTGGAATTCGGCGATCATGCCTTCGATCTGGGCGACCCTGCGGCGCTTCTCGTCGACCTGAAACTTCTTCAGGCGGATCAGCGTTTCTCGTGACTTCATCGACTCATACTCCCCAGAAGTCCCGATCTACACGCGGGACAAGGCCGGCTCCCCTGTGGGGCCCCGCCGGCTTCAGCTAAACATCGCTGGGGATGATGGCCTGACAAAGTTAGCGTTCCGTTTCCAACCGCCCGAGTATTTGCTCGAGCTGGGCGTAACCCTCCGGCAGCGGGGCGTTTTCGTCCTTGGCCTGGCGCAAAAAGGCCTCCAGCGGCTCGTGCAGGCGGATCGCCTCGTCCACCTCCGCGCTGGAACCGGCGCGGTAGGCGCCGAGCCGGATCAGCTCCTCCATATCGGCATAGGTCGCCATCACCTGCCGGGCGCGGGTGATGATGGGCAGGAAGGCCGGATCGGCCGATTTCGGCATGGTCCGCGAGACGGACTTCAGCACGTTGATCGCGGGATAGCGGCCGCGCTCGGCGATCGAGCGCTGCATCACGATATGGCCGTCGAGAATGCCGCGCACGGCGTCCGCGATCGGCTCGTTATGGTCGTCGCCGTCGACCAGCACCGTGAAGATGCCTGTGATGGTGCCCTGTCCCGTGCCGGGACCGGCCCGCTCCAGCAGCTTCGGCAGTTCCGTGAAAACCGTAGGCGTATAGCCTTTGGCGGTCGGCGGCTCGCCGGCGGACAGGCCGATCTCGCGCTGGGCCATGGCAAAGCGCGTCACCGAATCCATCAGGCACAGCACGTCGCGCTCTTCGTCGCGGAAATATTCGGCGATGGCGAGCGTCAGATACGCCGCCTGGCGGCGCATCAGCGCGGGCTCGTCGGAAGTGGCCACCACCACAACGGAGCGCGCAAGGCCCTCCTCGCCGAGATCGTCCTGCAAAAATTCCTGCACCTCGCGGCCGCGTTCGCCGATCAGCCCGATGACGGAGACGTCGGCATCGACGTTGCGCGCCAGCATCGACAGCAGCACGGATTTGCCGACACCGGAGCCGGCGAAGATGCCCATGCGCTGGCCGCGGCAGCAGGTAAGGAAGGTGTTGAGCGCGCGCACGCCGAGGTCCAGCGGCGCGCCGACGCGCTGGCGCGAATGCGCCGGCGGAGGCAGGTTGCGATACGGCATGGGGGAGGCGCCCTGCACCATAGGCCCTTTGCCGTCGATCGGCTCGCCCATCGCATTGACGACGCGGCCGAGCCAGGCCGGCGACGGCCGCACCTGACTTGCTGCATTGGCGATGACCGCGCGGCAACCGCGCCGCACGCCCTCGAGGCCCGCGAACGGCATCACCACGGCATTGTCGCCGGAGAAGCCGATCACCTCGGCCGGGATGAACCGGTTCCCGCCGGTCTCGATCACGATGCGCGCCCCCACCGACATGGCGTGGATGGGACCGGCGATCTCGACCATCAGGCCGCGGACCCCGACGACCCGGCCATAGATGTTGACCCCGTCGATGTCGCTGATCTGTTCGGCGAGCGCTTTCATGACCTGGCTTTCAAGAACCTGGCCTTCAAGAACCTGGCTTTCAAGAATTCGCCCTCATCGTGAGACCTTCATTGCGAAACCCTTAAGTTTCCTCGACTTTGGCCCGATCGCTTAACTTCGTGTTTACCCGCATCGTTAATCATTACGTCACTGTCTTTGGTGACTGAGAGCGCTCGCCAGCCCAGAAAGGAAGGGCGAGTCGCGAGAGTCCGTTAGCTCGGACTCTTAATGTGGAATCTGAACGCGGTGGGAGACAAAAAGCTGGTCTGACGCAACATCTTAGGGCGATTCGACAAAAATTGCACGATTAGAGCTTGCGAAGCAGAATCAGATTTTGTTAACCATATGGCTGTCAGGATCCGAATCAGTTGTTCAAAGGCGTTTTGTGTGCCGCAGTGTGCGGCCGACCTGACGCCCGGAGCGGCGACTAAAGGGGACTGGCATGCGCGTTTTGCTGATTGAAGATGACAGCGCCGTCGCGCAGTCGATCGAGCTTATGCTCAAATCAGAGAGCTTTAACGTCTATACGACGGACCTCGGAGAAGAGGGCGTCGACCTCGGAAAGCTCTACGACTACGACATTATCCTTCTCGACCTGAACCTGCCCGACATGTCCGGCTATGACGTGCTCAAACAGCTCCGGGTTTCCAAGATCAAGACCCCCATTCTGATCCTCTCGGGCCTTGCCGGCATCGAGGACAAGGTCAAGGGTCTCGGCGTCGGCGCCGACGACTACATGACCAAGCCCTTCCACAAGGACGAGCTGGTCGCCCGTATCCACGCCATCGTGCGCCGTTCCAAGGGTCACGCCCAGTCGGTCATCCAGACCGGCGACCTCGTGGTCAATCTCGACACCAAGACGGTCGAGGTCGGGGGCCAGCGCGTGCACCTGACGGGCAAGGAATACCAGATGCTGGAGCTGCTTTCGCTCCGCAAGGGTACCACCCTCACCAAAGAAATGTTCCTCAACCACCTCTATGGCGGCATGGACGAGCCGGAGCTGAAGATCATCGACGTCTTCATCTGCAAGCTGCGCAAGAAGCTGGCGAACGCTTCCGAAGGCCGCAACTTCATCGAGACCGTGTGGGGCCGCGGCTACGTGCTGCGCGAGCCGCACGAGCACGAAGAGCGCATTCCCGCCTGATCACAGGGTTGTACGGCGAGCTTGTATAGCTCACTCCTCCCAGACTGGACCCCGCCGCAAATGGCGGGGTTTTTGTTTTTGGGGCACCCCTGACCCCCGCGACAAATTGCTTCCCTGGGGATTGAAACCCGTTTTGCGGTGTCTCGTAGCTGCCGGGATTGCCTGCAAACGGGGGGAAGTCATGAAAAACGTCAGTCTGGCTGTCGCGATCGCGCTTGGCTCGGCTTGCGGCGCACTTGTCGGCTATTCGGCCTTCGCCGGCGGCGACAAGGTCGCCTTCCCCGAGAATTACGACAAGGGCACGCTCTACGCCGTCGTCGACCGCTACGACAACAAGCAATACCGCGAGCTCTATGCGACGACGGCCGCGCTCGACGCCGTGCGCAAGGGCCAGCCGATCCCGAGCGGCACGGTCCTGACGCTGGTCCAGTACAAGGCGCAGGTCGATGCCGCGGGCGAACCGGTCAAGGACGCCAACGGCCGTTTCCAGAAGGGCGAGCTTGTCGCCTACACGGTGATGGAGAAGCGCGACGGCTGGGGCACGGAGTACAAGGACGACGTCCGCAACGGCGAATGGGAGTACCAGGCGTTCGGCCCGGACAAGAAGGTCAACGAGAAAGCCAACCTTGCCGCCTGCTTCACCTGCCACAAGCCGCATGCCGGGCAGGATTTCGTGATCTCGCTGGCGGGACTGAAAGGCACGCCCGATGGCGCCGTGGCCAAGCCCGTGCCGGGCCCCGGCATTGTCTCGATCTCCGACTTCAAGTTCGGTCCCGAGACGGTCGTCGTCAGCAAGGGCCAGACCATCAGCTGGACCAACACCGACGCCTCGCCGCACCAGGTGACGATCACCGGCCCCAAGGCGCAACGCTCGTCGATCGCGCTGAAGGGCCAGACCACCCAGCTCACGCTCGCCGATGCCGGGATCTACGATTACATCTGCGGCCTGCACCCGGCGATGAAGGGCAAGATCGAGGTGAAGGAGTAACCTCGCCCGTCAGACCCACGGAGCGGCACCAACCCCGCCCAACGGCGGGGTTTCTGTTTGGGACGACGCAAACGGTGCTAGTCTGACACCTCGCGCAGGCAACGCGTGGATGGAGAGCGGCGCATGTCCAATGCCGAACTCGGACTGTCGATCGCGCTGGGCATCGGCCTTGCCGCCGCCACCGGCTTTCGGCTGTTCCTGCCGCTGCTGGTGCTCAGCGTCGCCGCCTGGACCGGACATGTGAACCTGAGCGAAAGCTTCGCCTGGCTCGGAACGCCGACTGCGGTGCTGATGCTCGGCACCGCCGCCATCGTCGAGGTCGCCGCATTCTACATCCCAGGCGTCGACAATCTGCTCGACACGCTGGCGATCGTACCGGCGACGACGGCGCCGGGCGTTGC
>JAKFVP010000377.1 GCA_021732175.1 Bradyrhizobium sp.
GAACACATCGATGCCTACGTCAACGCCTACAACGACAGAGCCGAGCCCTTCGTCTGGACCAAGAAAAAGGTCCGCCAGCGACCCTTCAAAGGCCGACGTATCACCCAGCTATGATTCCGGGTACTAGGAAGGGCGGCCTTAGGGGCCGCCCTTTTTTCTTTCTTCCTTCTCCCCTCGCGTCCGCCGTAGCCTTGGCGAAGGCGGATGTGGGAGAAGGTGGCGCGAAGCGCCGGATGAGGGGTCTCTATCCGCGGAGACAAACCCCTCATCCGTCCGCGATGCTTCCGCCATAGCCGATGCAAAGCATCGGCGTCCTTTAAGCGACGGCGGCCGAAGGCCGCCTATGCACCCTCTCCCACAAGGGAGAGGGGAAGAGGAGCCGAATGACCGACGCCGTACCCACCCTGACCGAAAGCGCGTTGCGCGGCATTGCCTGCAAGTGCCCGCGCTGCGGCAAGGGCAGCATCTATTCCGGCTTCCTCACCCTGCGGCCCGCCTGCGAGTCCTGCGGGCTCGATTTCGCCTTCATGGATTCCGGCGATGGCCCGGCGATCTTCATGATCATGATCGCGGGCGCGATCGTGGTCGCCGCCGCGCTGATCGTCGAAATCAAATACCAGCCGCCGTTCTGGCTGCATGCCGCGCTGTGGCTGCCGCTGATCCTGGCGACCACGCTGCTGCCGCTGCGCTCGATGAAGTCGCTGCTGATCGCGCTGCAATACCATCACAAGGCCGCGCCGGGCCGGCTGATCGATCGCGATCCTAAATGAACGCGCGGCGTCTTGCTTTCGGGCTGTTCACGCTGGCGATGGTGGCCGTGCTCATCGGCCTCGGCCTCTGGCAATTGCAGCGCCGCTCCGACAAGCACGCGCTGATCGCAGCGCTCGACGAGCGGCTCGCGGTCGCGCCGGCCGCCTTGCCGCCGGTGAGCGCATGGGGCGCCCTGACGGCGGCCAAGGACGAGTTCCGCCGTGTCACCTTCACCGCGACGTATGCGCCGATGCCGGATGCGATGGTCTACAGCTCCGGTTCCGGGGTGCGCGACGACATCTCCGGCCCCGGCGCCTGGGCGTTCCTGCCGGCGCGGCTTGCCTCCGGCGAGATCGTCGCCGTCAATGCCGGCTTCGTGCAGAACACGATGCAGGACCGCGCCCAGCAGGATCGCGCGGCAAGCCGGCTCGTCACCGGCCAGCCGGTCACGCTGTCGGGCTACATTCGTTTTCCTGAAAGTCCCGGCACGTTCACGCCGTCGCCCGATGCCGCCAAGCGCCTCTGGTTTGCGCGCGACGTTCCTGCCATGGCACGCGTGTTGGGCTGGGGCTCCGTGGCGCCGTTCTACATCGATCTGGAAACCCCGGTGCCTGCCAGCGGCATTCCGAAACCCGGCCCGCTGCACGTCCATCTGAAGGACGACCATTTGCAATACGCCATCACCTGGTTCGGTCTTGCCGCCGTCGTCGTGATCGCGTTCGGCTTCTGGCTGCGCGCGCAGCGGCGGGGTTAGAGCGTTTTCGAGCGAAGTGGATACCGGTTCGCGTGAAGAAAACGCGTCAAACAGGAATCCAGACTTCAGGCTCTCACCAACTCGGCCAGAAGCCGCGGGATGCGAATGCCTCGCGCCGGGGCGGCGCGAACCAGTCGTTCCTGTACGCATACGCCTCGCTTGTGGGCGGGCGCGCGGTCCGCGTGCGGCGGACATGCGGTTTTGCTGCCTTGACCGGCTCCGCCGGCTTTGCTGCGGCCACAGGCTCGGTCGCCATCGCATAGGCTTCCTCTACCGGCTTGGCGACGGGCGGGGAAGGCGCAGCCACGATCGTTACCGGTTGCGGCGGCACGATGGTCGGCTGCGTGGTGTCGAAGACAACAGCGTTCGGCCATTTGTAAGCCGAATGCAGCCGGATGGTGGTGCGGTCGACCTTCGAGGAGCTGGTTTGTTCGGCATCGAGCGGCGGGAAATACCAATCGGCAAGGAACAGCAGCGCCAGTAATACGCTGCCGATATACAGGAAGTAGCGGCCAATTGGCATGGGATTTACAAACGCCTCGGCACCCGCGCCCGTGTGGTGCGGTAAGCAAACGTTACTCCACAACTTTGGTTCCTGTGGTCACGTCGGCGTGCGCGAATGAGTCTGCGTCTGCCCGCTGACATATATTGCTGTTTCGAAACGGGACGGGAACCGCAGAGCGAATGCCGGGTTGCGCAGTGGGGCATCCACTGGAGGCGACGATGAAGAAGACGATCATTTGCATTGCATTCGGCCTGAGCATGGCCGCGACGGCCGCCAGCGCCGAGGAAACCCGCATCGGCGTCGGTGTCGGTCCCGTCGGCGCCGGCGTCACGGTCGGTCAGAGCCCGAGCCATGAGCGGCGCACCACCGTCATCCGGGAGCGTGAGCCGCGCGACGAGACCGTGGTGATCCGCAAGGAACGCCGCGAGCCCAGGGAAAAGGTGATCATTCACGAGCGCGATTGATCGCCCGCGTGGGTACATCAAGGGCCGCCTTCGGGCGGCCCTTTTTGTTTTTGGACTCAACGTCCGCAAAATGTCACGTCCGTCGTCCCGGCGAAGGCCGGGACCCATACCGCGTGATCTATGGAGGGAGCTAACTCGGCAGACGGCAGCACTCAACGATGCTGGCCGGTGGTTATGGGCCCCGGCCTTCGCCGGGGCGACAAGAGAATGTTGCCAATACGGCCCGACGGGCAAACCACCCGACTCGGCTGTCAAGTCCCGCCATAAAAAAATTTCGCTTTACCGGAATTCTGATTTGCGGTAAGAAGCAGCCAGCCCGTGCCGCCATGAGGGGCGCTTCGCGGTCGTCACGAAACGTGGCGCGGGTTGCGATGGACGCTTGCGGCGTCAGTGCGAGCAATCGTGCCGACGAAAACGCCGAGAGCGTACGGCGAAGTCGTGTGGTTCTGGCGCCGCGACCGTGGCGCTTAAGTTGGCGTGAAGCAGCGCCGATGACGGTGGCAAACAACGCCGCTCACCGGGGAGAGCACGTATAAGCCGTAAAGCCGTTGCGCGGGGAAGGCCGGGATGTCCTGGCTGTACCTGTTAGACCGTGTGCGTTTCTTTCTATTTGCACACGGACCTCGCGGGTGCCAGCCGGCGCCCGGCTTTCCCTGCGCCCTCTGTTCACTGAGGGCCGACGAATTCGTAAAACTCGGACAAATCGTGTCGCGAGAATACTCGCTGTCGTCCCGGCGAAGGCCGGGACCCATAACCACCGAAATTAATTGTCGAAACGTGCTCGAACGCCAGCCTCGTTCAATCACACACATTCGTGGCTATGGGTCCCGGCCTTCGCCGGGACGACACCGCCTGTGCCGTGAGCCGAGTGGCCCCCCACCGCCCATTCTTTTCGCCATCCCGGCATTTCCCGGCGCAGCAAAACCCATTATGGTGCCCGCTTTCGCTTCGTCCGATCGGGGCGGCTTATCAAACAAGATCAAAGGCTTAACGCAGGGTGCCAAGCCTTTGGAGGGTAACTTGACGCGGTATATTTCGACCCGGGGCGAGGCCCCGGTGCTGGGCTTTTGCGATGTGATGCTGACCGGGCTTGCCCGCGACGGCGGCCTCTACGTGCCCGAGGTCTGGCCGCTTCTCTCGCACGAGACCATCGCCGGCTTCTTTGGCCGGCCCTATTGGGAAGTCGCCGTCGACGTCATCAAGCCCTTTGCCGCCGGCGAGATCTCCGATGCCGATCTCGGCCGCATGGCCAACGAGGCCTACGCCACCTTCCGCCATCCCGCGGTGGTGCCGCTCGACCAGAGCGGTCCGAACCAGTTTTTGCTGGAACTGTTCCACGGCCCGACGCTCGCCTTCAAGGACGTGGCGATGCAGTTGATCTCGCGGTTGATGGATCATGTGCTCGCCAAACGTGCGCAGCGCACCACCATCGTGGTGGCGACCTCGGGCGATACCGGCGGCGCGGCAGTGGATGCGTTCGCCGGCCTCGACAATGTGGACCTCATCGTGCTGTTCCCGAACGGGCGCATCTCCGAAGTGCAGCGGCGGATGATGACGACGACGGGCGCTTCCAACGTGCATGCGCTCGCCATCGAAGGCAATTTCGACGATTGCCAGGCGATCGTGAAGGCGATGTTCAACCATCACGTCTTCCGCGATGCGGTTTCGCTGTCCGGCGTCAATTCGATCAACTGGGCGCGCATCGTGGCGCAGGTGGTCTACTATTTCACCTCGGCGGTGGCGCTCGGAGCGCCCGCGCGCACCGTCGATTTCACGGTGCCCACAGGCAATTTCGGCGACATCTTCGCCGGCTATGTCGCCAAACGCATGGGCCTGCCGGTGCGCTGGCTCAACATCGCCGCCAACGTCAACGATATCCTGCCGCGCACGCTGAAGACCGGCATCTATGAAGTGAAGGATGTCCACGCGACGACGTCGCCCTCGATGGACATCCAGGTGTCCTCGAATTTCGAGCGGCTGCTGTTCGAAGCCTGCAAGCGCGACGCGGCGACGGTGCGCCGGCTGATGGATTCGCTCAAGCAGTCCGGCCGCTTCGTGCTGCCCGACGCCATGCTGGCGGCGATCCGCGAGGATTTCGATGCCGGCCGCGCCGACGAGACGGAAACCGCGGCCGCGATCCGCGCCGCCTGGCGCGAGGCCGGCGATCTCGTCGATCCCCACACCGCCGTGGCGCTGGCGGTGTCCGATCGCGATACCACGGACTCGCACGTCCCCAACATCGTGCTGTCGACCGCGCATGCCGCAAAATTCCCCGATGCGGTGCAGGCGGCCTGCGGCGTGCGCCCGCAACTGCCGGCCTGGCTCGACGGGCTGATGACCAAGCCCGAGCAGATCAAGGTGATGAAGAACGATGCCGCCGAGGTCGAGCGCTTCGTGCTGTCGGTCAGCCGCGCCGCGAAGCAGGGGGTGGCCTGATGGCCGTCGAAATCTCCAAGCTTCCCTCCGGCCTTACCGTTATCACCGATACCATGCCGCATCTGGAGACGGCTGCGCTTGGCGTGTGGGCCGGCGTCGGCGGCCGCGACGAGAAGCCGAACGAGCACGGCATTTCGCACCTGCTCGAACACATGGCCTTCAAGGGCACCGCGAACCGCAACGCCCGCGAGATCGTCGAGGAGATCGAGGCCGTCGGCGGTGACCTCAATGCCGGCACCTCGACCGAGACCACGGCCTATTACGCGCGGGTGATGAAAGCGGATGTGCCGCTGGCGCTCGACGTGCTCTCCGACATCCTCGGCAATCCCGCTTTCGTGCCCGATGAGCTCGAGCGCGAGAAGGGCGTGATCGCACAGGAGATCGGCGCTGCACAGGACGCGCCCGACGACGTCGTGTTCGAACACCTCAACGAGCTCTGCTTCCCCGACCAGCCGATGGGCCGCTCGCTGCTCGGCACCGTGAAGACGCTGAAGGCCTTCAACCGCGACATGCTGCGCGGCTATCTTTCCACGCATTATCGCGGGCCCGACATGGTGGTGTCCGCCGCCGGCGCCGTCGATCACAAGCGCGTCGTCGAGGAGGTCGCGAAGAAATTTGCAAGCTTTGAGGGAACGCCCGGGCCGAAGCCGCAAGTGGCGATGTTCGGCAAGGGCGGCTCGCGCGTCGTGCACCGCGATCTCGAACAGGCGCATCTGACGCTGGCGCTGGAAGGCGTGCCGCAGAACGATCTGTCGCTGTATTCGCTGCAGGTCTTCACCAATACGCTGGGCGGCGGCATGTCATCGCGGCTGTTCCAGGAAGTGCGGGAGAAGCGCGGGCTCTGTTATTCCATCTACACCTTCCACGCCCCCTATAGCGACACCGGCCTGTTCGGCCTCTACACCGGCACCGATCCGGCCGATGCGCCGGAAATGATGGAAGTGATCGTCGACGTCATCAACGAGGCGGCGGAGACGCTGACCGAGGCCGAGATCGCCCGCGCCAAGGCGCAGATGAAGGCGGGGCTGCTGATGGCGCTGGAAAGCTGTTCCTCCCGCGCCGAGCAGCTGGCGCGGCATGTGCTGGCCTATGGGCGTCCGCTGACGGTAGAGGAGCTGGTGGCACGGATCGACGCGGTCAGCGTCGAGACCACCCGCAACGCCGCGCTCGGGCTGTTGTCGCGCAGCCGGCCCGCCGTGGTCGCGCTTGGCGGCGGCAGGGGTCTGGACACGGCGGTGGCTTTTGCGGAAGGATTGACCAAGGCGAGGGCAAAGACCCTGTTGCACTAGCAGGCTGTTGAAAAAGGCGCTCGCGGCCGACGGGCGACCGTGATTCATTGGCTCCGGCGAGATTCGGAGATGGCACGTGCGGGGCGGCGACAATCGAACGGGCGAGTTGTTCAGCTACGTTG
>JAKFVP010000283.1 GCA_021732175.1 Bradyrhizobium sp.
GGTGTAGATGTCGTGGGCGAGATATTTGACGTAGAAGACGCGTTTGCTGTTGACCGACATTTTGCCTTGCCGAGTTTCAGTTGAGAAAAAGATTGGTTATTCCGACTTGATGCCCGCGGCCTTGATGATCGGGCCCCACTTGTCATAGTCGGCGCGGATCTTGGCGTCGAACTCCTTTGGCGAACTGCCGATCGAGGAAGCGCCGAGCTTGGTCAGGCGCTCCTTCACGACAGGATTGGTCAGCGCCTCGACGAAATCGCGCGAGAGTTTTGCGACCAGGTCAGGCGCCATGCCGGCGGGGCCCAGCACGCCCCACCACACTTCGGTGTCATAGCCCGGAACGGTCTCGCTCATGCTGGGCACATCGGGCAGGAACGCGGCGCGCTTCGCGGTGGTGACTGCAAGCGCCCTCACCGTTCCGCCGGCGATCTGGCCGACCGATTCCGGACCGTTGTTGAAGGACAGCGGAATCTGTCCGCCGATGAGATCGTTGATGGCGGGCGCACCGCCCTTGTAGGGCACGGCGACGATATCGACCTTGGCGAGGCTCTTGAGCAATTCGCCCGCGAAATGCGTCGAGGTACCGTTGCCGGCATGGGCAAAGGAAAGGTCGCCGGGCTTGGCTTTGGCCGCCGCGATCACATCCGTAACGGTCTTGAACGGCGAGTCCGCGCGCACCAGCAGCAGGTTCGGCGACGACGCCAGCAGCGAAATCGAGGTGAAGTCCTTGAAGGTGTCATAGGACAGCGACGGATAGAGGAACGGGTTGGTGGCATGGCCGCTGGCCACCACGATCAGCGTGTGGCCATCCGGTGGCGAAGCAACGAGCGCCTGGGACGCGATCACCCCGCCGGCCCCGGGCCGGTTCTCCACGACAACAGGCTGTCCCCACGTCTTTGAAACCACGTCGCCCAGCGTACGCGCCAGCACATCGACAGCGCCGCCGGCAGGATAAGGCACCAGCAGGCGCACCGGCTTGGAAGGAAAGGACTGCGCGCCGGCCATGTCGCTGGCGGCCAGCATGGCGAGCGCCGCCACGGCAGCCCGCACCCATCTGTTCATGGCTTCCTCCCGGCTTCGCTGCTGTGCCGCAGCCTCTCTTCTACACTTCTTCTACACTGTCACCGTCGCATGCGAGACGCATCATCTCACATTATCGCATGCGCTGATCACATGGGCGCATGTTGACAATCTGGCCGGGCGCGTCAAGTTCGCAACCCCAAAGACGACCGATGCAAGATCGTCGCGAGATACGGGAGAGGGCGGATGGCCGCGGAGACCGCGCGGAGCTGGCACGAGATCGTGCAGCAGACGCTCAAGCGCAACGAGATAACACTGGTGCCCTACGTCCCCGACCGGGTGCTGACGCCGCTGATCAAGAACCTGCACGCCGATCCGTATTTCAACGTCTTTTCCACCGCGCGCGAGGAAGAGGCTGTCGGCATCGTCGCGGGCGCCTGGATGGGCGGCATGCGCGGCGCTGTGCTGATGCAAACATCGGGCTTTGCCACGCTCGCCAATGTGCTCGCGTCACTCGTCGTGCCCTCGCAGATCCCGCTGGTCATGTTCGTTTCCGAGCGCGGCACGCTCGGCGAGTTCAACATCGGCCAGTCGCTGGTTTGCCGCACCATGCGCCCGGTGCTGGACTCGCTCGCCATGGAGCATCACACCTGTACGCGGCTCGACGAATTCGAGTTCATCACCGACCGCTCGATCAAGCAGGCCATCGCAACGCAGGCGCCGGTGGCGCTGATCCTGTCGCCGCTCCTGACCGGCGGCAGCAAGAAGCTCGACAAATGAGCACGCCCATGAACACATCCCCCGCCCGCAATACCAAGGTGATGAACCGCTTCGATCTGACCTCGCGCCTGGTCGCGAAACTGAAGAACGAGGAAGCCGTCGTCGGCGGCATCGGCAACACCAATTTCGATCTCTGGGCCACCGGACAGCGGGCGCAGAACTTCTACATGCTGGGCAGCATGGGCCTCGCCTTCCCGATTGCGCTCGGCGTCGCGCTGGCGCAACCGAAGCGGCGCGTCATTGCGCTGGAAGGCGACGGATCGCTCTTGATGCAGCTCGGCTGCCTCTCGACGATTGCAACGCTGAAGCCGAAGAATCTCGCCATGGTGGTGATGGATAACGGCGTTTACCAGATTACGGGATCGCAACCGACGCCGGCAGCCGCATCGGCCGACCTCATTGGCATTGCTCTCGCCAGCGGATTAACCAACTCCAGCTGGGCAGCGGACGAAGAGGATTTCGAACGGCTGATCGAACAATCTCTCGTGAGCGACGGGCCGATGCTGATCGGCGTGCGCATCGATGACAAGCCCGGAACCGGAAATACGCGGCGCGATCCCGTTCAGATCAGGGAACGCTTCATGCAAGGGCTCGGCGTGCGGTAATGTTGTAAGCCGCGGCATTAACCAACGTGCGCGGACATTTCGCACCTGCGGAAAGCTTCGTGCTAATTGCTTTGCATGACACTCCTTCTTCGCTTTGTCGCCTGGGGCCTCGCCGCCGCCGTCACCTTTGCAACGCTCGGTCCGGCGCGCCTGCGGCCGCATGCCGATCTCGGCCAGAACGGCGAGCATGCGCTTGCCTTTGTTCTCGTCGGCCTTGCGTTCGGGCTCGCTTACCGCGGCAACCGGCTGCTCACAGCGCTTCTCGCCGTTGCGATGACCGGCGCGATCGAAATATTGCAGTTCTGGGCGCCCGGCCGCCACGCGCGGCTCTCGGACTTCGTGGTCGATGCGCTGGCGGCCTGCGCAGGCCTTGCCATTGCGGCTGCGATGGACTGGTTCATCAACCGGCATCGTCCGCAGACATCATAAGAAAGTCCCCGCGGAGAGACTCCGCAGGGACCGTTGTCGCAAGCTCGACGTCGATCAGTCGATGACGCGGATCACCTTGCGGGTGCGCGGCTCCACGATCACGCGGCGATCGTTGACCACGGCGTAGCGATATTCGGTGTGGTTCGGCACGACGCGCAGTTCGACGCTCGGCGGCAGCGGCTCGCCCACCACCACGCGCTCCTGCACCACGACCGAACGCTCGTCGCGCGGAATCGCGGTGATCACGGCATTCGGGATTTCCACGGCCGCGCCAACGGCGGCGCCTACGGTGCCGCCGACGATCGCGCCGGGGGGCCCGCCAATCGCGCCACCGGTGCGGGCACCTTCGTTAGCGCCCTGCACAGTGGTGGATTGGGCGAAAGCCGAGCCAGACGCGAGCAGCGAGGCGGCAATCAGCGAAGCAGCAACTTTCTTGTTCATCATGTCCTCCAGCGGTTGAAGATGATCCTCAACCGCTGGAGGAACATGATGTTCCGGTTCCCTCGACCCGGAACTCTGCAATCTCCCCGAAAATCCCCGCGGAGCGTTGCCCCGGGGGGGAGTGTCGGCGGAAACGCGGAAGTTCCCGCTTCACAGGGAGACCTATGCCTTCGCGACCTCGTGATTGCCCATCATCTCGAGCGCGCGCACCAGCGCGGAGTGATCCCACGCGCTGCCGCCATGGGCCGCGCAGGAGGAGAACATCTGCTGCGCAATCGCGGTGTTCGGCAGCGACAGCCCGAGGCTGCGCGCGCCCTCCAGCGCGAGGTTGAGGTCCTTCTGGTGCAGCTCGATGCGGAAGCCGGGCGCGAAGTTACGCTTGATCATCCGCTCGCCATGCACCTCGAGAATGCGCGAGGACGCAAAGCCGCCCATCAGGGCCTGCCGCACCAGCGCAGGATCGGCACCGGCGCGCGAAGCAAACAATAGCGCCTCGCCGACCGCCTGGATCGTCAGCGCGACGATGATCTGGTTGGCGACCTTGGTGGTCTGGCCGTCGCCATTGCCGCCGACAAGCGTGACGTTCTTGCCCATCTTGTCGAACACCGGCTTCATGGTGTCGAAGGCCTTCTGAGGACCGCCGACCATGATAGTGAGGCTCGCGGCCTTCGCACCCACCTCGCCGCCGGAGACCGGCGCATCCAGATAATCGCAGCCGAGCGCGCCGATTTTCTTGGCGAACTCCTTGGTTGCGAGCGGCGAGATCGAGCTCATGTCGACCACGATCTTGCCTTTCGCAAGTCCTGCTGCGACGCCATCGGCGCCGAACAGCACGGCCTCGACATGCGGCGTGTCCGGCACCATGACGATGACGACGTCGGACTCCTGCGCAACCTGCTTGCCCGATTTGCAGGCAACCGCGCCGCCGTCGATCAAGTCCTGTGGCAGCGGTGTGATGTCGTGCAGGAACAGCTTGTGCTGCGCCGTCTGGAGATGGCCGGCCATCGGGCGCCCCATGGTGCCGAGGCCAATGAAACCGATTTTCATGATGTTTCTTCCCTAGGTCTCGAAGATCTGCGCCGCATGCCAGCCGAGCCCGTCGACTGTTGTGGTTCGCGGCTTGTATTCACATCCCACCCAGCCACGATAGCCGATCGCATCGAGATGACGAAACAGGAAAGGGTAGTTGATCTCGCCCGTTCCCGGCTCGTTGCGGCCGGGATTGTCGGCAAGCTGGACATGGGCGATGCGCGTCAGATGCTTCTGCGCCGTGCGGGCGATGTCGCCCTCCATGATCTGCATGTGGTAGATGTCGTACTGGATGAAGAGATTGTGCGAGCCGACATCGGCAATGATCTGCGCGGCCTGTTCGGTGCGGTTGAGGAAGAAGCCGGGGATATCGATGGTGTTGATCGGCTCGATCAGCAGCCTGATCCCCTCCTTCGACAGCGCTTCCGCGGCATAGCGCAGGTTTCCGACCAGCACCTCGTTGAGCTCGAAGATGTCAGCATCTGCAGGCGCGATGCCGACCAGACAATTGAGCTGCCTGCAGTCCAGCGCCTTCGCATAGTCGATGGCGCGGTGCACGCCATCGCGGAATTCCTCGAGCCTGTCAGGCAGAATGGCGATGCCGCGCTCGCCTGCACCCCAGTTGCCGGCGGGCAGATTATGCAGCACCTGCGTCAGGCCATGCTGGGCCAGTTGCTCGCGAAGCTCCGCCTTGTCGAAATCATAGGGGAAGAGATATTCGACGCCGCGAAAGCCCGCAGCACTCGCGGCAGCAAAGCGGTCGAGGAACGGCATCTCGCCGAACAGCATCGTGAGGTTGGCGGCAAATCTGGGCACGGCTGATATCCTCTCGCGAATGATGTTCGGGCTTCAGGCCGGCTGCAGCGCGTCGCCGCGGCTGACCGGCGCATCGTCCAGCGGCAGATCGAGCACTTCCTCGAACTCGACGATGTTGTCGATCTCGGTACCCATCGCGATGTTGGTGACGCGCTCGAGGATGAACTCGACCACCACGGGCACCTGATATTCCTTCATCCATTGCCGGGCGGTGGCGAACGCCGCCGATGCCTGCTGCGGATCGGTGACGCGGATCGCCTTGCAGCCGAGCCCTTCCGCGACCGTAATGTGATCGACACCATAGCTGCCGATCTCCGGCGCGTTGATGTTCTCGAAGGAGAGCTGGACGTGATAGTCCATCTCGAAACCCCGCTGCGCCTGCCGGATCAATCCGAGATACGAGTTGTTCACGACGACGTGGATGTAAGGCAGCTTGAACTGCGCACCAACCGCGAGCTCCTCGATCAGGAACTGGAAGTCGTAATCGCCCGACAGCGCCACGATCTCGCGCTCGGGATCGGCGGCGCGCGCGCCGAGCGCGGCCGGCAGCGTCCAGCCGAGCGGGCCCGCCTGCCCGGCATTGATCCAGTTGCGGGGCTTGTAGACACCGAGGAACTGCGCGCCCGCGATTTGCGATAGTCCAATCACGCTGACAAAGCACGTGTCGCGGGAAAACGCCTTGGTCATCTCGGCATAGACACGCTGCGGCTTGATCGGGATCTCGTCGAAATCGCTCCGGCGCAGCATCGATCGCTTGCGGTCCTGGCACGACGCCGGCCACGCCTGCCGCTCCTTCAACTTGCCGGCCTTGCGCCACTCCTTCGCGATTGTAACGAACAGTTCCAGCGCCGCCTTCGCATCGGAGACGATGCCGAGATCGGGATTGAACACGCGCCCAATTTGAGTGGGCTCGATGTCGACATGCACGAACTTGCGGCCCTTGGTGTAGGTCTCGATCGAGCCGGTGTGGCGGTTGGCCCAGCGGTTGCCAATCCCCAGCACGAAGTCGGATTGCAGCATGGTGGCGTTGCCATAGCGGTGGCTGGTCTGCAGCCCCACCATGCCCGCCATCAGCACGTGGTCGTCGGGAATCGCGCCCCACCCCATCAGCGTCGGCACGACGGGCACGTTGACGGTCTCGGCAAAGG
>JAKFVP010000464.1 GCA_021732175.1 Bradyrhizobium sp.
GCCGGCGAAGCGGCGGCTGCGGCGAGCGAAGCGCGCGCCAATGTGGATCGCTTGCGCGAGTCATCAGCGGCGATCGGCAATGTCGTCAATCTGATTGCGCAGATCGCGCGCCAGACCACGCTCTTGGCGCTCAACTCCACCATCGAGGCGGCACGCGCCGGCAGCGCCGGCGCGTGCCGGCAAGGGCTTTGCGGTCGTCGCCGTCGAGGTCAAGGCGCTGGCGGTGCAGACCCAGCAGGCGACCGAAGAAATCAGCAAGAAGATCGACGCGTTGCAGCGCGACGCCTCCGGCTCCGCGGATGCGGTGCATCGCATCGCGCAGGCCATCGAGCAGATCCGTCCCGTGTTCGAGAACGTCAACGGCGCGGTTGCCGAGCAGAGCGCGACCACCGGCGAGATGAGCGCCAACGCGGCGTCCGCCTCCAGCTTCATCGCGTCGGTCGGCGATAGCGCTTCCGAGATCGACAGCGCCACCAAGGAAGCCGAGACCCACGGCGAAACCGTCGCCAAGGCCGGCCAGACCGTCACTGTCTTCGCCAAGAAGCTGAAATCGCGCTGCGCGGTGCTGCTGCGGCAGAACGAGCGCGGTACGCAGAAGCGCGAGCGCCTGCCCTGCAGCCTGAAGATCGAGCTGAAGACGCCGCGCGGCACGGTGACCGCGCCGGTCTACGAGATTTCGCTCGATGGCATCCTGATCAGCGGCCCGGAGGCGGAGAAGCTCGCGGCCGGCCAGAGCTTCGATGCGAGTCTTGCCGAGATCGGCGATTGCCGCATCCGAATCGGTGACAAGACCAAGGGCGGTACGCAGGCGGCGTTCGAGCGGCCGGCGGCCAAGACCATCGAGAAGATTGAAGACAAGCTGTGGGCGCTGCAGGACGCCAACACCGAGGCGGTGACGCGGGCGATGGAAGCCGGGCGCGCGCTGACCAGGATATTCGAGGACGCCGTCGCCAGCGGAGCCATCTCGATGGAGGACTTGTTCGACAGCAACTACGTCGAAATCGCCGGCTCAAATCCCGTGCAGTATCGCACCAAATTCCTCGACTGGGCCGACCGCGCGCTGCCGCCCTTGCAGGAAGCGTTCCTCGCCGCGGACAAGACCATGGCGTTTGCCGCCATGATCGACCGCAACGGCTACCTGCCGGTGCACAACAAGATCTACTCGCACCCGCAGAAGCCGGGCGATGTCGCCTACAACACCGCCAACTGCCGCAACCGCCGCATCTTCAACGATGCCGCAGGTCTTGCCGCCGGCCAGAACACCCGCGCCTATCTGATCCAGACCTATGCCCGCGACATGGGCAACGGTAACACCGTGATGATGCGCGAGATCGACGTGCCCGTGCGCGTGCGCGGCAAGCACTGGGGCGGGTTCCGCACGGCGTATCGGCTGTAGGCGCGCGGCGCTCCGCCGCAACGCCAGCGCTTATTCAATTCTATTTCATCTCGTTAAACGGGTGCCACTTTCGGTTGGCGCTCTCACTGCCGACATGATTAGGTGCTGCCTCGTGTCAGCCTCAACCGGCCTCTCCGATTCCGCCGCACCCACATGCCCAACTTCCTTCGCATCGGAGTCCTGCAGAAGAACGTCTCCGGCTACACGTCGAAGGCGTGGTGCATTCGACGGACCGGTTCGACGATCTTTCTCAAGTGGGGCGCCGTGGAGGTCCAAGGCATTGGCGATAGACGGAAGGTCTACTGGACGCGCTTCCAGGAGAAGACGATCCGTTGCCGCACGGAGCAGCGTGCCAATGACTATGCCAAAGCCGCCATCGCAAAGCGTCGCAACCACCGCTATGAGCCGCTAAAGGGATCGATCGCGACGCGGCGCAGGTCCGCCGCCGGTGGCCCCGAACTCAAGCAAGCGCTCGCCACCATCCTGTTTGTCGATATCGTTCAGTCCACCGAGAAAGCCGCGCGGCTCGGCGATGCGCGCTGGGCCCAGGTGATGAGCCATTACTACGTTGCCGTCCGCAACCAGTTGAAGGCGTTGCGCGGGAAAGAGGTCGTAACGACAGGCGACGGTCTGCTCGCGACATTCAAGGCGCCGGATGCCGGCGTGCGCTGCGCGACCGCCATCCGCGAGGCCGTGCGCACGCTCGGGCTGGAGATCCGGGTCGGGCTGCATGCGGGCGAACACAAGGTGAGCGGCACCGAGGTGATTGGCCTCGCGTTCCACATCGGCGCACGCGTTGCAGCGAAAGCCAGTCCCGGCGAAGTCCTGGTCTCAGGCGCGGTCAAGGACCTGATGCAGCCATCGGAAGTCACGTTCAAGGAGCGCGGCGTGCACCAGCTCAAGGGCGTGCCCGGGCGGTGGCGCCTCTACCGGGTCGAGCATGGCCCGGACGCCCGCGTTGCGAAGCGACGAGGCTAGCTCACCAGAAATCCGGCGAGGCCGGTGACAATCTTCCGCCCCTGCGCACCGGCGAGATCTTCGTCGCAAGACCCGTCGCGTCATCGGTCTCGACCGCAACGCCCGACAATATCGCCTCGCCGGTCGCGGGCTCGAAGCGCGCCGAGGACAAACACGTCCCGGCGGGTTCCGCACCGGCTTTGAGCCCTCCTATCGCGACCTGACGAGTTGCTTCGCCGCAACCGCCGCGGCGTCGATATAGCTTCGACCGCCGTGGATTAGCGTGAGCGCCATCGCTCCTTCGGTCAGCAGCATGATCTCGCGAGAGCGCTCCTGTGCTTTCTTCACGCGTGCATTTGCCAGCCGTTCCGCCAACCAAGACTCCGTCTTTGCCTTCGCGCGACAGGCTATGGCGCGGGCGGGATGCCCGGGGAGATCGGCGAGTTCAACAACAAGCCTGGTGAATCCGGACCCTGACCAGCGCGGGGTCGCACGGGCCCAGCCACCCAACTGCCCGAAAAAGGAATCGATCAGTCCGATGCGGTCGGCCGGCAGGCGGTCGCCAATATGCTTAAGCCGAAGCTCAGCCAGTTCTTCGTATCGCTGCAGCACCGCTGCGAGCAAGTCGTCCTTGCTGCGGAAGTAGGCGTAGACGGTTCGCTTGGTGAGCCCTGCGCGTGCCGCGATGGAATCGACGCTGGCTCTCCGGAAGCCCTGCCGCCAGAACGATTCGTAGGCTGCATCCACGATCCGCATGCGGACCTCCGCCGTTTGCCTTCGCACGCCGGACCTCCGGTTTATAAGTATACCGGCGAGTACATTGATCGTTTCCCGGCGGCTTGCAAGACTGAATGGATGTCAAGCTCCGCGAAATCAACGACGCACGCCATGCAGGCGCCATCGCTTACCGTCAGGTCCATCACGGCCCGAGCCGTCGTGCTCAGACTCAAGCGGCCGGTCGTGGCGCGGATCGCCACTATCACCGACTGGCCGCTGATCCTGATCGATCTTTTCACCGAGGAAGGCATCGTCGGGCGCAGCTATCTCGAACCTTACACCGTCAAGACGATGCGCTACCTGGTTCCGGCGCTGCAGGACCTCGGCGACGCGCTCAGGGGCCGACGGCTGGCGCCGACGGAGTTATACGAGCTGGCGCGCAAGTCGCTGCATTTCGTCGGTTACGAGGGACAATCGATGATCGCCGTTGCCGGACTGGACATGGCGGCATGGGACGCACTCGCCAAGGCAGCCGGGATGCCGTTATGCGTCCTGCTCGGCGGCAGCGCTGGATCGGTGAAGGCCTACAATAGCAACGGGCTCTGGCTACAACCGCCCGAGCAACTCGAGTCCGACGCCATCGCGCTTCGCAACGAAGGCGGATTTTCCGCGCTGAAGATCAGGCTCGGGCGTGACCGACCGCGTGACGACATTGCCGCCATCGAAGCGGTGCGGTGCGCCATCGGCGAGGACGTGGAACTGATGGCCGATTTCAACCAGGGACTCAACTTGGGCGAAGCGCTCCAGCGCTGTCACATGCTGGACGATCAAGGTCTTGCATGGATCGAGGAGCCGATCGTCTACGACAATCTGGACGGCTACGCCCAGCTCACTGCCGAGATCGACACGCCGATCCAGATCGGCGAAAACTTTTACGGCCCGCGCGCCCTGCACACGGCGCTGCAGGCAAAGGCCTGCGACCTGGTCATGCCGGACTTCATGCGCATTGGCGGCGTGACCGGCTGGATGCGTGCCGCCGGGATTGCGGGCGCATGGGGGACACCTATGTCGACCCATCTTTACCCCGAAGTCGCCGCCCATGTGATGCGTGTGACCGAGACCGCGCACTGGCTGGAATGGCAGGATTGGGCCGATCCGATTCTGCAGAAGCCGTACGAAATCCGCGACGGGGCGCTTCACATCCCGGACGTACCCGGCCTCGGGCTCGACTGGAACGAAGACGCGGTCAGCCACTATCTGGCGAATGCCTGATCCCGTTGCGAGAACGATCAGCTCACCAGAAATCCGGCGAGGCCGGCGATAATCTTCCGCCTCTGCGCACCGGCGCGATCTTCTTCGCAAGCCCGGTCGCGTCGTCGGTTTCCACCGCAACGCCCGACAGCGTCGCCTCGCCGGTCGCGGGCTCGAAACGTGCCGAGGGAATGCCGGACTGGAAGCGCCGCAGCGGCTCTTCCTTCTGCATGCCGATGATAGAGTCGTAATCGCCGGTCATGCCGGCATCGCTCATATAGGCGGTGCCGCCGGGCAGGATCTGGTGATCGGCGGTCGGCACATGGGTGTGCGTGCCCACGACGAGGCTGGCGCGGCCGTCGCAGAAGAAGCCGATGCCCTGCTTCTCCGATGTCGCTTCGCAATGGAAATCGACCACGACGGCATCGGCCGCCTCGCCCAGCGGGCAGGCGGCAAGCTCGCGCGCCAGCACCGCAAAGGGATCGTCGAACGGCGTCATGAAGACGCGCCCCATCGCGTTGACGACGAGCGCGCGCTTGCCGTTCTTGGTGTCGACCAGCGCGGCGCCGCGACCGGGCGTGCCTGACGGCATGTTCGCCGGGCGGATCAGCCGCGGCGCGCGCTCGATGAACACCAGCGCCTCGCGCTGGTCCCAGGCATGGTTGCCGAGCGTGACGGCGTCGGCGCCGGCATCGAGGAATTCCTGATAGATGGCCTCCGTGATGCCAAAGCCGCCGGCCGAATTCTCGCCATTGACGATGACGAGATCGAGCGACCAGTCCCTGATCATGCCGGGAAGATAGTCGGTGATGGCGGTGCGGCCGGTGCGGCCGACGACGTCGCCGATGAAGAGGATACGCAAACCTGTCAGCTCCGGAAATCGAACACGTCTTTTTCCGTTAGCACAAAATCCAGCGCCACGTCGTGCGACAAAGCAGGAATCGACGGCGTTTCCTGCACCGCAAAAGCGAGTCCGACGCCGGTGACGTGGTGCACTTTGCGCAGATGCGCAAAGGTGTGGTCGTAATGGCCGGCGCCATAGCCGATGCGATGGCCGGCACGGTCAAAGGCCGCGAGCGGCACCAGCATGATGTTGGGGATCAGCTCAGTCGCGGCCGGCGACGGCTCGGGGATGCCGAGCGAGCCCAGCACGAGACGATCGTTCGGCGACCAGGCGCGGAAGATCAGCGATTTGCCGCGCGCGCCGACCACCGGCAGCGCCAGCCGCGCACCGGCCAGAGCGAGCTTGAGCATCAGCGGCGTCGGATCGATCTCGTTGCGGATCGGCGAATAGCCCGACACCACGGTGCCGGCGGCGATCTCAAGCGGCAGGCCGCGCTTGGCGATCTTGGCGGCGGCAGCCTCGCGCTTCCTGTCCCCCAACGCGTCGCGAGCCGCGAGCGCGGCGGCACGCAGGCTTGCCTTGGAAGGTGCTGCGTCCATGGGGCGAAAGGGCCAGCGTTCAAAACGGCCAAAATAAAAGTGCGAAGCCGCAGATGCCGTTGAAGCGCTCGATCCCGGAGTTCCCTACGAAAGTAGGTGGGCACCATATGTCCGAGCCCACGGGCCCGGCCAGGGACAGTTCCCTAAAGGATCGATAAGGCCCCGGGGATATATGGCTCCTGACGCGCAACGCAGCTTCGCGGGGGTAATGTAGCGACGACGCGGGCAAACCGCCAGCGGTAAGGGGGCGCGCGGCAAATGGGCTGTGAGTGGCGTTTCTCGCCCTTGAGGGGAGGCGGCATCGCGTACCCTCGAAATGACGAAAACAACCCCATGCAAAGTAGGAGCGCTCGCGGCGCCCCCTTCCTTGCGGCCATCCTTCGAGACGCCCGCCGATGGCGGGCTCTCAGGATGAGGTCTTTTTTGCGGCGAGATTCCTGACCCTCATGGTTCGAGACGCGCCGCAGGCGGCGCTCCTCACC
>JAKFVP010000161.1 GCA_021732175.1 Bradyrhizobium sp.
CACGCCGCGCTGGGGTTCGCCGAAATCGGCTCCGCCAGAATCCACGGCGGAGCCAAGGAGGTGCGCTATCTCGCGCACGATCTTGAGGCCGGAAAGTAAGAATTCATTAACCATCATCCGCCCCTAATGCACTGCAGCAGGACGGTGAATCATGAATCGCGCGCAGCGTGGCGGGCAGAAGGCCGAGCAGACCTATCGCGAGGCGATCTCGTGCGATCCGCAATGCGTCGAAGCCTTGAACGATCTCGGCATGATCCTGCAGGAGCGCGGCCAGATCTCGGAAGCAACCGCGCAATTCCTGCGCGCGCGCACGCTTCGTCCCGATGATGCGCGCATCGTGGTCAATCTGGCGCGGTCATTTTCCGCACAGAGCCAGTTTCACGACGCCGCGGCGCTGTTCCAGCAAGCCGTCGAGCTCGACCCGCGTCTTGCCGACGCGCAGTTCGGGCTTGCGCTGGCCTTGTCCGATCTCGGCGAGCATGCCGAAGCCGAGCCGTATTACGTGAAAGCCCTGCAGCTCGATCCGCTGAACTTTCTCGCCCGCATCCATTACGGCCTGGCGCTGGCCGCGCGGGGCAAGATCGCGGAAGCCTATTTGCAGAGCGAGCGTCTCGTGCGCGCCGAAACGGCGCCTGGCTTCCCGCACAAGAGCTTTGGCATCCTGCTGGCGCGCATCAACTGCCCCGACGGCGCGCGCGCCTGCTTTGAAACTCACTTGCTGCATCACCCCGGCGACGAAGACGATGTCGCGATGCTGCTCGCCACCGTCGGCGGCTAACGGCCGCGGCGTGCGCATCATGATAATTTCAACGGCACGCCGATCGACCGTCTAGTGGTCGTTCTGGAAACGCTCAGGCCGCGCTCGCCGGCGGCAGCGCCAGCACCGAATAGATCGCCTGCGCATCGCGCGAGGCGCGCAGCTTCTTGGCGACATCCTGGTCGCGCAAGAGCCGCGCGATTCGTGCCAGCGCCTTCAGGTGATCGGCGCCGGCCCCTTCGGGCGCCAGCAGCAGGAAGATCAGGTCGACCGGCTGGCTGTCCATCGCCTCGAAATCGATCGGGCGCTCCAGGCGGGCGAACAGGCCGAACAGCTTCTCCAGCTTCGGCAGCTTGCCGTGCGGGATGGCAACGCCGTAGCCGACCGCCGTCGTGCCGAGCTTCTCGCGCTGCAACAGGACCTCGAACACCGCGCGTTCGTTCTGCCCGGTCAGGCTGGCGGCCTTGGCCGCGAGTTCCTGCAGCGCCTGCTTCTTGCTCGAAACCTTCAAGGCCGGAAGAATCGCCTCTGGCGCGACCAGATCGGTAATCGTCATAGGGGCGGCGTCCGGGGGGTGAATTGAACCGTCAGGTTGCGAGATAGTCTTAAGGCGCGCGGCGTCAAGAAGATGAGGCGGGAGGCAGGCTTAGGCCCGGGGTCCCGATTCCGAGGGGGCTTCTACTCCAATGCACCCGCGGTGCCAACAGGTAAGACCCCGGTTCCTTAACCCCTCCTTTTTGGGGCCGCGGACCATATGGGCGGCCCCTGTGGGCGTCAATGTGCCGCGGCATATAGTCAGGGGGTAACCGCGGGCGGATCGACCCAGCCGACATTGCCGTCGGCCCGGCGGTAGATGACGTTCACCCGGCCGGAGGAGCCATGCTGGAAAACCAGGCAGGTGGCGCCGGTGAGGTCGAGCTCCTGCACGGCTTCGCTGACTGAAAGCCGCTTCAGCGACTTGGTGGTCTCGGCGATGATGACGGGGTTGTAGGTGGCGCTCTCCTCGTCATGATCGGGCGCCTCGATGACGTAGCTCGGCGCGTCCAGCACCGGCGCTTCCATCTCGGCAAAGGCGGCGTTGACGGCATGTGTCTTGCGCGCAGAGCGGTCCTTGAGCCGGCTCTTGTAGCGGCGCAGGCGCTTCTCGATCATCAGCAGCGCCTGGTCGGCGCTGGCATAGGCGTCGGCGGCACTCGAATCGGCCTCCAGCACCACGCCGGAATCCAGATGCAGCGTGCAGTCGGTGCGGAAACCGAAGCCGTCCTTGGACAGCGTGATGTGGCCTGAATAATTCCCGTCAAAATACTTGCGCAGGACTTCATCGGTGCGATCGTTGACGCGGGTGCGCAGCGCCTCGCCGACGCTGATGCTCTTTCCCGAGATCCGAAGAGTCATGATGGGGCCTCGATAAGGTTCTGGGGGAATTGAGCCTAGTCCGATTTGCCGCTGATGCAATCAGGCCGGCGCGGTATCGCGGGACCGGTCGGAAGAAGCTGGCGCGGAAAGGGCATTGCCGAGCATGCTCTGTTTGTCGCGGCGGCGTTGCACCGAGGAGGGAATCCGCATCGCCTCGCGGTATTTCGCCACGGTGCGGCGGGCAATATCAATACCTGTGGCGCGCAAACGTTCCACGATGGTGTCGTCGGAGAGGATCGCGGTCGGGCTCTCGGCGTCGATCAACTGCTTGATATGATGCCGCACCGCTTCCGCCGAATGCGCTTCGCCGCCGTCGGCCGACGCAATCGAGGCGGTGAAGAAATATTTCAGCTCGAACACGCCGCGATTGGTTGCCATGTATTTGTTGGCGGTGACGCGCGACACCGTCGATTCGTGCATCTGGATCGCGTCCGCGACGGCCTTGAGATTCAGCGGCCGCAGATGCGCGACGCCATGGGTGAAGAAGCCGTCCTGCTGGCGCACGATTTCGGTCGCCACTTTGAGGATGGTGCGGGCGCGCTGGTCGAGCGCGCGCACCAGCCACGTGGCGTTCTGCAGGCAATCGGTGAAATAGGATTTGTCGCCGTCCTTGCGGATCGTCTTCGACAATTCCGTGTAGTAGGTCTGGTTGACCAGCACCTTCGGCAGCGTGTCGCTGTTGAGCTCGACATGCCAGCCGCCGTCGGGACCGGGCCGCACATAGACGTCGGGCACCACGGTCTGCGTGCGGGCAGAGCCGAACTTCAATCCGGGCTTCGGATCGAGACGCCGGATCTCGCCGATCATGTCGGTGATGTCCTCGTCGTCGACGCCGCAGAGCTTGCGCAGGCTCGCGATATCGCGCTTGGCCAGCAGATCGAGATTTTCCACCAGCGCCTGCATGGCGGGATCGTAGCGGTCGAGCTCGCGGAGCTGGATGGCGAGGCACTCGCTGAGATTCCGCGCGCACACGCCGGGCGGATCGAATTTCTGCAGCACGGCGAGAACCTCCTCGACCGACGCATCCGACGCGCCGAGACGCTCGGCGGCCTGGCCGAGATCGGCCGGCAGATAGCCGGCTTCGTCGACGAGATCGATCAGGTATTGCCCGATCATGCGCTGCGCCGGCGAGGCGATGGCAACCGCCATCTGCTCGGCGAGATGATCCGACAGCGTCAATTCGGCGGCGACGAAGGCTTCGAGATTGTAGTCCTCGTCGTTCGAAGCGCCGCCGCCCCATTCGGTGTAGGCGGTCGGGGCAGCGTCCTGCGCGGCGCGTGCGGCAGCTTCCGCCGGCTCCTCGGTGAAGACATTGTCGAGACGGGTGTCCAGGGTCTGCTCGATCTCACTGCGGGAGCCGAGATCGCGGTTCATCCATTCTTCCTGGCCGGGCTCAAACGCTTCGCCGCTGCCGGAAAACTCGCCGCCGCCGTCCTCGCCGAAGCTGCCAGCCTCTCCGCCGCCCGACTCCTCGCCGTCGGAATAGGAAGAAGAAGCCTCCACCGCCTCGCCCGCCACCGGCGGCTCGGGGCCGTCATTGGCGCGTTCCAGCAGCGGGTTCCGTTCCAGCTCTTCTTCGACAAAGGCCGACAGGTCGAGATTGGACAGCTGCAGCAGCTTGATGGCCTGCATCAGCTGCGGGGTCATCACCAGCGACTGCGACTGGCGGAACTCTAGTCTCTGCGTCAGCGCCATGGGGGCAAGAAACCGTCCAACTTGGTCCGATTCTTGCTTAGCCTAGTCTGCGACCCTTGTACACGGCTTGACGAAAGCAAAATTTGCGCTAAGGGCGCGATGGTTACCGCGCTGCAGCAGATTAAAGCCGGAATTCCTCACCCAAGTAAAGCCGCCGCACATCCGGGTTAGCGACGATCTCGTCCGGGCTGCCCTCGGTCAATATTTCGCCGGCGTAGACGATGTAGGCGCGGTCGGTCAGCCCCAGGGTTTCACGCACATTGTGGTCGGTGATCAGCACGCCGATGCCGCGGTTGGTGAGGTGACGGACCAGGTCCTGGATGTCGCCGACCGCGATCGGATCGATGCCGGCGAAGGGCTCGTCCAGCAGCATGTAGTTCGGCCGCGTCGCCAGCGCGCGCGCGATTTCGACACGGCGCCGCTCGCCGCCGGACAGCGCAATTGAAGGCGATTTACGCAGCCGCGTGATGTTGAACTCGTCGAGCAGCGCGTCGAGTTCCCGCTCGCGTTTCTTGCGGCTGCCTTCCACCACCTCGAGCACGGCGCGGATATTCTGTTCCACCGTGAGGCCGCGGAAGATCGAGGCTTCCTGCGGCAGATAGCCGATGCCGAGCCGTGCACGCTGATACATCGGCAGCTTCGTCACATCGTGGCCGTCGAGTTCGATCGCGCCGCGATCGGCCTTGATGAGGCCGGTGATCATGTAGAACACGGTGGTCTTGCCGGCGCCGTTGGGGCCGAGCAGACCGACCGCCTCGCCGCGGCGGACATAGATCGAAACGCCGCGCACGACCTGGCGGGTGCCAAAGCTCTTTTCCACACTATGCACAGCCAGGAAGCCGGGCCGGCGCAGCAATTGCGGTCCGCCGCCATTGGGTTTTCGCGCCTTGCCGGGCTGCTGCTTCGGCTTGCCGGGTGAGAGCGGATGGGGGCTGCGTGCCGGCTCCACCTCGGCGGCGGCAACATCGCGGGCCATCGGCGGGGCATCCCGCACCGAACCCGAGATCAGATTGCCGAAGGGATCGCCGAGCGAGGTGATGTCCTCGCGCGACCGCGCAAAGCCGGGCTTCTTGGCCGGACGACGCCGGAACATGCCAAGTAAATCCACCATCCCCGCTTCGCTCAGCCTTTCACGGTGACGCCAGCGCAAACGCCCGCGGCGAGATTCGATTCGCGCTCATGCGAACCATGAATGAATGGATGCCCCTTGCCCAGCGGAACACCCCGAAAGGTGCTTTCCCCCTCCGCTGCCACCTCTCTAGTCGGGCATGATCTTGTCCGAAAACCGGTCCCCCACTTTGCGCAAAACGCGGCCCTTCGGGTCGGGATCACGCCAAGGCGTAGATACAGGCTCGCCCCCCCGGCTTCAACCTCGGCGGCGACGACGATTTCACAAGTGATTGATTTTACTTTTGTTTGCCGGGAAGCAGGGAGGGGATCTGCGGCGGCGGCGCGGGCGCTCCACCCTTGGCCGGTGCACCCGGCGCTCCGGCGCTGCCGCCACAGCCTTCGGAGCCCTGGTTGAACAGGGCCTGCACCCGGCCGGCATCGGATTCCACCCGCGACACGCCGGTGGTCATATCCACCATCAGACGGTCGCCGCGCAGCACGTTCTGGCATTGTGTGAGCACCACGCCGCCGGACATGGTGATGAGATTGGCCTTGGTGTCGAACGTGGCCTTGTCGCCGGTAACGACCTGATCCTTTTGCTTCACTACCACGTTGCCGCGGGCCTCCAGCCGCTTGATCGAGGAGCTGCCGCCGGGCCCGGGCGTTGCCGACTGCATCGGCGCGCCCGGCGCGCTCTTGGCCGCCGCCTTCTTGCCCGGCGCCGGCGGCGCCTGCGGCTCGCCCGGCGAACTCTGGTCGTAGAACACGACCAGCGTCTTCGAGGTCATGGTGGTGTCGCCCTGCACCACCTTCACATTGCCGGCAAAGGTTGCTTCCTTGGATTTGTCGCGCACTTCGAGCGAAGCCGCCTCGATCTGGATCGGCTTGTCGCGGTTCTGGGAAAAGCCCTGCATCGCGTTGGGCACGCCCTGCATCGATGTCTGCGCCCGCGCCTCGCCGAACGCCGCAACGGCCAGCACGTAAGCGGCAGCGCACAGGGTGCGCGCGATCCCTCGTTGAAAACTTGAAGAAGAAACCATGCTCTAATTCACTTCGCGCCGGCAGGCTTAGCCGAGCGCGTCTTCGGCTCTTCCGCCGGCGGGGCTTCGGGCTGATCCATGGTCAGGTTCATCACCACATTGCCCTCGAAGCGCACGATCTCGCCGCTGTTGATGATCTTCAGCCCGTCGGCCACCAGCGTGCCGTTGAGCAGTTTCACGTCGACATGCTCGTTCGACGTGAAACTGC
>JAKFVP010000163.1 GCA_021732175.1 Bradyrhizobium sp.
ACCAGTTGCTGCGGCTCGACGGCGTCGCGGTTCTGCACCAGCACCTGCGCCTTGTCCAGATCGGTGCCGAGCTTGAAGGTGACGGTGATGGTCAGCTGGCCGTTGGAGGTGGCTTGGCTGTAGAGGTAGAGCATGTCCTCGACGCCGTTGATCTGCTGCTCGATGGGAGCAGCGACCGTGTCCGACACGGTCTGGGCGGAGGCGCCGGGATATTGCGTGGTGACGACGACGGTGGGCGGCACCACTTGCGGATATTCGGAGACCGGCAGCGTGGTGTAGGCGATCGCGCCGACAATCAGCAGCACGATCGACAGCACCATCGCCAGGATGGGCCGGTTGATGGAAAGCTGGCCTAGATTCATGACTTCTTGCCCGCCGGCTCTGCCTTCGGCGGATGGGGCGCCACCTTGGCGCCGACGCGGGCGCGCTGGAGGCCGTCGACGATCACCTTGTCGTCGGCCTTGAGGCCCTCGCGGATGACGCGCAGCCCCTCGTCGAGCGGGCCGAGCGTAACCTGCCGTACCTCGACGACGTTCTCGTTGTTGACCACGAACACGATCTTGCGCGACTGGTCGGTCGCAACAGCTGCATCGGGCAGCAGCAGCGCCTCGTAGGGCGCGCTGCCAATCAGGCGGACGCGGCCGAACTGGCCCGGCAGGATCGAGATGTCCTTGTTGGGAACGATAGCGCGGCTGCGCAACGTGGCGGTGGAGACATCCAGCCGGTTGTCGAGGAAGTCCATCTTGCCTTCGTGCGACGGCTTGGTTTCGTTGACGAGGGTCACATAGACCGGATTGGCGGTGTCGCGTGAGCTCGGCCGCTTACCCTCGAACCAGAGCTTGTTGTATTTGAGGTAGGTCGGCTCATCCATGTCGAAATAGATGTAGATCGGATCGAGCGAGACGATCGAGGTCAGCAGCGTCGCGCCGCCGTCCGCGCCCTGCACGAGATTGCCGACGCTGACCAGGTGGCGGCTGATGCGGCCCGTGATCGGCGCCTTCACGTGGGTGAACTCGACGTTGAGCTGCGCCGCCTTCAGCGCGCCTTCGGCCTGCATTTCCGCGGCGCGCGCCGCCTGCAAGGCCTGGCGGCGCTGGTCGACGATGGATTCGGAGACGGCGCTGGTCGTCACCAGGGTCAGCGCGCGCTCCAGTTCGCGCCGCGCCAGTTCGGCCTTGGCGCGGGCATCGGCGAGCTGGCCGTCCGCCTGCAGCGCGACCGCTTCGAACGGGCGGGAATCGATGACATAGAGCAGGTCGCCCGGCCTGACGAAGTCGCCGTCCTTGAACTCGATGGAATTGACGAAGCCACCGACGCGGGCGCGGATCTGCACCTCGTCCACCGCCTCGAAGCGTCCGGTGAATTCATCCCAATCGGTGACGGTGCGCTTGGTCGGCTGCGCAACGGTAACCGGCGGAGCCGGCGGCGCTGCCGCCTGTGGGGCAGGCTTCTCGCAGCCGGCAAGGGCGACCGCGAGCATGAGCGCCAGCGGTGAAAGACAGCGCAGCGGTTGAACCACGAAAATTTTCCCCTGAGCCGAACGCTCTTTCGACGTAATGGCGCCCAATTAAATCCCCTCATGACGGTGCCGCGAGCCGGCGGCAGCCACCTCGGCGTGGCGACTAGATGAGATTGCTTCTCAGTCTCCGCAAGATGCGGCCGCAATCAAGCAAAATTGTTATGCGTTGCTGGGTGCCGGTGCCTTGACTCGTTGCATGCGGTGACCGTCTGCGGCTTTTGGTGTAGGTTCCCTGACAACAGGCGCCGCATAAGGTGCCGCAGGGAGGCCCGCCATGGACGCACGCGCACCGCAGGAAACCGGGCTGAACTCCCCTCGCCGCGGCGCCGATCACGTTGCGCCCGATAGCGCGGGGAAGAATTTCTACGCCACCGATCGGGCCTTGCGCGATCTGTTGCGGCTCTATCTTTCGGCAGACGATTTCTCCCGCCTCGAAGGACATTTCGATCGCCTCGGCGCCCTGGCCGGCGGCCGGCTTGACGAACTGGCGCGGCTCGCCGACCAGAACGGGCCGGTGCTGCACCCGCGCGACCGGTTCGGGCGCGATGAGGACTGGATCGACTACCATTCCTCCTATCGCGAGATGGAGCGCATCGCGTTCGGCGATTTCCAGTTCCACGCCATGAGCCATCGCGCCGGCACGCTGGGCATGGATCGCCCGTTGCCGGCGGTCGCGAAATACGCGCTGCAATATCTGTTCGTGCAGGCCGAGTTCGGGCTGATGTGCCCGATCAGCGTGACCGACACGTCGATCCACCTGATCCGGAAATTCGCGGATGCCGAGCTGCAGGATTATCTGTTGCCAAAGATGCTGTCATCGGATCCGGCGGTGCAGTGGAAGGGCACGCAGTTCATGACCGAGCGCGCCGGCGGCTCCGATGTCGGCACCATCGAGACCGTTGCTAAATTCGAAGACGGGGCCTGGCGGCTCCATGGCGACAAATGGTTCTGCTCGCATGCCGATGCCGATGTGGCGCTGCTATTGGCGCGCCCGGAAGGCGCGCCCTCCGGTACCAAGGGGCTGGCGTTGTTCGCGATGCCGCGGCGGCTGAAGGACGGCAGCCGCAATAGCTATCGAATCGTGCGGCTGAAGGACAAGCTCGGTACGCGCTCGATGGCCTCGGGCGAGATCCTGCTGGACGGCGCGTTTGCCTGGCTGGTCGGCAAGGCCGACCAGGGCCTGAAGCAGATGATGGAACAGGTCAACCTGTCGCGGCTGTCGCATGGCGTGCGCGCGGCCTCGATGATGCGGCGCGCTGTCAACGAGGCAATGACGGTGGCGCGTTCGCGCGAAGCCTTCGGACACGCCATCATCGACTACCCGCTGCTGCGGCGCCAGCTCATGAAGATCACGCTGCCAGCAGAGCAGGCGCTGTCGATGTTCTTCTTTGCGGCGCAAGCGATGGACCGCGCCAATGAAGGCGACCGCGACGCCGAAAGCATTCTGCGCATCATGACGCCGCTCTTAAAGTTCCGCGCCTGCCGCGACAACATTCCGGTCGCAACCGGCGCCATGGAGGTGCGCGGCGGCAACGGCTATATCGAGGAATGGGTCAATGCGCGGCTGGTGCGCGATGCCCATATCGGCGTGCTCTGGGAAGGCACCAGCAACATCAACGCGCTCGACATCATCACCCGCGCGGTCGGCAAGAGCCGCGCGCATCTGCCGCTGGCCGCAGCGCTGAAGCGGCTGCTGGATCAGGCGACGGCGATCCCCTCCCCGTTCCGCGACGGGCTCAGGCTGACGCTCGACCGTACGGTGCATCTGGCCGAGCGCGTGGCGGCCGACGATGCGCTGGAGGATCAGGCGCGCAAGGCGGCGAGCAGTCTCTATCACATCACCAGCGCTATCCTGATGACGTGGGAGGCCTCCCGCCCGGGCACCGATCCGCGGCGGGCGCTGTATGCGCGGCTGGTGCTGGAGCATCGGCTGGGCGCGCAGGACCCGCTGGCGCTGGACGAGGCGGCCTCGGATCGCGAGGCGATGGACTTGCTGCTGAGGGAGCGGGACGTCTCGCTGGCCGAAGTGGTGGAGTTGCTCAGTTAGCCAGTCATTCCGGGGCGCGCGCAGCGCGAGCCCCGGAATGACAGAGAAGGTGACGCGGCAAATTTCCTCCGCTAATTTGGACCCAACAAGAAGGTCAGGGGAGGACGAGAGTGCACACGGGCCGTGTCGTATTCGGGGCCATGGACGAAGTCGTGTTCGGCCGCCACGCCACCGAAGCCGTCGTCGAGCAACTGGACCGGCTCGGTACCCGACGCGCCTTCCTGATGGTGAGCGGGACGCTCAACCGCGAGACATCCGAGATCGACAACATCCGGAACGCAATGGGCGCGCGCTGCGTCGGAATCTTCGACAAGATGCCGGCGCATACGCCACGGGCGGCGGTCGTGGCCGCGGCCAACCAGGCGCGCGACGCCAAGGCCGATCTCATCGTCACCGTCGGCGGCGGCTCGATTACCGACGGCGCCAAGGCGGTGCAGCTTTGCCTCGCCAATGACGTCTCCGATATCGAAGGGGTCGACCGCATCCGGACGCGCGGCGGAGAGGAGCCAGCGCTGAAGCCGCCCACGGTGCGGCAGATCAGCGTGCCCACGACGATTGCCGGCGGCGAGTTCAGCCATATCGCGGGCGTCACCGACGAGCGCACCCATATCAAGCAGATGCTGCGGCACACGCTGACCGTGCCGCGCGCCACCATCCTCGATCCCTGGCTCTCGGTGCACACGCCGGAATGGCTGTTCCTCTCCACCGGCATTCGCGCGGTGGATCATTGCGTGGAGGGCCTTTGCGCGCGCGAGGCGCATCCCTACTCGGACGCGCAGGCCGTCAAGGGCCTGTCGATGCTGACGCAGGGCTTGCGGCGCGTGAAGGCCGGCGGCAACGACATCGAGGCGCGGCTGGATTGCCAGATCGGCACCTGGCTTTCGATGGCGCCGCTGTCCGGTGGCGTACCGATGGGGGCAAGCCATGGCATTGGCTATGTGCTCGGCGGCGGGTTCAACGTGCCGCATGGCTACACCTCCTGCGTCATGCTGCCCGCGGTGATGCGCTGGAATAAATCGGTGAATCCCGAGCGGCAGGCGCTGGTCGCGGAAGCGATGGGCGCGCCGGGCGAGGACGCCGGCGACGTGCTCGACGATTTCATTCGCGCCCTCGGCATGCCGCGCAGCCTGCGCGAGGTCCATGTCGGCCCGGAGCATTTCGACCAGATCGCCGAACAGGCGATGCGCACGCCCTGGGTGCCGCGCAACCCGCGCAAGATCGAGGGGCCGGCGCAGGTCCGCGAAATTCTGATGATGGCCGCATAAGAAAATCCTGGAGAGACGATGTACACCGGCAAGCATGTTCACCTGCGTCCGCTGCAGCCCGCCTTCATCATGGCGTCCACCGGCGAAGCCGTGACCTATCGCGAGCTCGAAGCGCGCTCGAACAAGCTGGCGCATCTGTTCCGCAAGCAGGGCCTGAAGCGGCTCGACCACTATTCGATCTTCATGGAGAACAACAACCGGTATCTCGAAGCCTGCGGCGCCGGCGAACGCTCGGGGCTCTACTACACCTGCGTAAACTCCTATCTGACGCCGGGCGAGCTCGCCTACATCCTGACCAACAGCGAATCGCGAATCCTCATTACGTCGAAGGCGAAGCTCGATGTGGCGCGCGAAGCGATCAAGGAATGTCCGAAGATCCAGCTCTGCGTTGTCGTCGATGGCGAGGGCGAAAGCGATCGCATCGTCGGCCTGCAACAGGCCACGGCAGGGTTGCCTAAAACGCCGATCGCGGACGAATATTTGGGCACGGCGATGCTGTATTCATCCGGCACCACCGGCCGGCCGAAAGGCATCTTGCGGCCGCTGCCGGAGCAGCCGGCGTCAGGGCAACTGCCGTTGTTCGATTTCCTGACGAAAATATGGCACTACCGCGAAGGCATGATCTACCTGTCGCCGGCTCCGCTCTATCACTCGGCGCCGCAGGCTGCGGTCAACCTCACCATCAAGATGGGCGGCACCGCCATCATCATGGAGAGCTTCGATCCCGAGCGCTATCTGCAACTGGTGCAACAATGGGGCGTCACGCACACCCAGCTGGTGCCGACCATGTTCTCGCGCATGCTGAAGCTGCCGGAAGACGTGCGCAAGCGCTACGACCTCTCCACACTGGAGATTGCGGTCCATGCCGCGGCGCCCTGCCCCGTCCAGGTCAAGGACGAGATGATCAAATGGTGGGGCCCAATCATCCACGAATATTACGGCGCCACCGAAGGCCTCGGCTTCACGGCGTGCGACAGCAAGGAGTGGCTGGCGCATCGCGGCACCGTCGGCCGCGTGCTGTTGGGCGATCTGCATATCCTCGACGAGAACATGCAGCCTGCGCCGAAAGGCACGCCCGGCACGGTGTGGTTCAAGACGGCTTCGCCCTTCGAATATTTCAACGATCCGGCGAAGACCAAGGAAGCACGCTCGGAAGACGGCAGCATGAGCACAGTCGGCGACGTCGGCTATGTCGACGACGACAATTTCCTTTATCTCACCGACCGCGCCACCTTCATGATCATCTCCGGCGGCGTGAACATCTACCCGCAGGAATGCGAGAATTTGCTGATCACCCATCCCAAGATCGCCGACGCCGCCGTGTTCGGCGTGCCCAATGCCGATTTGGGAGAAGAAGTGAAAGCGGTGGTGCAGCCGATGCCGGGCGTCGAGC
>JAKFVP010000397.1 GCA_021732175.1 Bradyrhizobium sp.
CTCGCCCCAGAACGGCTCGTCGAACAGGATCGAAACGCGCAGGTAATGCGCGGGCCGGTCGAAATAGGCGACGTGCTTGACCATCGAGGCGCGTAGTTGTTCGCCTTCCCAGCCCACGGTCGACAGCCAGGAATGCGGCAGGCACATCAGCACGAGGTCGAAGTCGCGCGTCTCCGGTCCCTTGCCGTTCATCATGTTGAGGCGATAGCGACCGGCGTCGGTCTTGCCGACCTTGAGCACGCGATGATTGAGCTGGATATCGGCATTCACTTCGGAACGCAGGCACTCGATCAACTGCTCATTGCCGTTCTGGATGGAGTAGAGGCCGATATAGCCGTCGATATCCATCACGAAGTTCTTCAACGCATTGAGGCCGTTGGTGTTGTGCGCCTCCGTCGCGATGTCCGAGCGCGCCATCACCTTGAAGAAGCGCTTGGCGGTCGGATCGGAAACTTCCTCGTCGAGCACCTGCTCGCAGGTCTTCCAGGCCCAGGGGTGCTCGTTGTCGTGCGCGCCGACGCCTTCGTAATATTCCAGCGGCGACATCATTCCGGAACAGCGGTTGCGGAACGCTTCGATCGCAGCCGCGGTCTTCTCGCCGAACTTGCGGCGCATGCCCGGCACGTCGTTGAGCAGCACGCCGTCGAGCTGCACCTGCTCGGCGTCCATCGGAATGGTCTGCAGCCCGAAATGCTGGATCAGCTCGCGCAGCGGATCGGGGCCGGTCATCGAGTAATCGTAGATTTCGGCAACGCCCGCCTCGTACATCGCGGGCGCGGAGTCGAATTTGCGGGTGACGATCTTGCCGCCGAGGCGATCGGACGCCTCATAGATGGTGACCCGGCAGAGATCGCCGAGCTTCTTCTTCAGATACCAGGCGCTCATCAGCCCGCCCGGCCCGCCACCGACAATCGCGAGATCCAGCATTGTTTGTTCCGCCGCTTCCGCCGCCCCCCTGCCCGGAAAGCGCGCGGTGTAAATCCATAGTAGCAAAAGCGCTTTTCATCCTGAAAGAAAGATGAACAAAGCGGGTTCCTGCACCGCAGCAATCAAGAAAAACAAAAAGGCCGGCGCAAGGCCGGCCTTTTCGCAGCATATATTTCCGTAACTTACCGGGGCACCTACTCCGCGGGCGGCAACGCCAGGGGCTCGGCTTCCGGCGCGCTCGGCACGATCGCGGCCTGCTGCTTTTCGCGCTCGTCGAGGATCATCTTGTCGCGCTTCACGGCGACTTCGCGGATCTTGGCCATCGAGGCGCCGGTGCCTGCCGGGATCAGCCGGCCGACAATGACGTTCTCCTTGAGGCCCTCGAGCGGATCGACCTTGCCGTTGACCGCGGCTTCCGTGAGGACGCGCGTGGTCTCCTGGAACGAGGCCGCCGAGAAGAAGGAGCGGGTCTGCAGGCTCGCCTTGGTGATGCCGAGCAGAACCGGCGTTCCCATGGCGGGCTTCTTGCCCTCCTCCTTGGCCTTCTCGTTGACCTGGTCGAACTCGATCTTGTCGACCTGTTCGCCCGCGATCATGTCGGTCTCGCCCTGATCGGTGATCTCCACCTTCTGCAGCATCTGACGCACGATCACTTCGATGTGCTTGTCGTTGATGAGCACGCCCTGCAGCCGGTAGACTTCCTGGATTTCGTTGACCAGATAGGCAGCGAGTTCCTCGATGCCCTTGATCGCCAGGATGTCGTGCGGTGCCGGATTGCCCTCGACGATGAAGTCGCCCTTTTCGACGACGTCGCCGTCCTGCAAGTGGATGTGCTTGCCCTTCGGGATCAGGTACTCGCGCGCCTCTTCGGTCTTGTCAGCAGGCTCGATCGAGATGCGGCGCTTGTTCTTGTAGTCGCGGCCGAAGCGGATCGTGCCGGAGATCTCGGCGATGATCGCCGCGTCCTTCGGCTTGCGGGCCTCGAACAGTTCCGCCACGCGCGGCAGACCGCCGGTGATGTCGCGCGTCTTGGCGCTTTCGGTCGAGATACGGGCGAGGATGTCGCCCGGCTTGACCTTGGCGTTGACGTCGACCGAGAGGATGGCGTCGACCGACAGCATGTAGCGGGCGTCGCCGCCACGCGCCAGCTTCAGCACCTTGCCGTCCTTGCCCTTGATCACGATCGCCGGACGCAGGTCCGCGCCGCCGCGCATCGAGCGCCAGTCGATGACCACGCGCTTGGCGATACCGGTGGATTCGTCGAGCGTCTCCGAGATCGACTGTCCCTCGACCAGATCCTCGAAGCCGATCGTGCCTTCGGCTTCCGTCAGCACCGGACGGGTGAACGGATCCCATTCGGCGATACGGGTGCCGCGCTTGACCATGTCGCCTTCGTCGACGAGCATCTTCGAACCGTACTGGATACGGTGCGTCGCACGCTCGGTGCCGTCGGCGTCGACGATCGCAACCACCATGTTGCGGACGGTCGCGATCAACTGGCCTTCGGAGTTCTTGACGATCGACTTGTTGCGGATAACCACCTTGCCTTCGAAGTTCGACTCGACGAACGACTGCTCGTTGATCTGAGCGGCGCCGCCGATGTGGAAGGTGCGCATGGTGAGCTGCGTGCCGGGCTCGCCGATCGACTGCGCCGCGATGACGCCGACGGCCTCACCGTGGTTGACCGGGGTGCCGCGGGCGAGATCGCGCCCGTAGCACTTGCCGCAGATGCCGTTGACGAGCTCGCAGGTCAGCGCCGAGCGGATCTTGACTTCCTGGATGCCGGCCTGGTGGAGCGCGTCGACATGCGTCTCCTCCATCAGCGTGCCGCGCTTGATGATCACCTTGTTCGAGGCGGGATCGCGCACGTCATCGCAGGCCGTGCGGCCCAGGATGCGCGAGGCGAGCGAAGCCACGACCGTGCCCGCATCGATGATGGCGCGCATCTTGATGCCGAGCTTGGTGCCGCAGTCGTCCTGCGTGATGATGCAATCCTGCGCGACGTCGACCAGACGGCGGGTCAGGTAGCCGGAGTTCGCGGTCTTCAGCGCGGTGTCCGCGAGGCCCTTGCGGGCGCCGTGGGTCGAGTTGAAGTATTCGAGAACCGACAGGCCTTCCTTGAAGTTCGAGATGATCGGCGTCTCGATGATCTCGCCCGAGGGCTTGGCCATCAGGCCGCGCATGCCGGCGAGCTGGCGCATCTGGGCGGGCGAACCGCGCGCACCGGAGTGAGCCATCATGTAGATCGAGTTGATGTCGGCGTCCGCGCCCTTCGGCGTCTTCTTGGTCGACGAAATCTCCTTCATCATCTCCTTGGCGATTTCTTCCGTGGCCTTCGACCAGGCGTCGACGACCTTGTTGTACTTCTCGCCATGGGTGATGAGACCGTCATTGTACTGCTGCTCGAAATCCTTCGCCAGCGTACGGGTGGACTCGACGATCTTCCACTTGCCGTGCGGCACCACCATGTCGTCCTTGCCGAACGAGATGCCGGCCTTGAACGCGTTGTAGAAGCCGAGCGCCATGATGCGGTCGCAGAAGATCACCGTCTCCTTCTGACCGCAGTGGCGGTAGACTTGGTCGATGACGCCGGATATCTCGCGCTTCGTCATCAGCTTGTTGATGACGTCGTACGGAACCTTCGCATTCTTCGGCAGCAGATTGCCGAGCATGACGCGGCCGGCGGTGGTTTCGATCCAACGCTTGGCCGGCTTGCCCTCCTCGTCCAGGCCTTCCCAGCGATACTTGATCTTGCTGTGGAGGTGGATGACCTTGGAATGCAGCGCATGCTCGAGCTCGGCCATGTCGCCGAAGATCTTGCCCTCGCCGGGCAGGCCTTCGCGCATGATCGAGACGTAGTAGAGGCCGAGCACGATGTCCTGCGACGGCACGATGATCGGCTGGCCGTTCGCGGGATGCAGGATGTTGTTGGTCGACATCATCAGGACGCGCGCCTCGAGCTGCGCTTCCAGCGACAGCGGGACGTGCACGGCCATCTGGTCGCCGTCGAAGTCGGCGTTGAAGGCGGCGCAGACCAGCGGATGCAACTGGATCGCCTTGCCCTCGATCAGCACCGGCTCGAACGCCTGAATGCCCAGGCGATGCAGCGTCGGCGCGCGGTTGAGCAGCACCGGATGCTCGCGGATCACCTCGTCCAGGATATCCCAGACCTCGGGACGCTCCTTCTCGACCAGCTTCTTGGCCTGCTTGACCGTCGTCGACAGGCCCTTGGCGTCAAGCCGCGAATAGATGAACGGCTTGAACAGCTCGAGCGCCATCTTCTTCGGCAGGCCGCACTGGTGCAGCTTCAGCTCGGGGCCGACCACGATGACCGAACGGCCGGAATAGTCGACGCGCTTGCCGAGCAGGTTCTGGCGGAAGCGGCCCTGCTTGCCCTTCAGCATGTCGGCGAGCGACTTCAAAGGTCTCTTGTTGGCGCCGGTGATGACGCGGCCGCGGCGGCCGTTGTCGAACAGCGCGTCCACAGCTTCCTGCAGCATGCGCTTTTCGTTGCGGATGATGATGTCGGGCGCGCGCAGCTCCATCAGCCGCTTCAGGCGGTTGTTGCGGTTGATGACGCGGCGGTAGAGGTCGTTGAGGTCCGAGGTCGCAAAGCGGCCGCCGTCCAGCGGCACCAGCGGACGCAGATCGGGCGGAATGACCGGAACGACGGTCATGATCATCCACTCCGGCTTGTTGCCGGAATGGCGGAACGCTTCGACGATCTTCAGGCGCTTGGCGAGCTTCTTGTGCTTGATCTCGGAATCGGTGTCCGCCATCTCGGCACGCAGCGTCGCCTCGAGCTTCTCGAGCTCGAGCCCCTTGAGCAGCTCGCGGATCGCTTCGGCGCCGATCATGGCGGTGAAGCTGTCCTGACCGTACTCGTCCTGCGCCTTGAGGTACTCGTCTTCCGACAGCAGCTGGCGGTCCTTGAGCGCGGTGAGACCCGGCTCAAGCACGACGTAGTATTCGAAGTACAGGATGCGCTCGAGGTCCTTCAGCGTCATGTCGAGCAGAAGGCCGATGCGCGAGGGCAGCGACTTCAGGAACCAGATGTGGGCGACGGGGGCCGCAAGCTCGATATGGCCCATGCGCTCGCGCCGGACGCGCGACAGCGTCACCTCGACCGAGCACTTTTCGCAGATGATGCCCTTGTACTTCATCCGCTTGTACTTGCCGCACAGGCACTCGTAATCCTTGATCGGCCCGAAGATGCGGGCGCAGAACAGGCCATCGCGCTCGGGCTTGAAGGTGCGGTAGTTGATGGTCTCCGGCTTTTTGATCTCGCCGTAGGACCAGGACAGAATCTTCTCCGGGGACGCGATCGAGATCCGGATCTGGTCGAAGACCTGGGCCGGAGTCGTCGGATTGAAAAGATTCATAATCTCTTGGTTCATGGTCTTCTCCTCGCGTGCCGGTCAAAGGCCGGCAGCAAATAAGAAAGTCTTTTGTCGCGCGGCCGCCCCGCCCTTCCGGGCGAAGCGGCAAAGCCCGGCGATGAAGCCGGGCGTTGAATCCGTTACTCGGCCGCCTCGGAAGTCGGCGCCGGTCCCACCTTGGAATTGTGCAGGTCGACGTTGAGGCCGAGCGAGCGCATTTCCTTGACCAGCACGTTGAACGATTCCGGAATACCGGCTTCGAACGTGTCGTCGCCGCGGACGATCGCCTCGTACACCTTGGTTCGTCCGGCGACGTCGTCCGACTTCACGGTCAGCATTTCCTGCAGCGTGTAGGCGGCGCCGTACGCTTCGAGCGCCCAGACCTCCATTTCGCCGAAGCGCTGGCCGCCGAACTGCGCCTTGCCGCCCAGCGGCTGCTGGGTGACGAGCGAGTACGGGCCGATCGAACGGGCGTGGATCTTGTCGTCGACGAGATGGTGGAGCTTCAGCATGTAGATGTAGCCCACCGTCACCTTGCGATCGAAGGGATCGCCGGTGCGGCCGTCATAGACGGTCGACTGGCCCGACGCGTCGAGACCGGCGAGCTTGAGCATCTCCTCGATGTCGGCTTCCTTGGCGCCGTCGAACACCGGAGTGGCGATCGGCACGCCATGGCTGAGGTTGCGCCCGAGCTCGAGCAGCTCGCTGTCGTTCAGCGTCTTGATCGTCTCGTCGTCGCCGTAGATCCGCTTCAACGTTTCCTTCAGCGGCTTGGTGTCCTGCTTGGCGGCGCCATGCAGATACGCGTCCACCGTCTGGCCGATGCGCTTGCCGAGGCCGGCGCAGGCCCAGCCGAGATGGGTCTCC
>JAKFVP010000215.1 GCA_021732175.1 Bradyrhizobium sp.
CTCGATGTGAAACAGTGCGATCGCGGCGCGATGACGATCCGTCAGGCGCGCCATCGCAAGCTCGAGCGCGCGCCGCTCTTCGTTTTCGATCATTCGCTCCACCGGCTCGGGATCGCCCGCGCTCACTTCGCTCGCCTCCTCGATTGGCGCGAGCGGCCGCCGCCGTGTCCGGTCGAATGCCAGGTTGAGGACGATCCGGTAAAGCCAGGTGGTGAAGCGAGCTACACCGGGATCAAATGACGCTGCCTGGCTCCACACCCGGAGGAACGCATCCTGCCCGATATCGTCGGCCTCGGCCGCGTCACGGACAATCCGTTCCGCCACCCGAATGGCGCGCGGCAAGTGACGGCTCATCAGGACGCGAAACGCCTGTTGCTGGCGCGCCGATATGGCGGCCATCAGCGCTTCGTCCGGGATATCCTCCATCATCCGCCTCAGTGCTCCGCGATGCCCCTTGGGCAAGACCGACGCGTCAGAAGCGCCAGTTTACGCCGGCACGAAGCGTATGCGTATCGATCTTGTGGTCGCGTGTCGGAAATGTGGTGAAGCCAAAGGTTTGCGCGGGGAGCGTTTCGGTGCCGTAATTGTCGTAGAGATATTCCAGGCGGATCGTCGCTTTCGAAGCGATGCGATAGTCGACGCCGGCACCGACGGTCCAGCCAACCCGCGTGCTCTGCCATGTCGAGGTCACGCCGGCCGTGTTGTCGAACGCCTTGTTCTCGACGCCCGCAAATGCAACGCCCGCTGCCACGAACAGCAGCGCCTGATCGAAGCCATAACCAATGCGGCCGCGAATGTGGCTGTTCCAGTTGATCGTGGTCTGCAATTGCGTCGCTCCCGGATTCGGCGCGAAGGCGGTATCCAGTGTCGCCCTGGCGGAAACATAGCTGAGATCACCTTCGACGCCGGCAACGACGCGGCCCCATTGCGCGGCCGTGCCGGCCATCACGCCGCCTGCAAAACCCTTGGGATCGATAAAGTGAAATTCGTTCGTACCTGGAAACGTCGTCTCTCCGCCGGCAGCGAGATATCCGAGATGAACGCCGAGATAGGGGCCCGCCCAGTTCGTCATCACGGCCGGCGGAGCCTTCACCACCTGAGCCGGTGTCTTCATATCGGCCGCCATGGCCGGCGTGGCGCCGGCAAGGCCCCCAACAAGCATCGTCAAGACTACCTTTTTCATCGCAAACCCCCGTGACCGGCGCCGCGCGCCCTCTTCAGGGGAATACGCTTCAGGGTCCAAAATCCCTCGCGGATTTTCGGCTTTTTTTCGCGGGTCTTGACCCCCGGGGAATGAAGCTCCAAACCGCCGGACCCGCCGATTGCGGCGGGACCACCGCGATTTTGGCGTACGAGAATGCTAAGTCTGGCAAATGACCTCGATTGAAAAACTTGAGCGGGTGCCGACGACCCACGCCGCACCGGAAAATCAGTTCGTGCTTGAACTGACGGAGACCCTCCGTCTCTCCGCGCCGATGGCGCTGACCCAGCTTGGCCAGATCGCAATGATGACGACCGACCTCGCCTTCATCGGCCGGCTCGGCGATGAGGCCGTGGCCGCAGCGGCGCTCGGGCACACGGTGTTCTTTGTCAGCTTCACCTTCGGGCTCGGCCTCGTCGCGGCCGTGGCGCCGCTGGCCGCCCAGGCCTTCGGCGCACGCGATCCGCGCCAGGTGCGCCGCGCCGTGCGCACCGGCCTGTGGGTGGCGCTCCTGGTCTCGATCCCGATCATGATCCTGCCGCTGCGGGGCGAGCAAATCCTGCTGGCGCTCGGCCAGGCGCCGCAATCCGCACGGCTCGGCCAGGAGTATCTGTTTGGCCTGGTCTGGGGCATCGCGCCGGCGCTGTGGTTCATTGCGATCCGCGGCTTCATGGGCGCCGTCAACCGGCCGGAGCCGGTACTGTGGATCACACTCGCGGCGATTCCAGCCAACGCACTGCTGGTTTATCTCCTGCTCTACGGCAACTGGGGCTTTCCGCGGCTCGGCCTGTTTGGCGCCGGGCTCGCCACCACGATCGTCAATATCGGGACGTTCCTCGCCAGCCTGTGGTTCGTGATGTGGCGGCGGCCGTTCAGGAAGTATCACATCCTGGCGCGGCTCTGGCGCATCGATTGGCCCCTGATGCGCCTCCTGGTGGCGATCGGCGCGCCAATCTCGCTGTCGATGCTGATGGAGTACGGCCTGTTCTCCTCGGCGGCGATATTGATGGGACTGATCAGCACCACCGCGCTCGCCGCGCACCAGGTGGCGCTGCAGGTCACCGCCATCCTGTTCATGGTGCCGCTCGGCATCGGCATGGCCGCGACTGTGCGGGTCGGACATGCCGTCGGTCGCGGCGATGCCGCCGCGGTCCGCCGCGCCGGCTACGTCGCGCTGTGGCTCGGCATCGCGCTCGCGGTCGCGCTCACCGTCGTGGTGGTGCTTTGGCGCTTTGGCATTGCGGGCCTATTCTTCGGCAACGCGACCAGTCACGGCGCGATCGAGCTGACCGCCGTGCTGCTGCTGGTCGGCGCCACCTATTTCATCACCGACGCAATCCAGACCATCGTGGCCGGCGCGCTGCGCGGCCTCAACGATACCCGCGTGCCCCTCTTGTTTGCCGTCGTCAGCTACTGGGCGATCGGCTTCACCCTCGCCTGCGTGCTCGGCTTCAAGACCAGCCTCGGCGCGGTCGGCGTCTGGGTCGGCCTTTCCTGCGGAACGGCAGTGTACGCGGTAGCCCTGATCCTGCGCTTCCGCCGGCTCGCCCTCAGGTTCGGCACATGAAGGTCGCGGAAGTAGCGCCCCAGATCGATCCGGCCACGCTGCTCGCCGGCGCGCAGTTCATGGATGCCTATCGGCTGGAGGTCGACGGACAATCTCTCGATGCGCGCCAGGCCGCCATGCGCATGATGGCGCGGGCGCCGCGCTGGGTGGACGCGCTGCTGGTGCTGCGCAACATCATGGTCGCGCCGTTCGGGCTGAAGACTTCGGGCGAGGATCGCCGCGCGCCGCGCGACATCATCGGAATCTTTCCTGTGGTCAGCGAGACGCCCGAGCGCCTCGTGGCCGGGTTCAACGACCGCCATCTCGATTTCCGGGTCGTGGTCGATGTCGCGACATCCGGGCAAAGGCAGAGCGTCACCGCCACCACGCTGGTGCTGACCCATAACTGGCTGGGCCGGACTTACCTTGCGATCATCATGCCGTTTCACCGGCTGGTGGTGCGCGCCATGCTGCGGCAGGTTGCTGCCTGAACCAAGCCTCGCTCCGGCGTCGATAGACGCGACGCCGCCCCCGTGCTTTGTTCCCGCCGCCAAAAGCCGGGATTTGTCATGACCCTTTCCGTCGACCTCTTCTATTCCTACCGAAGCCCCTACAGCTATCTGGCGCTGCCGAGGACCATGCAGCTCGTTGCCGACTTTGACCTCACGGTGAACCTGCGGCCGGTCTATCCGCTGGCGGTGCGCCAACCTGATTTCTTCAAGAAGACCAACCCGAAATTCGCGCGCTATGTTGCGCTCGATGCCACACGCGTCGCGAGCCGCGAAAACATCCCGTTCCGCTTTCCCCGTCCCGATCCGATCGTGCAGGACATGACGACACTCGAAATCGCCGCGCAGCAGCCCTACATCCACCGCCTGACCCGGCTTGCCGCGGCAGCGCAGCTCGAGGGCAAGTCGCTGCCCTTCACCTATGCCATCACCAAGCCAATCTGGGATGGCAGTGTCGCGGGCTGGCCCGAGGGCGATCATCTTGCGAAAGCGGCCGCTGCTGCGGGCTTCGATCTCGCCGCCATGGACGCCGCGATCACCGCGGATCCCGACCGCTATGAACAAGTCATCGCCGGCAATGAGCAGGACCATGCCAATTCCGGACATTGGGGCGTGCCGACCTTCGTGTTCGAGAATGAGCCGTTCTTCGGTCAGGACCGCATCGACCTCCTGGTCTGGCGCATGGAAAGCAAGGGTCTGACCCGCCGGCGGAAGTAGCGCCTGGATAACTCAAGTGTTCTCGTCCGTCTCTGCCGTGACGCCGGCTGTCGACTTCTCGGCCCACTCGCCGACCACGCGGTCGAGATCGGCGAGATTCTGGCGCATCTGTTCCAGCGAGAAGCCGAGTGCGTAGAAGCGTTCCGCCGTCTCGCCGGGTTGGCCGCGGATCAACCCGTCATGGCGTACTGCGGCGACCTCATCCGCATAGTGCCGGAGTGCCAGATGCACGGGCCGGATCGCAGGCGCGCCAGCGCCCGCGCGCAGTGCGGCCGCCGCTGAACGCAGAAACTGCGTGATGGCCACGCTGACTTCGCTGAGCGGACCGGAGAGCCGCGTCTGCAACTCCGCCGGCAGCGGCACGACCGTGGCGCGGCCGAGCATCACGACATCATGACGCAGGCGCAGGATCGTCCGCAGCAGCGGCCCGGTATCCGGTCCCGACGACAGTCGCGCCGAGCGTTCACGCTCGGCTTCCGAACCGGTCGCATTCAGAGCAGCGAGCGCGCTGCCAATGCCGTCCTGAAGCCGATGCAGCGCATCATTGTCACGGCCGCGCGTCAGGCTCGCAAGCAATTCAGCGAAGACGTCTGCGATCAACTCAAGCAGGTGCGATGCGTTGAGACGGGTCTGGCCGACCGCGCGCGACGGCAGCACGAGGAACGAGACCAGCAGGCCGACAACCGCTCCCACCGCGACCTCGCTGACGCGGTCGATCGTGGACGCGAGCGGATCGGCATGGTTCATGGCCGGAACCAGCAGCACGATCACGGCGGTCACCGTGGCCGCGGTGAGGCTCGGATTGATCGCCGCGATCAACGCCAGCGGCGCGACGGCAAGCACCAGCAGTGCCAACAGTGCCGCCTCGCTGGAATGCGGAATGAACACGGCAATCGCGCCGCCATAGATGGCGCCGCCGATCGTGCCGAGCATGTAGTCCCGCGTCGCCTTGAGCGACCGCCCGACACTCATCTGGGTGACGATCAGGGAGGTCAGGACGGCCCAGAGCGGCAGCAGCAAATGCAGCGCGGAGGCAACCGCATAGGCGGCGGTGGCGGCGATCGTGATCCTGATCGCCAGTGCGAGCTGGGTCTTGCGCGACCGCATCCGGTCCAACAGCCGTTTCAGAAGCGCCATGATCGAACCGACCGGAAGGAAGAGCCTGGAATCAGCCAGAGCATAGCAGATGCCCGCGCCGTCAAGGCGGCTTGAAAGGGGCAACTGCCCCGCGTAGCCTGCGCGCCAAAACGAGGAAACACGATGGCCAACGAAACCGCAACGCTCGCCGCTTACGTCGCCAACCTGAAATTTGCAGACATCCCGCAGGAGGTATTGGAGCGCGCCAAGGTGCTGACGCTCGATTTCCTCGGCAGCGCCATCCGCGCGCGCAGCGAGGCGGAATCGACACCCTCGCTGCTGAAGATGCTGGAAGCGCTGCGGCTGGACGCCAAGGGCGAGTCCACCGTGTTCGGCGACAACAAGACCTGGACGCCGGCGGTTGCCGCGCTGCTCAACGGCGCGCTCGGCCACTCCCTCGACTTCGACGACACGCACGCCGATTCCTCGCTGCATCCGAGCGCACCGGTCGTGCCGGCTGCCTTTGCCGTGGGCGAGATGGTCGGCGCTTCCGGCCGCGACGTGCTGACCGCGATCGTCGCGGGCTATGAAGTGTGCTGCCGGCTCGGCAACGCGCTCGACCCGACCTCGCACTATGCCAAGGGCTTTCATCCGACGGCGACGGCCGGCACCTATGGTGCCGCGGCTGCGGCCGGCAAGCTGTTCGGCCTCTCCAAGGATCAACTGATCTCCGCCTTCGGCGTTTCCGGCAGCCAGGCCGCGGGCTCGCTGCAGTTCCTGGTCAACGGTTCCTGGAACAAGCGCTACCAGGTCGGCGCCGCCGCAATGAACGGCGTGATCGCCGCCACGCTCGCGCGCAACGAATTCATCGGCTCCAGCGAGGCGGTCGAGGGCAAGCATGGCTTGCTCGTCGGCTACAGCGACAATCCGCATCCGGAAAAGGCGGTGGCGGGTCTCGGCAAAGTCTACGAGACCATGAAGATCGGCGTAAAACCTTATCCGAGCTGCCGTTATACGCATGCCGCGCTCGACGCCTTGCTGGCGATGCGGCGCGAGCACAATCTGACGCCCGATCAGATCAAGCGCGTCGAGGTCGGCCTGCACCGCAACGGC
>JAKFVP010000628.1 GCA_021732175.1 Bradyrhizobium sp.
AAAAGGCGACATGCTGGCTGCGATCGAAAAGGCGGCCTCGGCGCCGACGCCGGTCAACCAGCCTGCCGCCGCGGTGCAGGTGCGCGCCCCGTCGCCGGCCGACGATGCCGCGCGTGAAGAGCGCGTGAAGATGACGCGGCTGCGCCAGACCATCGCGCGCCGCCTCAAGGACGTGCAGAACACCGCGGCGATGCTGACGACCTTCAACGAGGTCGACATGACCAACGTCATGGCGCTGCGCTCGCAGTACAAGGACGTGTTCGAGAAGAAGCACGGCACCAAGCTCGGCTTCATGGGCTTCTTCACCAAGGCCGTGGTGCAGGGGCTGAAGGACATTCCCGCCGTCAACGCCGAGATCGACGGCACCGACCTGATCTTCAAGAACTACTACCACATCGGCGTCGCCGTCGGCACCGACAAGGGCCTCGTCGTGCCCGTGGTGCGCGACTGCGACCACAAGTCGATCTCCGACATCGAAAAGTCGATTGCCGATTTCGGCCGCCGCGCCCGCGACGGCCAGCTCAAGATCGACGAGATGCAGGGCGGCACCTTCACCATCACCAATGGCGGCATCTACGGCTCGCTGATGTCGACGCCGATCCTCAATGCGCCGCAGTCCGGCATCCTCGGCATGCACAAGATCCAGGAGCGGCCGATGGTGGTCGGCGGCAAGATCGAAATTCGGCCGATGATGTATCTGGCGCTGTCCTACGATCACCGCGTCATCGACGGCAAGGAAGCCGTCACCTTCCTGGTGCGCGTCAAGGAGAGCCTGGAAGATCCGGCACGGCTGGTGCTGGACCTCTGAGTGCGCCACGCCTCTGTCTGCTCCGGCCTCGCGGCCGGAGTTTCTGTGAATGGATAATCGGGGACTGACTTGACGGACAAGGTTGTTGTCATCACCGGCGGAAGCCGCGGCATCGGCCGCGCGGCCGCCATTGCCGCCGCCGAGCGCGGCTATCGCATCGTCGTCGGCTATGCCAGCAACAAGGCGGCGGCGGACGAGGTCGTGGCCCAGATCGAGCGCAAGAACGGCAAGGCGATCGCGGTCAAGTGCGACGTCGCCCACGAGAAGGACATTCTCGCCCTGTTCAAGGCAGCCGACGAGTTCGGCACGCTCGGCGCGCTGGTGAACAACGCCGGCATCGTCGGCCCGTCGGCGCGGGTCGAGGACATGTCGGCCGAGCGCATCCAGCGCATGATGGCGGTCAACGTCACCGGCAGCATCCTGTGTGCGCGCGAGGCGGTGAAGCGGATGTCGACGCGCAGGGGCGGCAAGGGCGGCGTCATCGTCAACCTCTCCTCCGTCGCCTCGCGGCTCGGCGCACCGAATACCTATGTCGACTACGCCGCCTCCAAGGGCGCAGTCGATTCCTTCACCATCGGCCTCGGCTATGAAGTGGCGGGCGAGGGCATCCGCGTTGCCGCGATCCGGCCCGGCCTGATCGACACCGAAATCCACGCCTCCGGCGGCGAGCCCGACCGCGCCCATCGTCTCGCACCGATGGTGCCGATGAAGCGGGTCGGTACCGCCGAGGAAATCGCCAACGCCATCGTCTGGCTGATCTCGGACGAGGCTTCCTACGTGACATCGGCCATCCTCGACGTTTCGGGCGGGCGCTGAACACCCTTTAGCTACAGGACTTCCATCATGGCTTACGATCTCGTCGTCATTGGCACCGGACCCGGCGGTTACGTCTGCGCCGTGCGCGCGGCGCAACTCGGCATGAAGGTCGCCGTGGTCGAGAAGAATCCGACCCTCGGCGGCACCTGCCTCAATGTCGGCTGCATGCCCTCGAAGGCGCTGCTGCACGCTTCCGAGATGTTCGAGGAAGCCGCGCATTCCTTTGCCAAGATGGGCGTCAGCGTTTCCGCGCCGAAACTCGATCTGCCCTCGATGATGGGCTTCAAACAGCAGGGCATCGACGGCAACGTCAAGGGCGTCGAGTTCCTGATGAAGAAGAACAAGATCGACGTCCTGATGGGCAAGGGCAAGATCCTCGGCGCGGGCAAGGTGGAAGTGACGGGTGCCGACGGCAAGGCGCAAGTCGTGGATACGAAGAGCATCGTGATTGCCACCGGCTCCGACATCGCGCGTCTGAAGGGCATCGAGATCGACGAGAAGCGGATCGTGTCTTCGACCGGCGCGCTGTCGCTGGAGAAGGTGCCCGGCAAACTGCTGATCGTCGGCGCCGGCGTCATCGGCCTCGAGCTCGGCTCGGTGTGGCATCGCCTTGGCGCCGAAGTCACCGTGGTCGAATTCCTCGACCGCATCCTGCCCGGCATGGATGGCGAGGTCGCCAGGCAATTCCAGCGCATCCTGGAAAAGCAGGGTTTCAAGTTCAAGCTCGGCGCCAAGGTCACCGCGGTCGACACTTCTGGCAAGACGCTGAAGGCGAGCATCGAGCCGGCTGCGGGTGGCGCTGCGGAAGCGCTGGAAGCCGATGTCGTGCTGGTCTGTATCGGCCGCGTGCCCTACACCGAGGGCCTCGGCCTGAAGGAAGCCGGCGTTGCGCTCGACAACCGCGGCCGCGTGCAGATCGATTCGCATTTTTCGACGAATGTGAAAGGCATCTACGCCATCGGCGATGTCGTCGCCGGTCCCATGCTGGCGCACAAGGCCGAGGACGAGGGCGTGGCTTGTGCGGAGATCCTCGCGGGCCAGGCCGGTCACGTGAATTACGATGTTATCCCAGGCGTTGTGTATACCACGCCGGAAGTTTCTTCCGTCGGCAGGACCGAGGAAGAGCTGAAGCAGGCCGGCATCGCCTACACATCGGGGAAATTCCCGTTCACCGCCAACGGCCGTTCCAAGGTCAACCAGACCACTGACGGTTTCGTGAAGGTTCTCGCAGATGCGAAAACCGATCGCGTGCTCGGCGTGCACATTATCGGCCGCGAAGCCGGCGAAATGATTCACGAAGCGGCTGTTTTGATGGAATTCGGCGGCTCTGCAGAGGATCTGGCGCGCACCTGTCACGCCCATCCGACCCGTTCCGAGGCCGTCAAGGAAGCGGCGCTTGCAGTGGGCAAACGCGCGATCCATATGTGACCCCGGGACCGGTTTGGGGTAACCTGAACCGACGGGATAACGCTGATGCTTCGTCGACTCCTACAGCCGTTCTGGGTTTTGCTTGCGATCATCTTTTTGATCGAAGCCTGGCTGTGGGATCATCTCGAACCTGTCGTCGAGAAGATCGTCGCGTGGATTCCGCTGCGCCAACTCAAGGAGTGGCTTGCCGATCGGGTCGACTCGCTGTCCCCTGCGATGACGTTGATCGTCTTTGCCGTACCGGTCATTCCGCTGTTTCCGCTCAAGCTGGTCGGGCTGTGGCTGCTGGCGCATGAATACTGGCTGACTTCGATCTCCATCCTCGTGTTCGCAAAGTTCGCCGGCGTCGGCATCACCGCGTTCATCTTCGATGTGACGCGCGAGAAGCTGCTGGAGATGCGCTGGTTCGAGAAGATCTACGAATTCATTTTGATGATCCGCGCGAAGGCTCAAGCCCTGGTCGCGCCGATCAAGCAACGCATCCGCGACATCCTGCGCGGCGACGGCGAGGGCTGGTCGGCCCGGACGCTGCGGCTGATCCAGCGTTTCCGCCGCAGCGTGCACGAGGCGCGGTAGGTTCTCCACACCCACGCGTGTCATCGCCCGGCTTGACCGGGCGATCCAGTATTCCAGAGACGGTAGTTGTTCAGCCGAGGAGCCGCGGCGTACTGGATGCCCCGCCTTCGCGGGCATGACAGACCGGCCCTAGTGCAGATGCAGCAAATGCAGCAGATGCGGCCAGAACAGGCCGGCCCATGTCATTCCGATTCCGGCCACCAGCAGCAGCCCTGACGCCCAGGCCAGCCAGATCATGCCGGTGATGATGGTGGCCGATGCCAGCACGATCGCGATCTGGAACATGGCGGAGGCGTATTCATAATGATGGTACTTGTCCGTCGCGACGTCGCGCGCGGCTTCCGCTTCCTTGGCCCGCTTGGCGAGTTGCTCGGAGCCTTCGCCGGTTTCCGGTTCGGAGCGGTAACGCGCCGCGGTCTTGTCCCAGGCGTCGATTTGCTTGGCCAATGCGGCCTTGGCGGCATCGTCGGTGGTGGTGCCAAGCTGGAGCTTGCCCTGCTCGGAGGCGGTCTGGATCTGGGTGCGGCGGATGCTTTTGGCCTGGAAGAACGCCCAGAGGTTTGACGCCTCGACGTTCTTGCTGATCGATTCGGTCTGCGCACCCTTGCCGAGCATCTCCGACAGCGCCAGAAACAGCGCAATTACGGCGATCAGCAGTGCGATGTTCCTGTTGGAGCCGGAAGCGTGTTCGGCGTGCTCCGCGTGCTCCATGCTTTCGTGTGCGCCCATGATCCCCTCCAGGTGAAACGCGTGGGTGCCACGATTGACCGAACAATGTGGCGCGCGCAAGGGGTCAGCTTACGGTGTCAACCACATGACACGGGGATGTCAGCGGCGCGGGTGGGTGCTGCGGTAGACTTCGAGCAACCGCTCGCTGTCGATGCCGGTATAGATCTGCGTGGTCGAGAGCGAGGCGTGGCCGAGCAATTCCTGGATGGCGCGCAGATCGCCGCCGCGGGACAAAAGATGCGTGGCAAAGGAATGCCGCAGCGCATGCGGCGTGGCGCTGTCGGGTAGCCCCATCGCGCCGCGCAGCCGCTGCATGGCGAGCTGGATGATCCGCGGGCTCAGCGGTCCGCCTCGCGCGCCGACGAACACCGGTCCTGGCGGCGACAGCGAGTAGGGGCACATCGCGGCATAGTCCTCGATCAGTTGCAGCACGTTCTGCAGCACCGGCACCATGCGCGTCTTGTTGCCCTTGCCGGTGACCACAAGCACATCGCCTTCGCCGGGTTTCGGCACATCGCGCCGTTTCAGGCCCAGCGCCTCGGAGATGCGCAGGCCCGAGCCGTAGAGCAGCGCCATCACCGCGGCATCGCGCGCCAAAATCCAGGGATCGCGCTCCTCGCCGGCGCGCTCATCGGCATCAGCAAGGCGCTTCGCCGCCGCCATCTGGATCGGCTTGGGCAGGGTCTTGCCGACCTTCGGCGCGCGTATCGCAGATAACGCGCCGACCTTACCCTTGCCCTCGCGCTCGAGGAAGCGACCGAACGAGCGCAGCCCCGCCAGCGCGCGCATCAGCGAGCGTCCGGCGATTTCGTCGGCGCGCCGCATCGCCATGAACGCCCGGATGTCACTGGCCTCGATCGAAGCAAAACCCTTCAGCGTCACCTGCTTGCCGCGGTGCTCGGCGAGGAAAGTCAGGAACTGCCTGACATCGCGGGCATAGGCCTCCAGCGTCTTCGGCGACAGCCGCCGCTCCGCGCCGAGATGGTTTTGCCACTGCACGATCGCGCGCGCGATGGTCGCATCGGCGCAGTCGAGCTCGCTCTCTTCAATGGCTGGTTCGGGTTTTGCCAACTGACGCTAGCCCTTTGGGGTATCGACGCCGTGATTCTCCTGATTATATCGCACTTTCTTCGTTACCCCTTCGCTAAGGCGGCGCCGCTTCCCGATGGACCACACCACCCGCACCAGCCCTGCTGCCGCGACGACCCGTGTCGTCGACGTGCTGGTGCCGGTCGCGCTGAACCAGACCTATTCCTACCGCGTGCCCCGCGGCATGGAACTGGAAGCCGGCGACGTCGTCGCCGTGCCGCTCGGTCCGCGCGAGGTGATCGGCGTCGTCTGGGCGCCGAATGAAAATCCCGATCCGCGGCTGCATAACCGGCTGAAGGATGTCGGCGAAAAGCTCGACGTGCCGCCGCTGAAGAGCGAGCTTCGCTCCCTCGTCGATTGGGTCGCCAACTACACGCTGTCGGCCCGCGGCATGGTGCTGCGCATGAGTTTGCGGATGGGCGAGAATCTGGGGCCCGAGCGTGCGCGCGTCGGCGCGCGCCTCGTGGGCGAAGCGCCGCGGCGCATGACGCCGGCGCGCCGCCGCGTCATCGAGGTGCTCTCCGACGGCCTGCTGCACGGCAAGTCGGAAGCCGCGCGCGAGGCCGGCGTTTCCACCGGCGTGATCGATGGGCTGGTCGATGAAGGCACGCTGGCGGTGGAGGTGATGCCGCCGCCGCCACCGCCGCCGCCGCCCGATCCTTCTTTCGCGCAGCCGGAATTTTCCCGCGATCAGCGC
>JAKFVP010000311.1 GCA_021732175.1 Bradyrhizobium sp.
TGATGGCGCGCGCGGCCGGATAATTGTCGTAGGTCTCGCGGCGGTAGATGGCGTTGCCGGCCGGGAACATCTGCATGCCCATCTTGGAGAAGACCGGGCCGCCGGGCAGCTTGAAGCCCTTCTCGTCCCAGGGCGCGACCGCCTTGCCGCCGCCCTTGATCCAGTCCTTGGCGGCCTTGATCATCTCGGCGGCTGGGACCACGGCGTGGATCAGGTTGAGCGCCTTGGCCTTCTTGAGATCGACCGCTTCGCCCTTGAGCAGCATCTGCATCGCATCCTGCGGCGGCACGATGCGCGGCACGCGCTGCGTGCCGCCGGCGCCGGGGAACAGGCCGACCTTGATCTCGGGCAGGCCGAGCCGGGTCTTGGGATTTTCCGCGGCGACGCGATAGTGGCAGGACAACGTGATCTCGAAGCCGCCGCCGAGCGCGAGACCGTTGATCGCGGCGACCCACGGCTTGCCGCACGTTTCGATCGAGCGGAAGATCTGCGAGAAGCGGCGGCTCTGGTCGAACAGCGCCTGGTTGGCCGCGACCTCGCCTTTTTCTTTCAGCAATTGCGCATAGGTGCGGCTCATGCCTTCCAGCATGGTGAGATCGGCGCCGGCGCAGAATGCTTCCTTGCTGGAGGTGATGACGACGCCCTTGATGGCGGCGTCCTCCGTGGTCTGCTTGACGATCGCCTCGATCTCGCTGACCGAGGTCTCGTCCAGCACGTTCATGGAACGGCCGGGAATGTCCCAGGTGACGAGCGCGATGCCGTCGGCGTCAACTTCGAACTTGAAATTCTTGTAAGCCATGTTCGCTCTCCCCTCGCCTTAGACGCGCTCGATGATGGTGGCGGTGCCCATGCCGCCGCCGATGCACAGCGTCACCAGCGCCGTGGACTTGTTGGTGCGCTCGAGCTCGTCGAGCACGGTGCCCAGGATCATCGCGCCGGTGGCGCCGAGCGGATGGCCGAGCGCGATCGCGCCGCCATTGACGTTGATCTTGGCATTGTCGATGTCGAAAGCCTGGATGTAGCGCAGCACCACCGAAGCGAAGGCTTCGTTGAGCTCGAACAGGTCGATGTCCGACTTCTTCATGCCTGATCGTTCGAACAGCTTCTCGGTGACATCGACCGGACCGGTCAACATCATCGCCGGCTCCGAGCCGATATTGGCAAACGCCCGGATCTTTGCACGCGCCTTCAGGCCATGCTTGACGCCCGCTTCCTTGCTGCCGAGCAGCACGGCGCCTGCGCCGTCGACGATGCCCGACGAGTTGCCGGCATGGTGCACGTAATTGACCTTCTCGATTTCGGGATGCGACTGCACCGCGACCGCATCGAAGCCGGCCATCGCGGCCATCGCCGCGAATGACGGCTGCAACTGCGCCAGCGACTGCATGGTCGTGGTCGGACGCATGTGCTCATCCTTGGCAAGGATGGTGAGGCCGTTCTGATCCTTCACCGGCACGACCGACTTGTTGAAGCGGCCTTCTTCCCAGGATTTCGCGGCGCGCTGCTGGCTCTGCACGGCATAGGCATCGACGTCGTCGCGCGAGAAGCCGTATTTGGTGGCGATCAGGTCGGCCGAGATGCCCTGCGGCATGAAATAGGCCGGTACCGCCATCGAGGGATCCATCGGCCATGCGCCGCCGGAAGCGCCGATGCCGACGCGGCTCATCGATTCCGCGCCGCCGCCGATCACGAGCTCATGCTGGCCGCTCATGATCTGGGCAGCCGCGAAGTTCACGGCATCGAGACCGGAAGCGCAAAAACGGCTGATCTGCACGCCGGGAACGGACTCGCCAAGACCCGACTTCAGCGCAGCGAAGCGCGCGATGTCGGAACCGGCTTCGCCGACGGGATCGACCACGCCGAGGATGACGTCGTCGACGACGTCTTCCTTCAGATTGTTGCGCTCCTTGAGTGCCTTGAGCGGCACGGTGGCCAGCGCCAGCGCGGTGACTTCGTGCAGCGAGCCGTCGGCCTTGCCGCGGCCGCGCGGGGTGCGGACGTGATCGTAGATGAATGCCTCAGGCATGACGCCCTCCTTGGTATGATGATCGTAATTTATAGACGAGTTTGGCGCGGAAGCGAAGGTCTCAGAACGCTTCCGCCGCCAGTTCCATGGTGGTGTCGGCGCCGGTCTGCAGCCGCGCGAGGTGCGCCGCGGTTTCCGGCAGCATCCGCTCCATGAAGAATTTTCCGGTGACGAGTTTCGTCTTGAGGTAGGGCGTAGAGCCCGAGGCCGCAATCTTGTCGTTCGCGACCTTGGCCATCCGCGCCCACATATAGGCGAACACGACGAGGCCGAACAATTCCATGTAGTCGGTGGCGGCGGCGCCCGCATTGTCCGGCTTGGCGAGCCCATTCGCCATCAGCCAGGTGGTGGCCTGCTGCAGATCTCCGAGCGCCTTCGAGAGCGGGGCGACATAGGGCTTCATCGCGTCGTTGCCACCGTTCTCCTTGCAGAAGGCGGTGACTTCTCCGAAGAACGCCATGATGGCGCGGCCGCCGTCGCGACCGAGCTTGCGGCCGACGAGGTCGAGCGCCTGCACGCCGTTGGCGCCCTCATAGATCATCGAAATTCGCGCATCGCGCACGAACTGCTCCATGCCGTGCTCGGCGATGTAGCCGTGGCCGCCATACATCTGCTGCGCCATCACGGTGTTGGCGAATCCGGTGCCGGTCATCACGCCCTTCATCACCGGGGTCATCAGGCCCATGTGATCGTCGGCCTCCTGGCGATCCTTGGGATCGCTGGAACGATGCGCGACGTCGCTCTTCAGCGCAGTCCAGACCACCATGGCGCGTGCGGCTTCATTGAAGGCGCGGATGGTGAGCAGCGTGCGGCGCACGTCGGGATGCACGATGATGGGATCGGCGGGTTTGTCCGGCGCCTTGGTGCCGGAGATCGAGCGGCCCTGCAGGCGCTCGCGGGCATAATTGACCGCGTTCTGATAGGCGACTTCGGACTGCGCGAGGCCCTGCACGGCGACGCCGAGGCGGGCCTCGTTCATCATCACGAACATGCCCTGCATGCCCTTGTTCTCTTCGCCGATCAGCCAGCCGGTGGCGTTGTCGTAGTTCATCACGCAGGTGGAATTGCCGTGGATGCCCATCTTGTGCTCGATCGAGCCGCAGGACACGCCGTTGCGCGCACCGAGCGACCCGTCGGGCTTGACCAGGAATTTCGGCACCACGAACAGCGACACGCCCTTGATGCCGGCAGGCGCGCCTTCGATGCGCGCCAGCACGAGATGGATGATGTTGTCGGCAAGATCATGCTCGCCGGCGGAAATGAAGATCTTTGTGCCCGTGATCTTGAAGCTGCCGTCGGCCTGCTTCACCGCCTTGGTGCGCATCAGGCCGAGATCCGTGCCGCAATGCGGTTCGGTGAGGTTCATGGTGCCGGTCCATTTGCCGGCCACCATGTTCGGCACGTAGGTCTTCTTCTGCTCGGCATTGCCGTGCACCAGGAGCGCTGCGGTCGCGCCCATGGTGAGGCCGCCATACATCGTGAAGGCCATGTTGGCGGAGCACTGGAATTCGTTGACCGCCTGGCTCAGCGTCACCGGCAGGCCCTGGCCGCCATATTCGGTCGGCGCCGAGAGGCCGAGCCAGCCGCCTTCGGCGACCTGCTTGAAGGCTTCCTTGAAGCCCTTCGGGGTGGTGACGCTGTTGTCGTCGTGGCGCTTGCAGCCTTCGAGGTCGCCGACGCGATTGAGCGGCTGCAGCACTTCCTCGCTGAGCTTGGCGGCCTCGCCCAGGATGGCTTCGCGCACATCGGACGACGCGTCGGCAAAACCCGGCAGATTGTTGTAACGGTCGATCTGGAACACGTCGTTGAGCAGGAAGGTCACATCTTCCACGGGGGCTTTGTAGATCGGCATCGCGTCCTCTCCGCTAGTGGCGGGGTTATGTGGGGAATTCCTGCGGCCCGACGATCACGGCTCCAGAGACGAGCTTAGCTTGTTCCTGACATCCGAGACAGCCGCACCGTATCATTTGCGCGGGGCTATTCGCCTCACTGCATCGCCAATTGCCTGCCCATGAGCTGGTGCAGCAGATTCATCGCCTTGAGCGGACGCACCATCACCTTGAAGTGAATGATGCGGCCGTCGTCGGCGAATTTGATGATGTCGACACCGTTGATGGTGATGCCGTCGATGTCGGTGGCGAATTCCAGCACCGCGCTTTTGTCGCCGCGCCATTCGCCGAGATATCGGAAGCTGTCGCCGTTGAGCACCTTGATGGCGCCGGCGAGGTATTTGAAGGTGATGTCGGCGCCGCGCTGCGGCGTGTGCACGACCGGGCTCTCGAACACCACGTCGGGGTGGAGCATGGCCTTCAGTTCGCTGAGGTCATGCGACTTGATGAAACGGTACCAGCGGTCGAGGCCGGGCAAGCTCATCGGACGTCTCCTCTAGCGTGAAGCCGCGACTTTGCACTGGCAACGGCAATTCGCCGCGCCATATCGAGCATCGGGCCGTTCCACGGCTCAATTCCACGCCGCCCCTTATGCACATTGACGCATATGCACCTTTGTGCATAAGGTGTCAAGGAACAGATGCAGCCTCATTCCCGAGCGGCTTGCCGCAAAATGGAGGGTCCGCGCGTGGCGCTGGGTGACGCGATCTTGGCGTGCCTGACCGAACGGCCGATGACGGGCTATGAGCTCGCCAAGACCTTCGACACCTCGATCGGCTTCTTCTGGAAGGCCGACCACCAGCAGATCTACCGGGAACTTTCGAAACTGCGCGACCGCGGTCATGTCCAGGCCCGCGAGGTCGTGCAGACCGGCAAGCCCAACAAGCTGGTCTATACGCTGACCTCCGAAGGCCGGGCGGCCCTGAAACACTGGGCGGCGCGGCCAAGCCGGCCGGCCTCGATCAAGGACGACCTGCTGGTGCGGATGTTCGCGCTGGGGGATGTGGACATGGACGCGCTGCGCGCCGACATCATGGCCCGCCTGGAACACCATCGCGACCGGCAGGCCCGCTTCGAGCGAATCCTGGCCAAGCGCTTCCCCGACGGCACCGCCGCCCATGCCGACCTCGGAAAACTGCTGAACCTGCGCCTCGGCGTCCGCCACGAGCGGGCCGTGGTGGAGTGGTGCGAGGAAGCCCTGGAGGTGCTGTCCGGCGGGGCGGCCACCTCCAACGTCACGCCGATCGGCGAAGGGCCGCGCGAGGGCAAGGCCTGAGCCGCCCGGAACCGGATTTGGCGGCTAATCCAAGCGCTTCCCTAAACTTTACGACCGCGACGCCGCATTCCTTAACCCGATATTTACCCTGCCGGGAAAAAGTCGGTCTCTGAGGCAGACGACCCGCGCCGAATTCGATTGTCTTCCGATCGGGACGCGCGGGGAGGCTGTGGCGCAGGTGGAGCGCCGGAGTCGGAACCGGACGAGATCATGAATTCGCGCGTATCGTGGAGTGTCGACGGCATCGATCCATCCGTGCGCGAGAGGGCTGAAGCCGCCGCGCGCCGCGCCGGCATGTCGCTCAGCGACTGGCTCAACGCCAGTCTCGGCGATGCGCCCCCGGATTTCCGACAAGGCAACGAACGACAAGGCACCGAGCGCCAAAGTTACGAGCGCCAGGGCTACGAGCCGCCGCGCCAGCCGGCGCCGGCCTACAGCCAGCAGCACCGCGCCGTCGACGACATTCATCAGCGGCTCGACTCGATCACCCGCCAGATCGAACAGATCGCAAAGCCCCGCCCGGAGGCGCCCCGCAGCAACGGCAGCGGCCAGGCCCCGCGCGGCGAGCCGCCGGTGGCGCGCCAGCTCAACGACGCGATCTCGCGCCTCGATGCGCGGCTGTCGCAGATCACCAATCCGCACCCGGCCCGCCAGGCGCACATGCAGGATCAGCAGCGCCAGAGCGAGATGGTCGAGCGCGCGGCCAAGGAAGTCTATCGTTCGTCGCCGCCGCTGAGCCCTTCGAGCTTCGATTTCGCGATTGCGGAGATCGCCGCGCGCCAGAACGAACTGGATGAGCCGCCGCGCCAAATGGCGCCGCGTCATGCGCCGCCGATGGCTCCGCAAGCGCCGCAGGCCCAGTTCGCGCCGGAGCCGCGTTACGCACCGGCGCAGCCATATTCGCCTCCCTACGCACCACAGCCGC
>JAKFVP010000151.1 GCA_021732175.1 Bradyrhizobium sp.
GGATCAATGTGCGCGACGGACTGATGAATGCGCACGCCGAACTGTTCGCGCAAATCCCGGCGATTGCCAAGACGCTGCCGAACCCGATCGACCAGATGAAATTCTTCGAGCTGATCCAGATCGTGCCGAGCCCGACCAAGTCGGCGCTCGCTTCGGGCAACCTGCTCGGCTACCGCGTCTCCGATCCCAGGATCATGGGCTATTTGCGCAACAACAGCATGTTCGCCTATGGCGCGACCGACCGGGCGAAGACCTCGGCCAACTACCGCGAGATCATGGATGCGATGTGGCTGTTCAACGAGAAGTTCGAACGGGCGCTCGCGGAGTACGAGAAGGTCAAGCCACGCTAGAATTCCGGTATCCGCATGAGAATGACTTTGGAACAGATTACTGAACTGGTGATGCTAGCACGTGAAAACCCTGCCTTGTGGGAGGAATTGAAAGACAGGGAATTGGAGATCGAAAAGAACCTGGCGGCTGCTGCGAAGCACGGTCGGCAGTTAGATGATCATGACGTGGTACTCGATCCGCCCAAGCTGCCTACTATGGCAACGATGTTATCGGACCTCGTAAAGCGACGATATGGACCGGAAGAGCGTTTTGATCACGGCTCCCTCATAATGGCCGTTAGGCGCGTTGCCCGAATTGAACTCGGCCTGCCTGTTTAATTGGGTGTGCCGCCCTCACCCGTTGCGGAACGCATAGCCGTAACCGTTGATCGCCGGCGCGCCGCCGAGATGGGCGTAGAGGATCTTCGATCCCTTCGGAAAAAATCCCTTGTTCACGAGGTCGATCATGCCCTGCATGGATTTCCCCTCGTAGACGGGATCGGTGATCATGCCTTCGAGCCGCGCACAGAGGCGGATCGCTTCCTTGGTTTCCTCCGACGGCACGCCATAGGCGGGATAGGCGTAGTCCTCGATCAGCACGCAATCGTCGTCCTCGATCCTGCGGCCGAGCTCGACGAGGCCAGCGGTGTTGCGGGCGATGTCGAGCACCTGCGCCTTGGTCTGCGCCGGCGTGAAGGACGCATCGATGCCGATCACTTTTCGCGCGCGGCCGTCGGCGGCAAAGCCGACCAGCATGCCGGCATGGGTCGAGCCGGTGACGGTGCAGACCACGATGTAGTCGAAGGCAAAACCGAGTTCTTTCTCCTGCGCCCTCACCTCCTCGGCAAAGCCGACATAGCCGAGCCCGCCATATTTGTGCACGGAGGCGCCGGCCGGAATCGCATAAGGCTTGCCGCCGGCCGCCTTCACTTCCTCGATCGCCTGCTCCCAGCTCTTGCGGATGCCGATGTCAAAGCCATCGTCGACCAGGCGAACATCCGCCCCCATCACGCGGCTGAGCAGGATGTTGCCGACGCGATCGTAGACGGCGTCCTCGTGCGGCACCCAGCTCTCCTGCACCAGGCGGCACTTCATGCCGATCTTGGCGGCGACGGCGGCGACCATGCGGGTGTGGTTGGATTGCACGCCGCCGATCGACACCAGCGTGTCGGCGTTGGAAGCGATGGCGTCGGGAATGATGTATTCGAGCTTGCGCAGCTTGTTGCCGCCGAAGGCCAGCCCCGAATTGCAGTCCTCGCGCTTGGCGTAGATCTCGACCTTGTCGCCGAGGTGGCGCGACAGCCGCTCCAGCTTCTCGATATGCGTCGGCCCGAAGGTCAGCGGATAGCGTTCGAATTTCGCCAGCATGTCATCCCCGTTGATGTCGTCATCGCTTGGGGAACGCCTAGCATCGTTGCGGGAAAAGGTGCTTTCTAATCCGCCGCCAAAATGCTCCTGATGGCGCGGCATCTGACAAATATGCTACTATTCCTCTCGCCAGATACCGCTTTTAAGGAAGATTCTTCCATGGCCAGCCGACTCGACCGTATTGATCTCAAGATGCTGCGATTGCTGCAGAATAACGGACGGCTCAGCAATGCGGAGCTGGCCGGAATGGCCGGCGTCAGCGCGGCGACCTGCCACCGGCGCACGCAGCGGCTGTTCGAGGAGGGATACATCCCCGAGGTCCGTGCGGTGGTGGCGCCGCGCAAGGTCGGCAAGGGCGCGCTGGTCATGGTCGGCGTGGTGCTCGACCGCTCGACGCCCGAGAGTTTTGCCTCCTTCGAGCGGGCCATCGCAAAACTGAAGTTCGTGCTGGACTGCCATCTGGTGGCCGGCGATTTCGACTACTTCCTGAAAATCAGGGTCGGCGACATGGAAGACTTCAACCGCATCCATGGCGAGCAGCTGATCGCGCTGCCCGGCGTGCGGCAGACGCGAACATTCTTTGTCATGAAGGAAGTCGTCGACAACGCGCCGCTGGAGTTTTGAGGCGATCCGGGCCTGGCCTCACGCCGCCTTTTACTACGCCGCCTTGGCCAGCTCGCGCAGGCGCATTTCTTCGCTCGGCTTGATGTCCTCCGAGCGACTGTACGACAGGACCGCGCAGATCAGGATGACGGTCAGAAAAGCGAATAGCGAGCGGTAGGCGATTTCGGTGCGCGCGCCGCCGGCCAGCGGTTCGAACGCACCGAGGATCATGCCCGAGACTGTCTGCATCACGGCGACGCCCAGCATGACCGACGTGTTCATGGTGGCGATGCCGCGCCCGATCAGCCGGTCCGGAAAGATGCCGCGGCCATGGGTCATCACCATGGTCGAAGAGGCGCTGAAAAATCCCATGGCGACGATGGCGCCGATCGGAAGCCACACCGGCGGCGATGCGGGAATCGCCAGCGCGGCCAGCAGCACAATGATCGCCACGGTGCCGCCGATGGCGATCCATTTGCGGGTGTCGAACAGGCGGTCGAGCGGCCCGAAGCAGAGCATGCCGAGCTGATAGGCAACGACGGCTGCGAGCAGGACGTTGCCGGCCGCGATCGGCGTCAGCCCGTGCACTTCGCGCAAGTAAGCGCCGCCCCACAGGCCCTGCACCGTGAAGGTGCAGGCATAGTTGAAGAAATTGAGTGAGATGATCGGCCAGAGGCGGGGATTGCGCAGCACCTCGAACAGGCCCTGCAGCATCTCGCCGACCGGCTCCGGCTTGCGCGCGAGGAAGGGATGACCGGGCGGGGCGTCGCGCACCACGATCCAGACCGCGATGGCTGCGACAGCGGTGAACAGCACGGCCGCCGCGAACACCGTGCGCCAGCCGGAAATCTCCGCGGCCCAGGCCAGCGGCGTGGTGGCGATGAGATTGCCGAGCAGGCCAACCGACAGCACGACGGCGGTGAGCGTGGAAAAACGATCCGGCGGAAACCAGCGGGTGATGACGACCATGCTGCCGATCAGCATGACGCCGAAGCCGGCCCCGAGCAGCACACGGCCGGTGAGCAGCACCGGCCAGCTCGGCGCGGTCGTGAAGATGATGCCGCCGATCGTCGCAAGCACCAGCATGCCGGCGACGGTGCGGCGCGGCCCGAAGCGGTCGAAGAAGAAGCCGCAGGGAATCTGCATCGCGGCAAAGCCGAAGAAGAACGCGCCGGTCAGCGCACCCAGCGCGCCGGGCCCGACCGACAGATCGCGCATCAGATCGAGGCCGGTGGTGACATTGGAAGAGCGGAAGAAATGGCTCGCCATATAGGCGGTCGCCAAAGTCGCGACGATGATGAGGCCCCGGCGATAGATGGAGGCGCGCCGCTCGGAGGGCTGCATTTTTGGGGTTTCGTCCCGTTGATGTTGTTGTGCCTTGCGGCTTTTATGGGCCGAGCCTATGCGGGCGAGATATGCAGTGCAAGGCAGGCGCGGGCCGCGTGGCGCGCAGAACCTGCGCCAGGCCGGGGCTCGTGGCGGGAGCTGGCGCAACGAGGCGGACGCACTATATGGACCTGTCGACTACCCGCTCGGAAACTCTGCTGCACTTGAGAATCGTTGGTCATCTTTCTGTTGCTCCTCACCGCGCCGATCGGCTGGTCGGCCGTGCGCTATCTCTTTATCGATCCCGACCGAGGCACCTGGCAGACCGCGGACCGATCGAGCGCGGGCCTGCTGCCGCCGGCCTCGACGAACCAGGAAGCCCTGATCAGGGTCTATGCCGCACGCACCATGCGCTGGCGCGGCATTTTCGCGGTGCATAGCTGGATCGTGGTCAAGGAGCGCGGTGCGCCGGCATACACTCGCTATGACTACACGGCGTGGGGCGAGCCGATCCGCAGCAACGGCTTCGCCGCCGACGGGCGCTGGTTCGGTGCTGTGCCGGAGACCGTCGTCGCCGTCGATGGCGCAGAAGCCGCGCGCCTGATCCCCAAGATCCGCAGCGTGATCGATAACTACAAGTTCCGCACCTATGGCGATTACAGCGCCTGGCCCGGGCCGAATTCCAACACCTTCACGCGCGTCGTGCTCGATGCGGTGCCGGAACTGAACGCGGTGCTGCCGCCGACCGCGATCGGCAAGGACTATCCGTATGACGGATGGTTCGGGGCGACGGCGTCGCGCACCGGCGTGTTCGTTTCGCTCGCGGGCTATCTCGGCATCATGATCGGCTGGGTCGAGGGCTTCGAGATCAACTTTCTCGGCGCCGTCATCGGCTTCGATCTCCGCCGCCCGGCACTGAAACTGCCGGGCATCGGGCGGCTTGGCATGACCGCGGGACCATAGTCCCCGCGGGGCGCGGCAACGAGCGTCAGTCCAGCTTCACATTCGCATCGGTGACAACCTTGCGCCAGCGCTCGACTTCCGAAGACACCATCTTGGAAAACGCAGCGCCGGTCACGTCCGGCACGTCGGAGCCGTTGCGCTCCCACGCTTCCCTGACCTGCGGCTTCGCCATCGCCGTGCGCAACTCCTTGGTCATGCGCTCGATGATGGCAGGCGGCGTGCCCTTTGGCGCGAACAGGCCGTACCAGGTCGACACCTCGTAGCCGGGAAGGCCCGCTTCCGCGGCGGTCGGAAGTTCGGGGAAGGCCGAGACGCGCTTGGGCGCCGCGACGGCGAGCGCGCGCAACTGTCCGGCCCGGACGGGTGCCGCCGACGAGCCGAGCCCGTCGAACACGACAGGCACGTGACCGGCGATCAGATCCTGCATCGCAGGGCCCGCGCCGCGATAGGGCACGTGCTGGATGTTGGTCTTGGTGAGGATCTTGAACAATTCGCCCGCGAGATGATGCGTGGTGCCGGCGCCGGCGGAACCGTAATTCACCTTGCCGGGATTGGCGTTGAGATAGTCGATGAATTCCTTGAGCGTCTTGGCCGCGATCTTGTCGGGGTTGACGACCACGACCTGCGGCGGCCGCGCGATCAGGGCGACGGCGACAAAATCCTTCTCGATGTCGTAGTCGAGTTTTGGATAGAGCGACGGCGCAATGGTGTGATGCGCCGCGCCGACAAAGAAGGTGTAGCCGTCGGGTGTGGCCTTGGCCGCGGCGGAGGCGCCGACGGTGCCGCCCGCGCCGGCGCGGTTTTCGATCAGCACGCGCTTGCCGAGCTGCGCGTCGAGCTCGGCCGCGAGCGGTCGGGCAAAGGCATCGGTGCCGCCGCCGGCCGCGAACGGCACGATAAAGGTGATCTGTTTCTCCGGCCAGGATTGGGCGTGTAGCGGTGTGGCGGAAAGGTCTGCCAGAAGGGCCAACGCGGCATACACGGCAAACTTCTTCATGACGTCCCCCTTTGGAAGCAGGCGCGCGTAGCGTGCATCACGCTTGTTCCTGCCGCACGGTATCTGCTGGAAAGTGCCGCATAGTCCGGCAAATGAAGGGCCCCGACAACGCGTCAACAGCGCGCAGTCTTTGCCACATCCGCGACGCAATTCCGGGTTGGGCGCGGCGGATCTCAGCTGATACCTAGGGCTTGAGCGCGGCGACAGCCGCAAAGCCGTGGGCGGCGGCCTGCAGCGCGGCGTCGATATCGTCGGGACCATGCGCCGCGGAAAGAAACATGTTGTGCTGGGGGTGAAAGAACGCGCCGTGGCGCAGCGCGGCCGAGCAGAACGCGCGGCCCTTGCGCACGTCCGGATCGGCATCAAACAGCATCAGGGGCATTTGCGGCGGGCCGCTCTGACGGATCGCGATGCCATGTTGTGCGGCCAGTGACGCCAGCCCCTCGCGCAGCCGCAGGCCCATCGCGTTGAGATGCGCGGGCACGCCGGTCTCGCGGGCGATTTTCAGTGT
>JAKFVP010000253.1 GCA_021732175.1 Bradyrhizobium sp.
AGATGGTTCGAGACGCGCCTGGCATTGGCCGAGCGGTAGGCGGCCCAGCCGTCATTGCGGCGAGCGATACTGTCAGACCCTCATGGTGAGGAGCGCCGCAGGCGCGTCTCGAACCATCTCGGGCTTCATCCTTCGAGACGCGGCGCAAGCGCCGCTCCTCAGGATGAGGAGTACCCAAAAATCAAAGGGCCCCGATCAAGGGCCCCTAAAAATCAAAAGGCGGGCCGCCGCCCGCCGTCTTCGAAAGAACTCAATAAACCAGGTAAGAAACCCAGGTGCCGATACCGAAGGCATCGATTGGGCACCCGGGCAGAGCGCTGAGCGCGCTCCACCCGGGCTAAAGGTTACTTCTTGGCCTTGGCCTTCGCCTTTTTCGCCTTCTTCGCCTTCTTCGCTTTCTTAGCCATAGTATCCTCTCAAGGGTTTAATGGATTGAACGCGACTCCGAGGCATGCATTGTGGCGGAGGGCCAACCTCGCAACATCCTCGCTTGCATTACCACCAGATTCGCGGGCTGCTGCCGCCCACTGTCACGACGCCATCATGGCGTTATCCACAGCTGATGTGCGTTTTGAGGTGCTTTTTTTGAAATTTTCCTGCGCCGCGCCGATCGGACGCTGCGGATCGATGCCGGACTTGCGCGCCCAACAAGGTTAACGCGACACGAATTTCGGTCGGCAACGGCGTTCGATCGAACGCCGCAGGCAGCATTCATCAAAATAAAACCACGGTGCTGATTGTGCGGTCGCGGTCACGCTCCGTTAAGCGAGGGCGCTGCACTTTATCGGCAAGACAACGGGGATTGTCTCTGACGAAGCACCCAAAGGTGGGGCGGTCATACCTAGGGGAGAGGGACAATTTCCGTCCCGAACTTGTCGATGCTGAGCGTTCCAACACTTTGGACAGTGCTGGTCATCAATTTCCTGTCGCTGGGCCTGATCTGGGCCTATGTGCAGCGAACCTATCCCTCATTCGAAGCCGCGCGATACTGGACCGGATCGGCGTTCATGTGCGCCGCTGCGGCCGCCGTGGCGACGCTGCGCGGTGTCTTCGATGAATCGTTGCTGCCGCTGCTGGCCGCCGGGAGCATCATGGTGCTCGCCACCTGCCTTGCCGCCATGGGCATCCAGTGCTTCTACGAGAAGGTGGTTGACTGGAACCGCACGGCGATCATCACCATGGCCGCCTTCGCCGGCATGTGGTTCTTCATCTACGTCAATGACAGCGCGCCCGCGCGGCTGACGATCTTCATCGTCGCTCAGGCGCTGCCGCTGGTGATGTCGCTCAAGATGCTGCTGTCGCCGCCCGACGGCCGGAAGAATGCCGGCGCCCAGCTCGCCGGCATCGTCGTCATCCTCATCGTCACCATCTATTCGCTGCGGCTGATGGCCGGCCTCTCCGGCGCTGCCGGCGGCTTCTCCTTCACCCATTACAACCAGGTCCAGTCGCTGCTGACCCTGATGCTGGTGTTCCTGTCGATGGCGGTGAATTTCGGCTTCCTGCTGATGGCGATCGACCGCCTGCGCAGCGAGGTCGCAGATCTGGCGCTGATGGACGACCTCACCGGGGTGGCCAACCGCCGGCATTTGCTGCAGCGCCTGACCGAGGAATGCGCCCGCTCCGAGCGCTCGGGCGATCCGTTCTCGCTGCTGGTGATCGACCTCGACGGCTTCAAGGGCATCAACGACACCCATGGCCATGCCGCCGGCGATGCCTGCCTGCAGCATTTCACCCTGATGGCGCAGACCCGGCTGCGGCCCGGCGACATGCTGGCGCGCGCCGGCGGCGACGAATTCTGCATCGTGCTGCCGTCCTCCACCTTGCGCGAAGCCGTGGTGATCGCCCGCCGGCTGCTCGAGGTCTGCCGTGCCGATGCCGCCGAATGCGCCGGCACCGATATCCCGATCTCCGTCTCGATCGGCGTTGCGCAATGGACGCACTCGATGGGCGCTTTCCCCGACCGCGTGATCGCCGCCGCCGACCATGCGCTCTACGAGGCCAAGCGCGACGGCCGCAACCGCTATGCCGCCTACGATCCGTCGCCGCCGCTGGTCCCGGGCGCCGAGGCCAATCCGGTCGCTGAGGTCCTGCGCAAGCACGCCTGAAATCCAAAAGCGCGCTAAAACATGCTAAGGCATGGGCGTAACCGGATTTGAGTTCATGCAATTTCGCCTGCCGGCGATGGCGCTCCTGGCCATCGCTTTCGTGTTTCCCGCTATCGCCCAGACCGACCTCGCGACGCTGGCGCGCGCCTCGGGCACCCCCGATATTCCCGGCCTCAAAATCGTCTGGCTGGCGCCCTGGGGCGACGTCGCAAAGGCGCATCCCTGGAAGAACATCATCGTCCACCAGACCGAGGGACCGTCAGGTTCGGCCAAAGGCGGCGCGGCGCTGCAGAACAAGAACCCGACCCGGCGCGGCGTCACCGTCTGGGTCGAGACCGACGGCACCGTCTACTGGGCGGTCGCGGAAGATCTGGTGCCGACCCATGGCGACGGCGCCAACCGCAACGACAACAAATATATCGACAACCGTCCGACCCATAAGCAGGTGCTCGGCACCAATTCCATCGGCGTCGAGTTCGCCGGCAATTATCCCGACGTCACCCGCGGCCCCACCGAGGCGCAGATCGCCACATGGCGCGTGCTGGTGAAGGTGCTGCGGGCGCGCTACCAGATTCCGCTCGAGCGGGTCTATGCGCATAACTGGATCGACTACAAGGACGCGCGCTATTGCGAAGGCTGTGAGCTCGCCAAACTGGCGCGGGAATGGGGAGAGTGATGACGATGTTTGCCTTGTCCATGACGACTGCACGGCCGTTTCGCCGCCGCGCCATCGGCGCTTTTCGCCTGCGCGCCATCGGCGCGGTGCCGGCGATCGTGCTCTTGCTCTGCGCCTCGGTCCTCGTCGCGCTGGAGACGCCGAGCAAGCCCTTCCTCGACAAAAACAGCTTCTATCTTTCTTCCGCCGGTTTCCGCGTCCAGGTCGCCAACGATGCCGCGGCGAAGAAGGCGATGAATGCGCTGCCGCCGCATCGTTTCGTCATTCATCGCTACGGCAATAACGAGGTGCGCTACCTCTATGCCGAGCCGAACCATTGCGTCTGCATCTTCATCGGCACGCAGGATGCGTATCAGAACTATCGCGACATCCTGGCCAAGCCGATCCAGCAGCCCGACGACGTCGCGCCCGATTACAAGACGCAGGCCGACGCGCTGCTCTATGGCGATCCCTACGATTTCAATTCGATCGACGAGCCGAATTCGCTGGCGGGATATTTTCGCGATTATTATTGACGTCCCCAGCCGTCATTGCGAGCGAAGCGAAGCAATCCAGCTTTGCTGCAACAAGAAAGCTGGATTGCTTCGTCGCTTGCGCTCCTCGCAATGACGATCAGTGATCGCAGCTAATCGCGCAGGGGGCCCAAAAAACAAAAAGCCGGCGTTGCCGCCGGCTTTCGTTTCGATCCGCCTGTTAGTCGTTCAGTGCGCGGCTTCCAGCGCCGCTTCCTGCTTCGCAATCGTGCCCTTGACCGCGGACTGCACCTTCTCGAAGGCGCGGACCTCGATCTGACGGACGCGCTCGCGGGACACGCCGAACTCGGCGGCGAGGTCTTCCAGCGTCATCGGCTCTTCGGCGAGGCGCCGCGCCTCGAAGATGCGGCGTTCGCGCGGGTTGAGCACGTTGATCGCACCGCTCAAAGCCTGGCGGCGGTGATCGAATTCCTCGCTCTCCGCCATCAATGCTTCGGCGTTCGGCGAGTTGTCGACCAGCCAGTCCTGCCATTCGCCGGCTTCGCCGTCGTCGCGGATCGGCGCGTTGAGCGAGGCATCGCCGCCGAGACGGCGGTTCATGTCGACAACGTCCTGATCCGTCACGCCGAGACGCTTGGCGATGACCTTGACCTGGTCGGGGCGCAGATCGCCCTCGTCCAGCGCGTTGATCTTGCTCTTCGCCTTGCGCAGGTTGAAGAACAGCTTCTTCTGGTTCGCAGTGGTGCCCATCTTCACGAGCGACCAGGAACGCAGGATGTACTCTTGAATCGACGCCTTGATCCACCACATGGCGTATGTGGCGAGACGGAAACCCTTGTCGGGTTCGAATCGCTTCACCGCCTGCATCAGGCCGACATTGCCTTCCGAGACGACCTCGGAGATCGGCAAGCCGTAGCCGCGATAGCCCATGGCGATCTTGGCCACGAGCCTGAGATGGCTGGTGACGAGTTGGTGTGCCGCGTCGCGATCGTCATGCTCGCGCCAACGCTTGGCGAGCATGTATTCCTGCTGGGGTTCCAGCATCGGGAACTTGCGGATCTCGGCGAGGTACCGGGAAAGACCGGATTCTCCGTTGAGAATCGGTAACGTAGCTGTACGGGCCATTTAGCGCCCTCCAGTGGTTCAGGCCCCCGATAGCGGCGGGCCCGGCAGGCGGCCGCTTTGTCAAAGCCGGACGCTCTGCGATGTTCCGCGCTGGATATTCAGCGCAGGTGCAATATACCCCAAACCCAGCCCGATAGGGAAGGAATACTGACGTCACGTCCCCGTGTGGCTGGTATAACTTTTTGTAATGATTGCCGTTTTCCAAACCGCCTGCGTCATTGCGCCGCCTGCAGGGTTTTCTCCAATAGGAGCAAATCCTCCGGCAGACCGGCTTCCCAGTGGAGAATTTCTCCGCTCCGGGGATGCTCCAGGGCCAAGAGGTAAGCGTGTAGGGCCTGTCGTCCCAGCGCCGTCAGGGCGGCCTGTGCCTTGGGGCTGAGGTGCCCGGCCTTGGTCTTGAAGTGCGGGCCGTAGACGGAATCCCCCAGCAGGGGATGCCCGATATGGGCGAGGTGCACTCTTATCTGGTGGGTGCGCCCGGTCTCGAGCTGGCAGGCCAGCAGCGACGCCACCGGCTTGCCGTCGCGGCCGTTGAAGACCTCGCGGATTTCCCAGTGCGTGACCGCCTCGCGGCCGCCCTCGCGCACCGCCATTTTTTCCCGCGCAAACGGATGGCGGTCGATCGGCGCATCGATGGTGCCGCGCTGGCGGTTCGGCACGCCCCAGACAAAGGCGAGATAGCCGCGCCGCATTTCGCCGGTGCGGCCGTGGTCGGCGAACTGCGCCGACAGCGAGGCATGCGCGGCGTCGTTCTTGGCGACCACCATCAGCCCGGTGGTGTCCTTGTCGAGCCGGTGCACGATGCCCGGCCGCTTCACCCCGCCGATGCCGGAGAGGCTCTCGCCGCAATGGGCGATCAGCGCATTAACCAGGGTACCCGTCTCGTGCCCCGCCGCGGGATGCACGACCAGCCCCTTCGGCTTGTCGATGACGATGATGTCGTCATCCTCGAACACGATATCGAGCGCGATGGCTTCCCCTTTAGGTTCGGGCGGGGCCGCTTCCGGCACGTCGATTGTGATCGAATCCCCCGCGCTGACATGATAAGCGGGGTCGCGGACGACGGCGCCCTTCACGGTCACGGAACCGGCCAGGATCAGCGCCTTCAGCCGCGAGCGCGACAGGCTTTCGCAAGCCTTTGCCAGCACGCGGTCGAGCCGCGGCGAGCCCTCGTCGCCCGCGACCGTGACGTTAATCCTTTCGCCGCCGTTGGAAGAAGTTGCCTGCAAAGAAGAACCTTATGACCGAAGCCGCCATTCCCGAACCGACCCCCGAACAAGCCCAGTTGTTTGCGCGGGTGCGGCGGATGATGCTGATCGCCGGCGCCACCACCGGCATTGCGGTCGCGGCCGTCTTGTTCGCCGTCGGTTACCGCCTTTTCAAGAGCGAGGGAAGCGTGACCACGGCCGCCTCCGACGTCACCGCGGCCCTGCCGAAGGGCACCAAAATCGTCTCCACCGCGGTCGCCGGCGACCGCCTGGTGGTGACGCTCGATATAGGCGGGGCGACCGAGATCCGCACCTTCGATGCCAAGACGCTGAAACCGGCCGGAAAGCTGAAATTCGTCAGCGAACCCTGAGGCGCCGAACGCGGGCTCGCTCAACCTCTCCCGCTTGCGGGGGAGGTCGGCGCGCAGCGCCGGGTGGGGGCTGTCTCCACACAGGGACAGCCTCTTTGCGGCACCACCCC
>JAKFVP010000418.1 GCA_021732175.1 Bradyrhizobium sp.
GTTCGGCATCGCGCGCGCACTCGCCTTGCGCAATTCGGGTACGTCGCCGCCCTGCGCGATGCCGAACAGCATGTAGCCCTCGGGCGCGCCTTCAAAGGCGCGCCTGGAGCGTTCGCCCCAGCGCAGCGAGAGCTGCATCGCACGCTCGATGTCGGCGCGCTCCGCCGGCAGCCGCACGCACTCATCCATCTGCATGGCGATGTCGGAGCCGAGCAGCCGCTGCACCTCGATCGAGCGCTCCGGCGACAATTCGATCTTGGCGCCGTCGATATGCGAACGGAACGTCACCGCCTTCTCGCTGACCTTGCGCAGGTCAGCCAGCGACATCACCTGGAAGCCGCCGGAATCCGTCAGCATCGGCCCGCCCCAGCCGGTGAACCGTTGCAGCCCGCCGAGCGCGGCAATCCGCTCCGCCCCCGGCCGCAGCATCAGATGATAGGTATTGCCGAGCACGATGTCGGCGCCGGCCTCGCGCACCTCGCGCCAGTGCATGCCCTTCATGGCGCCGGCGGTGCCGACCGGCATGAAGGCGGGCGTGCGCACCACGCCATGCGGCGTGGTCAGCCGGCCGGTCCGCGCATCGCCGTCGGTCGCCAGCAGTTCAAAATGGTTGGGAAGGCTCATGGATGGGCTTATGGCGTGACAGCCATGCCCGATTCAACCGCTTTCGGGGCGATTTTCGCTGTTGGACCCGTTGACGGCAACAAAACTCTCCCGCATAAGTCCGCGCCATGAAGCTGACCGCGAAAACCACGACCAAAACCACCAAGCCCGCCAGGGGCTCGGGAGGCGTGCGCGCGTCGTAAGCTAGGTCGCATATCTTCACCCGAAGCCCCGCCTGAAAAGGTCCGGGGCTTTTTTATTGCCTGCATGAAAACAGCATGATCCGGAAAAGTGGGTACCGGTTTTCCGACAAGATCATGCTCAACAAAGAGGAGAACGAAAGTGAGTAACGATCCCGTTGTAGCGATTGTCGGCGTGACCGGCGCTGTCGGCGCCGAGTTCATCGCCACCATGGACCGCCGCAATTTCCGCGTCGGCAGACTGAAGGCGCTGGCCAGCGCCCGCTCCGCCGGCAAGACCGTGACCTTCCGCGGCAAAGAGGTCGTGATCGAGGAACTCACCGAGCGCGCCTTCGACGGCGTCGACATCGCGCTGTTCTCGGCCGGCGGCAGCATCTCGCGCAAGTATGCGCCTGTTGCCGTGAAGGCCGGCGCTGTCGTGGTCGACAATTCCTCGGCGTTCCGGATGGACCCGAACGTGCCGCTCGTCATCCCCGAGATAAACGCCGGCCGCATCAGGGATCACAAGGGCATCATCGCCAACCCGAACTGCGCCGCCATCACCGCGCTGGTGCCGCTGTGGCCGATCCATCGCGAGAACCGCATCAAGCGCGTGATCATCTCGACCTATCAGGCCGCCAGCGGCGCCGGCGCCGCCGCCATGGATGAGCTCGTCGAATCCACCCGCGCCAGCCTCGAGGGCCGCAGCTTCGAGCCCAAGGTGCTGCCGCTGCCCTACGCCTTCAACCTGTTCAGCCACAACACCGCGATCGATCCCGCGACCGGCTATAATGACGAGGAGACCAAGGTCATCAAGGAAACGCGCAAGATCTTCGAGGACGAGAAGATCGCGGTCGGCGTCACCTGCGTGCGCGTACCGGTGCTGCGCGCGCACTCCGAGGCCATCACCTTCGAATGCGAGCGGCCGATCGGCGAGGACGACGTGCGCAGGCTGCTGGCGAACGCGCCGGGCGTGAGGATCGTCGACGATCGCGTGAAGAACTATTTCCCGATGCCGATAGATGCTTCCGGCCAGGACGACGTGCTGGTGGGCCGCATCCGCCGGGATCTCAGCGATCCCTCCGGTCACTCGATCTCGATGTTCGTCGCCGCCGACCAGCTTCTGAAGGGCGCCGCGCTGAACGCGATCCAGATCGCGGAGCTGTTGCCGCAACGCGCGTTGGCGTGAGAAAATCCTAGGGTAGGCAAAGGCGCGAAAGCGACGTGCCCACCTTTGCGTGCAAACTGGTAAAGGTGGCCACGCTGCGCTTTGCCCACCCTAGGTAAGCTCAATCCCGTGTGGCTCGCGCTTCCGGAACAGCAGGCACGCATCGCCGTAGGAGTAAAACCGGTAGCCGTTCGCGATGGCGTGGGCGTAAGCCTGCTTCATCGCATCCAGCCCCGAGAAGGCCGAAACCAGCATGAACAGGGTCGAGCGCGGCAGATGGAAATTGGTAAGCAGGATATCCACTGCGCGGAAGCGGTAGCCCGGCGTGATGAAGATCGACGTCTCGCCGGAAAAAGCCTGGATCGTGCCGTCGTCATGCGCCGCGCTTTCCAGTAGCCGCAACGAGGTGGTGCCGACCGCAACGATACGGCCGCCTTTGGCGCGGGCCTCGTTGAGCTTGCGCGCGGTCTCCGCGGATACCGTGCCCCATTCCGCGTGCATGCGGTGCTCGGCCGTGTCGTCGACCTTCACCGGCAGGAACGTCCCTGCCCCGACATGCAGGGTCAGGCGGTTGATCTCGACGCCACGCCCGCGCAACGCTGCTTCCAGTGCGGGCGTGAAATGCAGACCTGCAGTCGGTGCAGCGACGGCGCCTTCATTTGCCGCGAACATGGTCTGGTAATCGGCGGCGTCCTGCTCGTCCGGCGTGCGCCTCGAGGCGATGTAGGGGGGCAGCGGCGGGCTGCCCAGATCCGAGATCGCCTGGTCCAGCGCCGGGCCGTGGAAGGAGAATGACAGCGTCACCTCGCCTTCGCCGCCCTTGGCCTCGACCTCGGCGTCGAGATGGCCGAGCAGGCACACCTTGCCTTCATTGCCGAAGCGGATGCGATCGCCTTGTGCGAGCTTCTTGGCCGGCTTCACCAGCGCCTGCCAGCGCGAGCCGTCGAGCCGCTTGATCAGCGTCGCCTCGATCTTCGGCTCGGTCTCGCGGCCGATGCGGCGGCCTTTGAGCTGCGCCGAAATCACCTTGGTGTCGTTGACGACGATCTGGTCACCCGGTTCGAGCCATTGCGGCAGCTCCGACACATGGCGGTCACACAGCACCCCGTCGCCCTGCACGACCAGCATTTTCGCTGAATCGCGCGGGCTCGCCGGGCGCAACGCAATGCGCTCGGCGGGCAGATCGAAATCGAAGAGGTCGGTGCGCATGGGCCGTTGCATCCCCAGCGTCATTCCGGGGCGATGCGTCAGCATCGAACCCGGAATCTCGAGGCTCCGGATTGCCGCGCTCGGCGCGCGGCCTCCGGAACGACGGAGTGCTTAGGCGTCCACCGCCATGCGCGCCTTGACGATCTTGTCGGGATCGCGCACCGGCTCGCCGCGCTTGATCTTGTCGACGTTCTCCATGCCCTCGGTGACCTTGCCCCATACCGTGTACTGGCGGTTGAGGAAGGAGGCATCGTCGAAGCAGATGAAGAACTGGCTGTCGGCGGAATCCGGGCTCGCCGCGCGCGCCATCGAGGCGGTGCCGCGCACATGCGGCTCGCTGTTGAACTCGGCCTTCAGCTTGGTGCCGGAACCGCCGGTGCCGGTGCCGTGCGGGCAGCCGGTCTGCGCCATGAAGCCCTCGATCACGCGATGGAACACGATGCCGTCGTAGAAGCCCTCGCGCACCAGTTCCTTGATGCGGGCGACGTGGCCCGGCGCCAGATCGGGGCGCATCTCGATTTTCACGGGGCCCTGGGTGGTTTCGAGGATCAAAGTATTTTCGGTGTCAGCCATGCTCTTCTCTCTGCTGGTTTGGGTGAAGTTCTGCGTGTCCAAAATCTGATCGCGAAGGGCCTGCCGGCGACGGCGCCACCCAGGCCTTCGGAAAACGGCATCGGCGTGCAGCGTTGCAACGTCTCCATGACCGCGATCCGGTAAGCGAGGCGGTCATTGTCGGACGCCCCTTCCGTCTCGTAGGTGACCCGCGGCTGGCCCAGGATGGCGCCGTCGCGGGTGAAGCTCACAAGCACGGTAACGTCCACCCGACTTGCCTGCGAACGCGCCGGCGGTTTCCAGCATCGCTGCAGCCGCTCGATTAGTTGCCTGATGCTGTCGACCGGCTCGGCTGTGGCCGGGGCCGGCAAGACCTGCACCGCTGACGCCAGCAGCGCCGCTGCAAACCACAAGACCGGTTTGCCGCGCCGCGCCAGCTCAGGCTCACTTGATGTCGGATGCGACCTGCACCTTCACCATCTTGTCCGGATTGGCCGGCGGCTCGCCCTTGTTGATCTTGTCGACGACATCCATGCCCTGCACGACGTCCCCGATCACGGTGTACTTGCCGTTGAGGAAGGAGGCGTCGGCAAAGCAGATGAAGAACTGCGCGTTGGCGCTATCGACGCTGTCGCCGCGCCGGGCCATGCCGACCACGCCACGCTTGAAGGGCGTCGAGGAAAACTCCTGCTTCAGCATCGGATATTTCGAGCCGCCGGTGCCGTTGAATTTCTCGCCGTCGCCGGTCTGCGCCATGAAGCCGTCAATGACGCGGTGGAACGGCACGTTGTTGTAGAAGCCGTCACGCGCGAGCTGCTTGATGCGTGCGGCATGGCCGGGCGCAAGATCAGCGCGGAGCGCAATGACAATGCGGCCCTTGCTGGTGTCGATCACGATCGCATTAGCCTTGTCGAGATTGGCCGGCAGCGGTTGGGCGAGCGCGGGAGCGACGCAAAACAGGACGGCGATGAAAGCGAGAACTCGGATCATGAAAACTCCGCAGATAAGAGATGAACAGTTAGGTCGCTGAAGACAGGTCAATCCCTGACCCGGCTCAGCCGAATTTGGCCTTCAGGGCTTTGGCGACCGCAGGGGGCACGAAGGCGGAGACGTCGCCGCCCATGCCCGCGATCTGGCGTACCAAAGTGGCGGTGATCGGGCGGACGGCGACCGAGGCCGGCAGGAACACCGTGTGCACTTCCGGCGCCATGGTCTCGTTCATGCCCGCGATCTGCATCTCATAGTCGAGGTCGGTGCCGTCACGTAAGCCCCGAATCATGATGGTGGCGCCGGCCTTCTGGGCCGCTGTCACCGTAAGATTGTCATAGGTGTTGCAGTCGAAAGCGCAGCCGGCCTTCTGCGCGATCGGCCCAAACACGGCGCGGACCATTTCCAGCCGTTGTTCGGTGGAAAACAGCGGCTTCTTGCCGGGGTGCACCCCGATCGAGACAATCAGCCTGTCGCAGAGGGTGACGGCGTGCCGGACCACGTCCAGGTGGCCATTGGTGACGGGGTCGAACGAGCCGGGATAAAGCGCAATGCGGGGCATACGTCCCTCCTAGCCTGCCCGGCGCGGCCCGGCAAGGTTCCCGGCCTCCCGCCCAAAACCCTACAAAACTAATTTACCTCGGCCAATGAACCACTTGGCCTGCCTGCGCGTCTTCCGGGGCAGGTAACCAATGTTTCTTCCGGAGAGCCCGGACGAAACAAAACCGGCCCCGGACGAAACCATTTTCCGCATTGGAGAAGACGTCCCGAAACCGGCCTTGGTTACTTTTGGCACAACAAAAGACGGGCCCGTTGGAGGGCCCATGACAGGGGACCGTCATGATCAAGGCAATTTCCGCCGTAGCCGTCGCTGCGTTCATCGCCGCCGCGCTCACGGTCCTTCCCGGATTTGCCCCGCAGGTTGAAGCCAGCGTTCCCGTGGCGCTTGCGAAGGGCGATCGTCTCGACATCAGCAAGGTCGGACGCGGCTGCTCCGAGCAGTCCTGGCCGAACTTCGAAGCATCCTGCCTGCGCGGCGCCGGCAACAAGCTGGTGGTGCGCGAGGCGCGACTGGTAACCGCTGACCGCACCCCGTAGTCGCGCCGGACTGCTTTACCTGCCAACCTCCAAGAACGTTGCACCAAGTCGAAATCCCCGGGATGCCCCCCGGGGATTTTCGTTTCTGAGCCAGCGTGACTTGCTCGCGCTTACGGCAAGTCAACCCGGACCTTCTTGGGCGCGCGACAAATCGCGATAGCAATTTGCGACGTCTCGTCGCAGACTGAAGGCCAACGTGCTTGCGGGGGCCTGTTCATGACTGCGACCTCAGCCGGAATCCAAAGTCCCTCCAGC
>JAKFVP010000537.1 GCA_021732175.1 Bradyrhizobium sp.
AGCGATGCAAGGAAATCAGCAAACCCCGAATCGCTTCGCAGCAATTGTTCGAGCATTGAGAAACGCGCCATTTGTTACTCCTAGGTAAGCCGCCTCTTTACATGACGACGCGACGCATGCGTCGCGCGGGCGGCAGACGAGGCGTGCTGCCGCCGCGGGCGAAATGATCAGCCGAACATGCCGGTGAAAGGACGTGCACGTGGCGGGCGTTGCGCGCATGCGCGGCGATTTTGCGTCTGGCAGGCGATAATGCGACGCGACTTGTCCGCCGCGCCGCGATGCGGACCAACTCGCGATCAGGTTGTGGCATTGAAAAGACCGGCGCACGCCAGCTGCGGCGGGATGTCGCGGCTCGCGCGCCATTTCGCAATTTCCGATTGAGCTTTGCCGCACATCGCGTCGTTAACGAATGTCGCCGCCGCCAATGCCGACATTGCGGCGAATTTACGATGGGAACCGGTGTTTTTCCGGTGGCCGGGAGGCGGACCGGGGCCGGACAAATCAGTTCGCCGCATGCTAAACGTGGCCTCGCGCTATCCACGGACCCGTGCCCACTTCCTTCATTCAAGGTTGCGTATGGCAAAGACCCACGCGAAGCGACTCCACGACATCGTTGCCCTGATCGCGCTCTGCGCCACCTGCGCCCTGGCGATGCCTGCCGGTGAGGCCAGTGCCGCGACCAATGCAAAGCAGCGCGTGACGCAGCCGGCCAAGAAGCCGGAAGTGAAGAAGCAGGAAACGAAGAAGCCGGAAGCAAAGAGGCCCGAGACTAAGAAGGAAGCGGCAAAGCCGGAGAAGAAAGAAGCCAGGCCCGCGCGTGTCACCTCCGAGAAAAAGGTCTCCGCCCGCAAGACCGCGCATCGCAAGGCCAAGCCGGTCAGGCACGCCGCCAAGCCCAAGCGCGGCGCGAAGGAGACCGAAGACGACGATGACGACGAGGAAGAGACAGCGGGCAAGCCCTCCACGCCGCCGCTGACCGGCGATCTTGCCATCTTGAAGAAGGCGATCGATCTGGCCCGCGACGGCGAGACCGATGACGCCACGGAAGCTGCGAAAACCATCACCGATCCCGCCGGGCAAAAACTCGCCGAATGGTTCATCCTGCGTCATTCCGAGACGCAGGCGCGCTTCGCCCGCTTTGCGGCGTTCCTCGCCAGCAATCCGACCTGGCCGAGCATCACGCTGATGCGGCGCCGAGCCGAGGCGCGGCTGTGGCAGGAGAAGGCCGATAACGCCACCATCCGCACCTTCTTCGCCGACAAGGAGCCGCTGACCGCCAAGGGCCGCTTTGCGCGCGCGCGCATGCTGCTGGCCGACGGCGACCGGCTGGCCGCCGCCCGCGAAGTGAAGGCCGCCTGGCGCACGGAAGAACTGGGCGAGGCCACCGAGGAAATGGCCTACGAAGAGTTCAAGGAACTGCTGGCGCGCGAGGACCATCGCGCCCGCATGGACAAGCGGATCGGCGCCAAGGAAATCGGCGCGGCGATGCGCGCGGCCAAGCGGCTGGGCGACGATTACGTATCGATCGTGAAGGCGTGCAGCGCCGTGAAGGGCGATGCAGACAAGGCGCTGTCAAAACTCAATGACGTGCCGGAAGAGGTGCGGGCCGATCTCGGCTACGTGCTCTGCCGGGTCAAATGGGCGCTGAAGAAGGAAAAGATCATCGAGGCCGGCAAGATGATCGCCGCGGCGCAGCTCGACACGATGGCGCAACAGGACACCGACGAATGGTGGCGCGACCGCCGCACCGTCTCGCGCAAGCTGCTCGACATGGGCGAATTCCAGCTTGCCTATGACGTGGTCAAGGATGCGGCGACGCCGACGCTCGATGCCTACAAGGCGGATTACGCCTTCATGCCGGGCTGGATCGCGCTGCGTTATCTCAACGATCCCGCCACGGCGCAGAAATACTTTGCCGTTATCGACAAGGACCTGACCAATCCGATCACGCTGGCGCGCGCCAATTACTGGCGGGCGCGCGCGGCGGAAGCGGCGGGCGATGCGGCGAAGGCGCGCGCGTTCTACGAGGCGTCAGCGAAATACCCGACCGCCTATTACGGACAGATGTCGCGGGCGAAGCTCGGCATGGCGCCGGTCGAGCTGCGCATGCCGCATCCGGAAAAGACTGCGGCTGCCTCCTCCGACGAGCGCGTGCGCGCCGCGGAAATGCTCTATGCCGTCGGCGAAAAGGACATGGTGAAGGCCTTTGCGCACGACCTCGGCGAGGAATGCCACGACGAGACCGTGATGGCCGCGCTTGGCGAGCTCACCTACGCCCGCGAGGATGCGGTTGCGATGCTGCAGCTTGGCAAGAACGCGCTCGGCCGCGGCTTTGCCATGGATCACTACGCCTTCCCCACTGTCGGCATTCCCGCGCACAAGCAGTGGGAACCGGCGATCGAGCACGGCATGATCTATTCGGTGGCGCGCACCGAAAGCGCCTTCGACCAGCGCGACTATTCGCATGCCGACGCCGTCGGCCTGATGCAGGTGACGCCGGAAGCCGGCAAGGACACTGCCAAGCGCTTCGGCGTCAGCTATGACTGGAACCGGATGAAGAAGGATCCTGTCTACAACACGCAGATGGGCGCCGGTGAATTGTCCGCGCTGTACAGCGAATACAAGGGTTCGCTGATCATGACGTTTGCCGGCTACAATGCGGGCCGCGGCCGCGTGCGCGACTGGGTCAAGCTGCGCGGCGATCCCCGCGATCCCAATGTCGATGCGGTCGACTGGGTGGAGCGCATCCCCTTCTCCGAGACGCGCAACTATGTGCAGCGCGTGATCGAGAATCTCGGCGTCTACCGCGTCCGCTTCGGCACCGGCACGAGCGCGCCGGCAATGGCGAAGAAGGAAGAGGCGCCGGCGCTTGCCGCAATGCCCGGGCCCACAGCCAAGCCCGAGCAGGCACCGGCGCTTGCCGCGAAACCCGAACCGGCGCCCGCCATGACGGCAAAGCCTGAGCCCGCGCCAGCGTTCGCTGCCAAGACCGAGCCGGCGCCGGCCATGATGAAACCGCAACAGGCCGCTGCTCCGGGCCCGGCCACCGCGGCGGCCCAGGCGATGGCTGCGCCGGGACAGGCCAACGCCAGCGTAACGACAGCGGCTTCTGCCTCCGTCTCGGTCGGGGCACGGTGACAAATCGCTGCGAATATTGCAGTAATCGGCTGATATCCTTGACCTGGCGGGGACGGCCATGCCGACAATTGGAAGCGGATTGAGACTGGCAGCGCTGGCAACCACGCTGCTGCTGTCCTCTGCGGCGTCGGCGCAATTGTTTCAGCAACAGCCGCAACAGCGAACCGCTGCACCAAGGCAGCCGCCGGCGGCAGCGCCTGCGCCGCTGACGACGAACGCGCCGCGGCCACCTGCCTCGCCGCGCGCGGCGTCCTGCCATGGCGGCGCGTCGTTCGACAAGGTGCTTGCCGACATGAAGCAGCGCGCGGCGAGCGAAGGCGTCTCGCAGCGGACGCTCGCAGCAGCCGCGCCCTATCTCGTGTACGATCAGGGCATCGTCAACCGCGACCGCGGCCAGCGCGTGTTCGGGCAGATCTTTACGCAGTTTGCCGGGCGCATGGCGGCGCCCTATCGCATGCAGCAGGGCCAGCAGCGCATCCAGACCTATGCGGCGGCGTTCGCGCGCGCCGAAAAGGAATATGGCGTGCCGCCCGCGGTGATCGCCGCGTTCTGGGGCTTGGAAAGCGATTTTGGCGCCAACATGGGCAACCTGCCGGTGCTGCCTTCGCTGGTGTCGCTCGCCTATGATTGCCGCCGCTCGGAAATGTTCCAGAACGAGACCGTCGCGGCGCTGAAGATCATCGAGCGCGGCGATCTCTCGCCGTCGGAGATGATCGGCTCCTGGGCCGGCGAACTCGGGCAGACGCAGTTCCTGCCGACGCATTATTTCAACTATGCCGTGGACTATGACGGCGACGGCCACCGCAATCTGCTGCGCAGCGCGCCCGACGTGATCGGCTCGACCGCGAACTACATCGCGACGGGACTGAAGTGGCGGCGCGGTGAGCCGTGGCTGCAGGAAGTGCGCGTGCCGCAGAATCTGCCATGGGAACAGACCGATCTTTCCACGAAACATCCGCGCTCGAAATGGGCGGCGTGGGGCGTGACCTATCCCGACGGCAAGCCGCTCCCGAACGACGACATGCCGACGTCGATCCTGCTGCCGATGGGACGCACGGGACCGGCGTTCCTGGCCTATGCGAATTTCGCTGCCTACACCGAGTGGAATAACTCGCTGATCTACGCGACCACGGCCGGTTATCTTGCGAGCCGCATCGCGGGCGCACCGCCCATGCGCCAGCCCGCGCAACCGGTGGCGCAGTTGCAGTTCAACGAGATCAGGGAATTGCAGAACCTGCTGGTGCGCGCCGGCTTCAATGTCGGCAAGGTCGACGGCGTGCTCGGCCAGCAGAGCCGCGTCGCAGTCAAGGCGATGCAGCAGAAGTATGGATTGCCGGCGGACTCGTGGCCGACCGCGGAGTTGCTGGCGCGCATGCGCGGCCCCGGCGCGCAGGCCCAGCCCGCGGGCGCAATGATACCGCAGGCGCGGTGACACTTCTCCCTCGCCCCGCTCTTGCGGGGAGAGGGTTGGGGTGAGGGCTATCTCTGCATCGGGACTTGCGGGGAGTCCCCCTCACCCGGATCGCATCTGGCGATGCGATCCGGCCTCTCCCCGCAAGCGGGGCGAGGCGAAGAGTTCTCGCGGCGAAATTTTCGTCGCACATCGCGCCGCAGCATCAGTTGTATTTCACTGCGCGCCGCCCCATTTCGAGCGGGGCCGTTCGCGCCTTCGAAAAATTTCCACCTCACGAAAAGAGCATCGCATGTCCTTCTACGACGCCACCGTGCCCGCTTATCTTCAGATCCTCGGCGCCCTCTCCGGCATCCTCGGCAAGGCCGAAGCGCACTGCAAGGCGAAGAATATCCAGGAGGAGGTGCTGCTCTCGGCCCGGCTCTATCCGGACATGTTTCCGCTCGTCCGGCAGATCCAGACGGCTTGCGATTTCGCGGTCAAAGGCTGTGCGCGGCTCACCGGCAGCGAAGTGCCCAGCACGCCCGACACCGAAAAGAGTTTTGCCGATCTGCAGGCGCGCATTGCAAAAATCATCGAGTACGTGAAGTCGTACAAGCCGGCGCAGTTCGACGGCGCGGATGCCCGCGATGTCACGTTCCCGGCTGGTGGCGGCAACCTGACGATGAAGGGCCAGCAATTCCTGTCGAGCTTTTCGTTTCCGAACTTCTACTTCCACGCCGCAACCGCTCACGGCATTTTGCGCCACAACGGCGTAGAAATCGGCAAGCGGGATTTTCTTGGGGTGAAATAAAGTCTCTTCTTACCTTCTCCCCTTGTGGGAGAAGGTGGCGCGCATCGCCAGATGCGCGACGGATGAGGGGTCTGTATCCGCGGACATAGACCTCTCACCCGCCTTCGCTTCGCGAAGGCACCCTCTCCCACAAGGAGAGGGGAAGCTAAGCTCGACAACGAATAAGAAACAATCAAAGGGAGCCGCCATGTCCACCACCACGCAAGCGCCGCAAAAACTCGATCCGTCGGCATCACTGCATCCGGAGACGCTGGGGCTTGCGCCGGGACGCGGCCGACTCGCCGGGCGGAAGATCATCGTGGTCGGCGCCGGACAGCGCAAGATCGTCGACGAGGACCCGCCGATCGGCAATGGCCGGGCGATGAGCGTGCTGTTCGCGCGCGAGGGCGCGCATGTCGCCTGCGTCGACATCAGCAAGGACGCGGCGGACAACACGGTTTCGCAAATCACGTCCGAAGGCGGCAAGGCGTTCACGGAGGTGGTCGACGTCGCCGATGCGTCCGCGATTGCGCCCGCGGTGGAACGCTGCGCGCAGAAACTCGGCGGGGTCGACGGGCTCGCACTCAATGTCGGGATTTCCTGCGGGCTGCCGCTGGCCAAGATGACCGCGGAGGCATGGGACCGCGACTACGCCGTCAACGTGCGCAGCCACATGCTGTTCGCGCAGAAGGCGCTGACCCTGATGGCGCCGGGCGGCGCG
>JAKFVP010000538.1 GCA_021732175.1 Bradyrhizobium sp.
TCGCGGGGCTGGTCTCGTTCGGCGCCGGCTACCTGTTCGGCAAGCCCGCGCTGCGGCTGTCCGGCATCTACCTGGCGCTGGCCACCTTCGCGCTGGCGGTCGCCATGCCGCAGTTCCTGAAGCTGCATTTCTTCGAGTCGTGGACCGGCGGCGTGCAGGGCCTCGTCGTCATGAAGCCCGACGCGCCGTTCGGACTGCCGATCAGCCAGGACAAGTGGCTCTATTACTTCACGCTGGCGATCACGCTGGCGATCTATCTCGGCTCGATCAACCTGTTGCGCTCGCGCTCGGGCCGCGCCTTCATGGCGATCCGCGACAACGAGATCGCGGCCTCCGCCATGGGCGTCGACGTCGCGAAGTACAAGACGCTGGCGTTCGGCGTGTCCGCTGGCATCACCGGCATCGCCGGCGGCCTCAGCGCCATCGTCGTGGCGTTTGTGGCGCCCGACAGCTACACGATCAACCTCGCGATCGCGCTTTTCCTCGGCATGGTGGTCGGCGGCGTCGGCTGGCTGCCCGGATCGTTCGTCGGCGCGGCCTTCATCATCTTCGTGCCCAACATCGCCGAGAGCATCTCGAAAGGTCTCTCCGGCGCCGTGTTCGGCGTTCTCCTGTTCATCGTGATCTTCCTTGTGCCGCATGGCGCAAGGCAGGTAGCCATCGTTGCCCAGCAACTGATCGGCAAACTCAGGAAGTGAACTGAGCAAGACCAACAAAAAGGAGCTACCATGACGACCCAAGCGAAACTGCGGCTTGCCGCAGCGTCGGCGGCGCTTGTTGCCTTTGTGGCCACCAGCGGTACCGCACTGGCCCAGAAAAAATACGACACCGGCGCCAGCGACACTGAAATCAAGATCGGCAACATCATGCCCTATTCGGGCCCCGCATCCGCCTACGGCGTGATCGGCAAGACCGAAGAGGCCTATTTCAAGAAGATCAACGCCGAGGGCGGCATCAACGGCCGCAAGATCAACTTCATCACCTATGACGATGCCTATTCGCCGCCGAAGGCGGTCGAGCAGGTGCGCAAGCTGGTGGAGAGCGACGAGGTGCTCCTCGTGTTCAACCCGCTCGGCACGCCGTCCAACACGGCGATCCAGAAGTACCTGAACTCGAAGAAGGTGCCGCAACTGTTCGTTGCCACCGGCGCCACCAAGTGGAACGAGCCGAAGGACTTCCCCTGGACCATGGGCTGGCAGCCCAGCTACCAGAGCGAGGCCCGCATCTACGCGAAGTTCCTGCTGAAGGAAAAGCCGGACGCCAAGATCGCGGTGTTCTACCAGAACGACGATTTCGGCAAGGACTACGTCAAGGGCCTGAAGGACGGCCTCGGCGCCAAGACTTCGATGATCGTGCTGGAGGAGAGCTATGAAGTCTCCGAGCCGACCATCGACAGCCACATCGTCAAGATGAAGGCCTCCGGCGCCGACGTGCTGGTCAACATCACCACGCCGAAGTTCGCGGCGCAGGCGATCAAGAAGATCGCCGAGATCGAGTGGAAGCCGATGCACCTGCTCACCAACGTCTCGATCTCGGTCGGCAGCGTGATCAAGCCGGCCGGCTTCGAGAACGCGCAAGGAATCATCTCGGCGACCTACGGCAAGGACGGCTCTGATCCGCAGTGGGACAACGATCCCGGCATGAAGAAATTCCTGGCGTTCCTCGAGAAATACTATCCCGAGGGCAACAAGAGCGATACCTTCGTAGTCTATGGCTACGGCGCAGCGCAGACGCTGGTGAAGGTGCTGCAGATGTGCGGCGACGACCTGACCCGCGCCAACGTCATGAAGCAGGCGGCGAGCCTGAAGGACTTCGAGCCCGACACGCTGCTGCCGGGCGTCAAGATCAATACCTCGCCGACCGACTTCGCTCCGATCTCCCAGCTGCAGCTGCAGCGTTTCAAGGGCGAGAAGTGGGAACTGTTCGGCGACGTGATGAGCGGTGACGTCACCAATTGATATTCCGCACCGCGGTTAACCACGCGGCGCGTACGACTAAAAAACGAGCCCCCTGCGACGCCGTCGCGTGGGGCTTTTTGTTGCTGGCGGACGGCATAAGGTATTCAATGCCGGGCAATGGCCGCCAAGTGCCTGTCTCCAAAAACACGACACATCATCCATCCCAGGGAGACACGAATGCCCATCCATCCGCTGCGACTGGGGGCCATTGCGGCTGCCCTCGCAATGCTGGCCGTGACCAGCAGCCCCTCTTTCGCACAGAAGAAATACGATACCGGCGCGTCCGACACCGAAATCAAGATCGGCAACATCATGCCCTATTCGGGCCCCGCATCGGCCTATGGCGTGATCGGCAAGACCGAAGAAGCCTACTTCAAGAAGATCAATGCCGAGGGCGGCATCAACGGCCGCAAGATCAACTTCGTCAGCTATGACGATGCCTACTCGCCGCCGAAGACGGTGGAGCAGGCGCGCAAGCTGGTCGAGAGCGACGAAGTCCTGATCGTGTTCAACCCGCTCGGTACGCCGCCGAACACCGCGATTCAGAAGTACCTCAACACCAAGAAAGTGCCGCAGCTATTCGTCGCGACCGGCGCCACCAAGTGGAACGATCCGAAGGACTTCCCCTGGACGATGGGCTGGCAGCCCAATTACCAGAGCGAATCGCGCATCTACGCGAAGTACATTCTGAAGAACAACCCTAACGCCAAGATCGCGGTGCTCTATCAGAACGATGATTATGGCAAGGATTATCTGAAGGGATTTAAAGACGGGCTCGGCGACAAGGCCGCATCGATGATCGTAGTCGAGGACAGTTATGAGGTCTCCGAGCCGACCATTGATAGCCATATCGTCAAGCTGAAGGCTTCCGGCGCTGACGTCTTCTTCAACATCAGCACGCCGAAATTCGCAGCTCAGGCGATCAAGAAAAACATGGAGGTCGGCTGGAAGCCGCTGCACTTCCTCAATGGCGTCTCTTCCTCGATCGGCAGCGTCATCAAGCCAGCCGGCTTCGAGAATTCGCAGGGCATTATCTCCTCGAACTATCTCAAGGACCCAACGGACGCCGAATGGAAAAACGACGCCGGCATGAAGGCCTGGAACGAATTCCTGGACAAGTATTACCCCGAAGCCAATCGTTCCGATATCTTCGTGATGTACGCCTATACCGTGGCGCAAGGACTCGAGCACGTGTTGCGGTCCTGTGGCGACAACCTCACGCGTGAGAACGTCATGAAGCAGGCGGCGAGCATCAAGAATCTGGAACTTGGCGGCCTGCTGCCGGGCATCAAGGTCAACACATCAGCCACCGATTTTGCTCCGATCTCGCAGGTCCGACTGATGAGGCTGAAAGGCGAAACCTGGGAATACTTCGGCGAAGTTCTCTCGGATGAAGTCGGCGGTTAGTGTGCAGCCGCTGCTCCACAAGGATGCAGCCCCTCGTCCCGTTGGCGCGGGGGGCTCTTTATTGTGATGCTCCCGCCAAAATGCTACCTACGGCTCGCCGACAAGAAGCCCATCAGGGGCCGTGGCAAATCTCAACTGCAACTCAATGGGAGAGACGGAATGTCCGTTACGACTAAACTCGCGGTGCTTTCTACCGCACTCGCCGTGATCGCCGCTTCCTCGAGCGGCGCACTGGCGCAAAAGAAATATGATACCGGCGCGTCAGAAACCGAGATCAAGATCGGCAACATCATGCCCTATTCGGGTCCGGCCTCCGCCTATGGCGTGATCGGCAAGACCGAAGAGGCCTACTTCAAGAAGATCAATGCCGAAGGCGGCATCAACGGCCGCAAGATCAACTTCATCACCTATGATGACGGCTATTCGCCGCCGAAGACGGTGGAGCAGGCGCGCAAGCTCGTCGAGAGCGATGAAGTGCTGCTGATCTTCAACACACTCGGTACCCCGCCGAACACCGCGATCCAGAAGTACATGAATTCCAAGAAGGTGCCGCAGCTGTTCGTCGCCACCGGCGCCACCAAGTGGAACGATCCGAAGGAGTTCCCCTGGACCATGGGCTGGCAGCCCAATTACCAGAGCGAAACCCAGATCTACGCCAAGTACATCCTGAAGAACTTTCCGAATGCCAAGATCGGCGTGCTCTACCAGAACGACGATTACGGCAAGGATTACCTGAAGGGCCTGAAGGACGGGTTGGGCTCGAAGACCTCGATGATCGTGCTGGAGGAGAGCTACGAAGTCTCCGAGCCGACCATCGACAGCCATATCGTCAAGCTGAAGGCCGCCGGCGCCGACGTGCTTGTCAACATCACCACGCCGAAATTCGCGGCGCAGGTGATCAAGAAGAACGCCGAGATCGGCTGGAAGCCGGTGCACTTCCTCAACAGCGTCTCCAATTCGATCGGAGCCGTGATGAGGCCAGCGGGCTTCGAGAATGGCCAGGACATTATCTCGGCCGCTTACCTGAAGGATCCAACCGACAAGGAATGGAAGGATGATGAGGGTATGAAGGCCTGGACGACGTTCTTGGACAAGTACTTTCCGGAGGCCAACCGCCTCGACACGTTTGTCATCTATGGTTATAGCGTGGCCCAGACACTCGTGCAGGTGCTGAAGCAGTGCGGCGACAATCTCACGCGTGAGAACGTGATGAAGCAAGCAGCGAGTCTCAAGGACCTCAAGCAGGACCTTTTCCTGCCTGGTATCGCGATCAATACCAGCGCCACCGACTTTGCGCCGCTATCGCAGTTGCAGCTCCAGCGCTTCAAGGGCGAAACCTGGGAGCGCTTCGGCGACGTCATGAACGGCGAGGCCGCTGGAGGTTGAAGCATGATCCGGAAAAGTCCGTAGCGGCTTTCCGAAAAGATCCTGCTCCAATAAGCAACGCCTATCGGCCGATAAGCCAGAGCAAGAGCCCCGCGGGCGACGTCCGCGGGGTTTTCTTTTGCGCCAATACGAGGGATAAACGCACGCCCTCCTCAAAGCTGGATCTCGATTGCGATGACCGACCGACGCCCTCTCCTGCGCGCGATCTTCGATGCGGCGGTTGCGGCTGCCCATCCCGCCGTGGTGCTGGGACGGCATTTGCCTCCCGTGCCCAAGGGAAGGGTGATTTGCCTTGCCGTCGGCAAGGGCGGCGCAGCGCTCGCTGCCGCTGCGGAGAAGCACTATCTGGACGAATTGAAGATGGACCCGTTGCGGCTGGTCGGCATCGCCACCACCCGCCACGGCCATGGCGTGCCGACACGGTGCATCCGCGTGATCGAGGCTGGTCATCCCGTGCCCGATGAAGCGGGCCTGAAGGCCGCCGACGACTCGCTGCGGCAGGCGGCAGAGGCCACCGCGGACGACTTGCTGCTGGTGCTGATCTCCGGCGGCGGCTCCGCCAACTGGATCGCGCCGGTCGATGGCGTTTCCTTTACGCAGAAGCAGCAGGTCAACCGCGCGCTGCTGCGCTCCGGCGCACCGATCGGCGAGATGAACGTCGTGAGAAAACATCTCTCGCGCATCAAGGGCGGGCGGCTGGCGCGCGCCGGCCAGCGCGCCGCAAAAATCGTGACGCTGGCGATCTCCGACGTACCGCGCGACGATCCCAGCGCGATCGCTTCGGGCCCCACCGTGCCAGACCCGACGACGCTTGCCGACGCCCGCGCCATCGTCGCGAAATACAATCTCAGCATCGACGACGCCGTGCGCCGCGCGCTCGACGATCCCAGGAACGAAAGCAGCAAGCCGAGCGATCCGGCCTTCGCCCGTGCATCCTTCGAGCTGATCGCGAAGCCAAGTGCATCGCTGGACGCCGCGGTGAAGGTCGCAAGGGACGCCGGCTACGAGACGGTTGCGCTTGGCGCCGATCTCGAAGGCGAAGCCCGCGAGGTTGCCGCCGAGCATGCGCGGATGGCGCTGAAGGCGCGCGCCGAAGGCAAGCGCCTCGCCATCCTTTCCGGCGGCGAACTCACCGTCACCGTGCGCGGCAATGGCCGCGGCGGCCCCAACCAGGAATATGCGCTGGCGCTGGCTGAACTCCTGAAGGACACGCCCGGCATCTCAGCGCTCGCCGCCGACACCGACGGCGCCGACGGCGGCGCCGGCAGCGCTTCCGATCCGGCCGGCGCCA
>JAKFVP010000080.1 GCA_021732175.1 Bradyrhizobium sp.
GCTGGTCGCGCGCCATCTCGAGGCCAACGGCATTCCGACCGTGGTGATGGGATGCGCCAAGGATATCGTCGAGCACGCTGCGGTGCCGCGTTTCCTGTTCTCCGATTTCCCGCTCGGCAATTCCGCCGGCAAGCCGCACGATGTCGCCTCGCAGGAGCTGACGCTGGAGCTGGCGCTGCGCCTGCTGGAGAGCGCGAGCGGCGCGCGCACCACCATGCAGTCGCCGCTGCGCTGGAGCGAGGATGCTTCCTGGAAGCTCGACTACAACAATGTCGCGCAGATGAGCCCGGACGAGCTGGCGCGCCGCCGCGCCGAGTTCGACAAGCAGAAGGAAATCGCGCGCGGCAACCGCGCCGCCTGAGCCTTTCGCTGAGTTGCGCCGGGAGAAGCGTCAAGTGACCCGACCGTTCGAAGGCGTGAAGATCCTGGACTTCACGCAGGTGCTTGCCGGCCCCTATGCCAGCTATCAGCTCGCGCTGCTTGGCGCCGATGTCATCAAGGTGGAGCGGCGCGAGGGCGAGGACATGCGCCGCACGCCGCTGTCCCGCGAATGGGCCGATCGGGGCCTTGCGCCGGGCTGGCAGGCGATCAACGGCAACAAGCGCAGCCTGACGCTCGACCTCAGCAAGACCGAGGCGATCGCGATCGTCAAACAGCTTGCAGCGCAAGCCGACGTCGTCATGGAGAATTTCCGTCCCGGCGTGATGGACAAGCTCGGCATCGGCTATGCCGCGCTGTCCGGGATCAATCCGCGGCTGATCTATTGCGCTATCTCCGGCTTCGGCCAGACCGGCCCGCAGCGGCTCGGCGCCGGCTATGACGGCAAGATCCAGGCGATGAGCGGCATCATGGCGATCACCGGCCACGCCGAGACCGGGCCGACGCGTGCCGGCTTTGCCGTCTGCGACGTGCTGTCGGGTGCAACAGCCGCGTTCGGCGTCTCCAGCGCACTGTTCCAGCGCAACGCGACCGGCAAGGGCCAGCTCGTCGACGTCTCCATGCTGGAGGCAACGCTCGCCTTTCTCTCCGGGCAGATCGCGGATTATTCCGTGGCCGGCCACAAGCAGCAGCTTTCAGGCAATCAGGCCGTCAGCCGTCGCCCCACCGCCAACCTCTTCAAGGCGGGTGACGGTTACATCCTGCTCGCTGTCAATACCGAGAAGCAGTACCAGGCGTTGATGACCGCGCTCGGATGCGAGGACACGTTTGGCGATCCGCGCTTCGCCGACTGGTTCGAACGGCAGAACAACGAGCCGGCGCTGCGCGCCATCATCGAGGAAAAGCTCGCGACGAAAAGCCCGCGCGAGTGGGAGACGATTCTGGAAGCCGCCGGCGCGCCCTGCGCCAGCATCTGGAAGGTCGAGGAAGTGATCGACCATCCGCAGATCGTCGCGCGCGGCGCCATCCAGGAACTCGACACGCCCTATGGCCGGCTGCGTTTTGCCGGCAGCGGTTTCCGTCTCGAGCACGGCGGCGGCCGTCTCGACCACATGGCGCCCGCGCTCGGCGCCCATACCGACGAGGTGCTGCGCTCGCTCGGCTACGATGCGGATGCGATCGCCGCGCTGCGCGCGGGCGAAGTGGTATGAGAGCAGGATGGTGCTGGCATCGCGCATCATCCGGCGGCGCTTGGCCAAGAGATCGACCGGTCGGGCCGGTTGAATTCTGACGGCATGCTGCGATACTTGGCGTCCGGTGCGTCAAAGGTTCGCAATATGCATTGCCCTACCTGCCAAGCCCCCAGATCAGACAGCGCTCCGTTCTGTGGCAGTTGCGGTACCCCCTTTCATCAGGCGTGCGGGACATGCGGCAATCGCAACGAACCCGGTTCCCGCTTCTGCGTGGAATGTGGCACCCGGCTAACACAGACCGGAAAGCGGGAGGGCAGGGAGCTTCCGTCGTCCATCGTGGACCCGGCCAATTTTCAGCCGGAAAAGAAGCTTGTCACAGTGCTCTTTGCGGACATCGTAGGTTCAACGAAGCTGATTGAGCACCTCGATCCTGATGATGCAGCTACGCAACTGCATGGCATCATCGCCACCATGCGTGACGGCATTCGCCGATTTGGAGGAGCCGTCAACAAGCTTCAAGGCGACGGCGTGATGGCGATCTTCGGAGCCCCGACTCCCCAGGAGGATCACGCTGTCCGGGCCTGCTGCGCGGCCTTGGTTATCCGCGATACGATCGAACAGGCGAACGACGTCAAGATCCGGATCGGAATACACACTGGCGAAGCCGTAGTGCAGGAGGTTCGCAACGATCTTTCGTCTCAGTATGAGGCCATGGGCGTTGCCGTCCACATCGCTGCGCGCGCGGAGCAGGTGGCAAATCCTTCCCAGATAGTGATTACCGATACGACGCTGCGTTCTGCGCGCGAGCTGGTCGAGGTTGAGCCGCTTGGTCCGCGCATGCTGAAGGGGCTGTCGCAGCCGGTTGAACTCTTCACCCTGGATGGAATCAGGTCGGCCGCGGCGAGCCAGCAGTTTCTCGGCGGTCAGGTGCTCTCCAGTTTTGTCGCTCGCGTCGATGAACTCTCGGCTCTGCGAGAATTTCTCGACCGGGCGCTTTCCGGCTCGTCCGAAGTAGTCGGAATCTGCGGTGAACCAGGCGTTGGCAAGAGCCGCCTGGCATTCGAGTTTGCCAATGAATGCCACGGACGAAACATTCCGGTGGTCGAGGCGCGGGCGACGGCGCATGGCCAACCAACACCGCTGCAGCCAATTCTGGACTTGCTGCGGTCATTTCTCGAAATTCCCCAAACGGCATCCGACGACTCTCTCGTGCGAATGGTGGACGAACGGCTTGGTCGATTTGGCTTGTCTGCCGAGACCCCGCACATCGCAGAATTCCTGGGAATTACCAAGCCGGCGGCTCGAAGCCAAACGAAAGCCGAGAACGCACCCGTCGAAGTCATCAGGCGGGTTTGCCGCGCGCTGGGGCGTCAGTTCTCTGCCCTCGTCCTCTTCGAGGATGTGCATTGGCTCGATGAAGCCAGTGAACCATTCCTCGAAGCCTTGGTTGACGGTTTCGGCGGGAGCGGGATTTTGCTTCTCCTCAACTTTCGCCCCGGATTTCATCGCGACTGGATGAAAAATCCCAAATACCATCAGGTCGATCTCAAGCCATTGTCGCGCAGCGCGATTGACCGGATTGCCGGGGAAGTGGTTGGCCTGAATCAATCGACGGCGGAGCTGCGGTCCCAGATTGCTGACCGGGCGGGCGGCAATCCTTTCTTTGCCGAAGAGATCATGCGAGCCTTGCTGGCCCGGAAGGCGCTGACCGGGGATCGCGGAAATTACAACGCGGCCCAGCCAGGTGCCGCTACCTTGCTTCCTGACACGGTTCGCGGAGTCATCAGTTTCCGTATTGATCGGTTGGATGAACTGCAAAAGAAGTTGCTGGAAGCAGCATCCGTCGTCGGGCGCGAGTTTCCTCTCGAAGTGGCCGCCGAAATTGCAGGGATGGATCGCTCGACCGCTCAAACGCAGATTGACGGCCTGCTAGACCTTGAAATGATATACAGCGCCGCGCAGGGAGGTCTGGAGCGCCTCGCATTCAAGCACCCCTTGGTGCAGGAGGTCGCCTACGCTTCGTTGGTAAGCGAGCGAAAGAAATCTCTGCATCGAAGGGCCGCAAAATCTCTCGGCACCTATTTCTCCAGGCAGCATAACGAGCATGCTGCACTCATTGCCCGCCACTGGGAGGAGGGTGACGATCCCGTTCAGGCTGCGTCCAATTACATGGCGTCCGCGACCTGGATGGGCATGCGGGATCCGGTTCAGGCCGTGCGGATGTGGAAGCACGTTCGAGACCTTACCGTGCCGCTGCCGCCAGACGGGCCCGGCAATTTCATGCGTTTGATGGCCTGTGGGCAGATCATCAATCTCTCATGGCGCGAGAATGCGGCCCTCGATGTACTCGAGCCCGTTTATCAAGAGGCGCGGTCGCTGGCAGTGATGCTCAAGGACGCGCGTGCCGGCGCTCTCCTGACGATGGCCTATGGACGGGCGCTGCTGGCCTCCGGTTCGGCCGACGACTACCTGAGCAGCGTCAAGCAGGCCCAGGAAATCCTGCTCGAAAACCCGAACCCGAGTGTCGCGGCGTTGCTCCTCGCGGTTGAGAGCCACGCAACGGCACAGTCCGGATTCCTGCGAAAGGCCTTGTTGTTGAATGCGGCCGCGCTCAAGAATGTCGATCGCATCGACGCCGCCGACCAGCGCATGCTGGGATTCAATGCAAAGCATTGGCTAACCACACTTCGGGCCAGATATCTGATGCAAACCGACGATCCGGTCGGTTCGGACCTACTCATCAACGAGCTTCTCAACGAGACCGCAGAGCTGGACCTGACACATCGGGTCATGGCGCTGGGAATACGCATAGACTCGGCTGCGCTCGATCGCGATGCGCCGCGGGCCTCAGCTGCAGCAGGTGAGCTCGAGAGCGCAACCGCACAAAGCGCCTCTCCCTACATTGCTGTCCTGACCGACTACTTCATCGGCATCGCCTTGCTCGTTGCCAGTGAAAGGACGGAGGCTGAAAGCCGGCTTAGGAAGGCGTTGAAGCAGGCCCATCGGGACAGAGCGGGTCTTGAACTCGAGCCCCTGATGCTGGCGAACCTCTCGGACTGTCTGAGTGAGGATCGGTCGAACGAAGCGATCGACATCGCCGACCGCGCGCAGGCATCGGCGCAACGCCGCTCACAACGCGTAGCGGAGCTTTTCGCGGTTTCAAGCCGCATCCGAGCAATGCTCCGCGCTAGGAAGTCAATCGAGGCGGAACTTTCCGAAGAGCTCGGGCGTCTGGTTGCGATGACCGGAGCTCAGCGGCTCGGATCGCGAGCTTCGCCCGCGGCCTGATCGGGCGGCATTCTCATAGTTCGTCCTCGTCGTTGTCGTGGGGGCCGCCGACATCCTGCTCCTTCTTCGACCAGACAGTTATCGAGTAGTTGGGAGAACGCCTGCCGACTTCGACGACCATTGCGGCCCTTTCGCCCCACTCGCATCTGCACTTGCCGTTTGGATCCTCGAGCGTCAGCCTGATTGTTTCCATAACGGCTTGCGCAGGATGCTCGGCGTCCGGAGTGCCGCCTACCGGAACACTGTTGATCAAAACGGTCGCAGGGTCAGGCATAACTTGAAGCCAAGTGAGCCACCGCAGCCATCTCTTGAAATTTCTGCCGGGGAATGGGTGAGCGGATGACCTGAAGTCGATGTCCGCCGTCAGCAAGAGGCCGGCAAAGCGCAGCGTACGCAACCTCCATATGCGGCGATCGCTGGTGTCGTCCGTGTACCGCAGGAAGTCGGGAAAGACCGCCTTCAGATGATTGTATTTATCGCGGGTCCTGCCGACGTCCTGATTGAGCATGGAATTGAGTGAGGTAAGCGTTGTAGCCGCCTCAACAATCGTAAATCCGTTACCCATGTCCGCCCCTCCAATTATCTAGTTGAAAAGGGGATAATACCAAGCCTTGTGCGATCCGCAATGCGGTCCCAAAGATGCCGGCGTCACTCGATCTTCAAATTCGCGTCGCGCACCACTTTGCCCCACTTCTCGATCTCGAGCTTGATGCGCGCCTGCCATTCGTCGGGCGTGTTGGCGACCGGATTGAAGCCGAGCGTCGCCAGCTTCTCCTTCACCTCGGGTTTGGCAACGCCCTTCTTGATCTCGCGCGCCAACAGCTCGACGATCTCCTTCGGCGTCCCAGCGGGCGCGACGATGCCGGTCAGCGTATCGGCGTCCTGACCGGTAATGCCCTGTTCGGCGAACGTCGCAACGTCGGGAATCTGCGGCGATCTCTGCGTCGCGGCGATGCCGATCGCGCGCACTTGTCCGGCCTGGATCGCCGCCATCGAGGAGGGCAGCGCCGTGAAGGCGACCGGCGTGTGGCCGCCGACGGTGGCCTGCACGGCGGGCGCTGCGCCCGTGAATGGCACATGCACGAGGTCGAGCTTGAAGCTCAGGCGAAACAATTCGCCGCCGAGATGCGGCGTCGAGCCGACGCCGGGGCCGGCATAGCTGTAC
>JAKFVP010000499.1 GCA_021732175.1 Bradyrhizobium sp.
AGCGCGGCCACAGCCGCCAGACACGCCTTCCACTCGCCTTCCTCAAGCCGTGGTCCAGGCAGGATGAACCGGTACTGCTGGCCGGTGGCGGCCTCGTTGACGAAGAAGTCCTCGCGGGTTTCGCTTGCGATGGCCAGTGCGTGACTGGTGACGCCTTCCGCCTCAAGCAGCCGGTGCAACAAGGCACCGATCGCGCCGCCGGCGGGATAGATCGCCGCGACTTCCCCGCCCATTCGGCTGATAACGCGCGCCACATTGATGCCGCCGCCGCCGGGATCGCGACGTTCCGACGTTCCCCGCAGCTTGTGAACGGGAACGATCCGCTCCACCGTGGTCGAAACGTCCACGGCTGGATTTGGTGTGATGGTCACAATCCCTGTCATCGGCCCTCCCGGCTGATTGCAGACTGGATACAACAGCCGAGCAAGGCTTGATGGGGATCAAGCCGCATTTAATCTCCGGTCGAACGAAAGCAGGTACGCGTCCGCCGCCGCGCAACCTGTCCGGCCTCACTCGTCGGCGACCGCCGCCCGCCGCGCCTTGCGGGCAGCGGCAACTTCGCGATCCATGATCGCCGGGCAGCCCGGACTGACCTGCGCGCGCTTGCGGTGCATGCACGCGGTAATGCGCGGAATATCCGGAACTTCGTTCGAGCACAGGCGCATGGCGTCGCCCGTACACATTTGCTGGGCTTCAGAGGAGAAGGCCAGGCCGGGTGAGGCCGAAAGCGCGATCGCCGGAATGGCGAAGGCGAGAGCGAGAGCCAGTTGGCGTGTCTTGCAGAAGGTCATCGGTTGCGTCCCCGCAGGTTGCTGTTTCCGCGTCTCGGGGGTGCTGTTGGCGGTTTGAGGTGCCGCACTTGACGACTAACATGCGAAGCTCGCTTCCGGTGTTAACGCTCGATGTGTTGAACCGAATCGAAAGTAACTGCGCTCCCCCGTGCGAAGTATGAGCCAGCGCCGCAACCGTTCAATTCTCGCGTGAACGAATCCACTGAAGTTGCGCGCAAGTGTTGCGCGGATGACTCATCCGACGAACGGCTGAGCCGATTGCACTGCCGCATCGCTACTTTGCATGGGGTTGTTTCAAGAGTTTTGGCTTTGGCTGGTCGAGGACGGGTTCCCCGCCGGAACACGCGCAAGTCACGATGCCGGCTGTTCGGCCGGCTTCACCTTCGCCCTCAGCTCGTCGACCAGCACGCGGATGTTCTCGGAGTAGTCGATGGGGACGACGACGAGGTGCACGCCGCCACCCTTGAAGGCTGCTTCGAGCGCCGGGACAAGGCCGTCCGCCGTCGTCACCCGCGATCCCCCCGCGCCGTAGCTCTCGGCGTATTTGACGAAATCCGGATTGCCGAAAGTGAGCCCGAAATCGGCGAAGTCATCGACCGCCTGCTTCCAGCGGATCATGCCATAGGCGGAGTCTTCCAGGATCAGGACGACGAGGTTGAGCTTCAGGCGAACCGCCGTCTCCAACTCCTGCGAGTTCATCATGAAGCCGCCGTCGCCGCAGATCGCCAGCACCCGCCGCCGCGGGTAAAGCATCGCGGCCGTCATCGCCGACGGCAGGCCCGCACCCATGGTGGCAAGCGCATTGTCGAGCAGCACGGTGTTGGCGACGAGGGTCCGGTAGTTCCGGGCGAACCAGATCTTGTACATGCCGTTGTCGAGCGCGATGATCCCGTCCTCGGGAATGACCTGCCGGACATCATGGACGATGCGCTGCGGCGTCGGGGGAAAGCGGCTTTCGGTGTTGCGGTCGGCGAGGCGGCTCAGAATGCTCTCGCGCAGCGGCAGCAAGGCACCGGCGTTGGGCAGTTTCGTCTCGATACGGTCGGCGAGCAGTTCCAGGCTCGGCCCGACATCGCCCACGACCTCGCACTGCGGAAAATAGACCTGCTCGACCGTGGCCGCCGTGTAGCTGACATGGATCACCTGCGGCCCCTTCGGCCCCATGATGAAGGGCGGCTTTTCGATCGTGTCGTGACCGATGGCGATGATGAGGTCGGCGCGGTCCACCGCCTCGTGAACATAGTCGCGTTCGCTCAGCGCGGCCGTGCCCATATAGAGGTTGCTGCCGCCTGCCACCGTCCCCTTCCCCATCTGGGTGGTGAAGAACGGGATTTTGGTGCGGCGCACGAAACCGTTGATCCCCGATGTGCTGCGCGGCCGCGAGGCGGCGGCGCCCAGCATGATCAGCGGGCGCTTTGCCGCCATGATCATTTCCGCGGCGCGGTCGAGCGAGGCGCGATGCGCGACGGGAATCTCGATCGGGTGCGGCGGCACGATGGCGACAGGCTCGCACTCCTCGCCAGCAATGTCCTCCGGCAGTTCCAGCAACACCGGGCCCGGCCGCTCCTGGGCGGCGATCCGGAATGCGTCCCGAACCAGCGTCGGGATGGTCGCGGTAGAGACGATCTGCCGCGCCATCTTGGTCAGCGGCTTGAAGGTGGTGACAATGTCGACAATCTGGAATCCGGCCTGCCGGCTCGTCATGATCCCCTTCTGCCCCGTGATCATCACCATCGGCATCGCGCCGAGCAGCGCATAGGCCGCGCCCGTGGTGAGATTGAGTGCGCCCGGCCCCAGCGTCGTCAGGCAAGCACCGGGCTTGCCGGTGAGCCGGCCATAGGTCGCCGCCATGAAGGCGGCGCCCTGCTCATGCCGGGTGAGAACCAGTTCGATCGAGGAATTTCTCAGGCTCTCGACCAAGTCGAGATTTTCCTCGCCGGGAATGCCGAAGATGCGGTCGACGCCTTCGCTCTCCAGCGCCGCAACCATCAGGTCCGATCCCTTGATTGATCCTTTGGGCATTCGTTCCTCCCGATCCGGCAACGTACGGCGACAGCCGGCCTGCCGTGACGAGGCGGCGGCGGGAAATCATATCCATTTTTGTGTCGGGAAGAACGTGCGGGACGCGCACGCCCCTTCGTTCATTGCGGGAAGTTGCAGCGATGCCCTCGCCTTGCGCCGCCCGCGGGGCGGCCAGCCTCAGGCCACGTCCTTATCCCGGCGGACCTGTTTCTTGGCGGCGCGTTGCCTCAGGAACGTCACGCCGATCTGGTCCCCGTTCACCCAGGTTAGCTGGCAACGGCGATAGGCCAGTCCCGTGGAAGACAACACCATAAAGAATTCCGTCAGCTGCAGCCCCTCGATCGACGCGCCCACGGTCAGCTTGGCGCCGTCTTCCGAGATGTCCTCGATGCTGCATTCGCGCCGCCAGGTGCCGTCGATCGCCATCAACTGGACAGGCACCGGCTTCTCGAACGTCACGCGTTTGCTCTGACGCTGTTCGGCGCTCATGCGGGCACCTTCTTGGCGGCGTCCTGCCGCAGCCTGCGGCCGGGCGCGCTCTCGCGCGAGATCAGGCGCGTGACATCGGCCAGTCTGTGGGTCGCGACGAACCTGACGGCAAAGCCGCTGCTGAAGTTGCGGATCACCCGTCCGACACAGCCGCCGATCGCCAGCGGCGTGCCGAGCGGCAGCTGAACTTCCGAGGATACCGCGACGCCCGACGGGGAGACGTCGATGACCAGACAGGTGTAAATACTGCCGTCGGCCAGCGTCACCGTGGTGTGGGGATTGGGCGGGATAAGGCGCAATTCCCTGCGGGCATCGGCGATGCCGGGATTGGCCCGCCTCTTCTCCAGCCAGGCCAGCTTGTCCGAGAAGCGCTCGCGCATCTCGCGTGTCATATCGAGCTCGAGCAGGAAACTGCCTTGCATCGTCTCGCTGATGTTGCCCTCGAACTTGCCGAAATCAGGGAAGTAGGAGGTCAGGCGATCGCCGATCCGGCCGACGACAGGCACGTTGACGATCATGCGGAACGGCGACACCCGCGTGGTGCGGCAGGCGAAAGTGCGTATCTTGCCTTCGCAATCGTACCAGTTCGGCAGCGTGTAGCTGCCGTCGACGGCAATGTTGACTGCGCGCTGTTTCAGAAACCGTTCTACAGACACGACTGTTACTCACCCCAAAATGCGCACTTGTTCTCGCAGCCATCGATGGGCCGAGAAAGTTTTGGGGCGGGCTGTCCTGCAATCGCAGCTGACGCGGACCCTGGCGGCCCGCACAGCGGCGGCCACTCAAGTCTTTTTTGCTACGAGAACGGAAAGGAGTCCTCGTCCGCGCAAATTACGGACAAAACACTAATAGAATCTAAATATACCGCCGAGGCATAGCTCCGCGTGTCACTAGATTAGGTTTCATTCGTTTCAATCGGGTTAATTTCGTCGACCGCAAAACTACGGACAGGCGCAACAGATCGACTTAGCGCCGAAACCGCCGCTGACCGGAAATTGCGTGCTAGCGCAACAGGCCCACGGCCCTGCGCCAAAATGCCGGCCGCTGGCATGCGGCGGGCTTGCTTTCCTCGGCAGCCGCCGTCTTCAGCCGGACCACGCGCGTGCAGGAGGTAAACACGAAGGCCAGCCGCGCGCACTGCCAGTCCGGCCCAAGCGCCCCACTGGATACCGGCTCGGAATAGCTGAGCCCCATGGCGACAGCCGCGCTCACCGCGAAAAGCATCGCGACCACCACAAAGGCGGCAACTCGCCGGGACTTTCGGAAACTGGATGTCATCGGTTTGCGCTCCTCATCAGCGCCCACCGGGAGAGATAGACCCTGCCTCCCCAAGGCTGTGTGATCGGGATCACAAGTTGCGCCCATTTTTTGGCTGGCCGGGCGAAGCGCCGCAGCAACACTTGCGGGCAACCGCGCGGAAAGCTTGGGACAATTCCTGTAATTCCGTTGCGAGTGCTGGCCTCTTGGGAAACACTTGGCTCGGGGAAGGGCGTACGGGGGCGTACGATGAGCAAGCAGGACGCGGGCTACGATTACACGCGTTACCGGAAGCTGCTGGCTGAGGCGGTCGACGAAAAGCGGCGGCTGGAAATGATCGATCTCATGATCAGGGAAAGAGCGCGCGACCGGCTGCAGGCCGAGCGGATGTCCGACCGCGTGGCGATGACTTCGGCAACGGTGGCAAAGGTACTCGGTCCAACCGGGCGGCGGACCGCTGCCTAGCCGGATTGCACGAGTTCACCGCTCGGTGGCGTGCATCACCACCGAGCCGGTCAGCGCGACCAGAGCACAGGCCAGCAGCGCGTATTGCAGGATCACGAGCGCCAGCCGCGGCGCTTCCGTTGCGGTCGTGACGTCATAAAGCAGCCAGCCCGACGTTACGGCGCTTATCAGCATCACTTTCGGCCATTTGCTATTCACGAAAGTCCCCCTGCTCTGCCTCGCATCTTGGACGCTTTCTTTTTGCCGCGGGTTCACTTAGTGAAGCGGCACAAGTCGGCAGCGGCCGATCCCATTCAAAGGCAATAGGAACGACAGGGTCACTTCCATGAGCGGATTCAAGGAGCCGGGCTTTGCCGACCGCCAGAAGGCGGCGGCGCAGGCGCGGGCCAAAGTGCTGGAAAAATTCAAGGCACGTCCGGCGGCGGACGATCCGGCGGTAAGGGCGCGCGAGGCCGAGCGGGCCGAGGCGGCCGCCGCCCGGGCCAAGGCCAAGGAAGCGCGCGAGGCGGCCAAGGCCGAGCAGAAGCGGCGCGAGGCAGAGGCGGCTGCCGCCGAAGCCGCGCGGCTGGCGCGGGAGAAGGAAGAGGAAGCGGCCCGTCACGCCGCCGCCGAGGCCGAGCAGAAGGCCAAGCGCGATGCGCGCTATGCCGCCCGCAAGGACCGCACCAAAAAGAAGAGATAGCGGCGCCGGAACAGCAAAGGCCCGCCGCTTCGCAGCAGCGGGCCCGCTGGAGAACCGTCCGGATCAGTTCTTCTTCATCATGGCGCCGCCGTCGTCCTTCTTCATGCCGTCGGACATGGCATTGTTCTTCATCATCCCGTCCTTCTTCATGCCATCGTCCTTTTTCATGGCATCCTTGGACATGGAATCTTCCTTCTTCATCGCATCGCCCTTGCCCATCTTGTCCTCGGCGAAAGAAGGCGCGAGGGCGAGGCTGAGCGAGACCAGGGCGGCGGAAACGCCGAGCGTGATACAGGAGCGGGTGTTCAT
>JAKFVP010000270.1 GCA_021732175.1 Bradyrhizobium sp.
GGGCGGCTTGGCGTGACGCTTGTTGATGTATTTCTCGAACTCCCGGCCGGTCTCGGCGATCAGGCCGAGCGTCTCGGCCTTGTTGAGGAAGAAGAACGTCTTGCTCGGCACCACGAGGATGCGGACCATGCGCCGCGCGCGCATGCCGTCGAAATCGCCGGTCCACGTCTCGGAGCGCGGCAGCGACAGGATGTCGCGCGATGGCTCCTCCGCCGCGGCGGCGGTGACGCAGGCCAGCAACAAGGCAACGCTCAGCGCGAGGCGGCGCATGGCTCTCCCCCTGGATCTCCGCGTCACCTGTCATTGCTAAGAGAAAAGCCGTCCAAATCACTATCGGCCGTAACGAACCAAGCAAAGGGCAATGAAAAAGCGCTGCGCGTGCGCACCTTTCCCGACCGCCCAGCCGGTTGCTTGATCCAGATCAACGGACGCCATCGGTCAGCAGAGTTGACGGATCATTGCACGTTGGATCAATGGCGCGAGCGGCCGGTTCGCGCTTCGATGCGCCACGACCGCTTGGCGCATCGCGAAGTCATGGTCGTACAGTTTGTGCCAAAGGAGGGCAGTCTTTGGCGACCGACTCTTCGAACTGTCCCAAGTGCGGACGGAAGATGATTTTGGCATCGCCGCGCGACGGCAAGGGGCCGGCGCTCATGCGGTGCCCGGCGTGCGACCAGCCCGACCCGCTGAAATCGGCAAGCGTCGAAGGCTGGATCAGGAGTTCGCTGCGCCCGCCGGCGTAACGTCACATTTTGACGCAGCGCCGGTGCGCGGCCGGGCGGATGCAGCGCCCGAATTTGATCTAAGTCAACGTCCGGTTGCCTTGCCCCGCGCACCTTGAAGTGGGGGACTAGCAATGGAGGAAACAGAGATGAAAGTGACCTTGAGTACCCTGGCAGTTGCAGCTTCGACCTTCGCCTGCGCCTTGTCGTTCTCGCCGACCTGGACCACGCAGGACGGATTGTCGCTGGTCAGCCAGGCCGACGCGCGCGCGCGTGTCTACATCAGGACGGGTTATGCCGCGAGTGCGGCCTACTACACCAACGTCGGCCTGCCCTGGTATGCGGTGCGCGCCTACTATTTCGGGGGGCCATGGAGCGGCCTCGGCTACAGCTACAGCGGCTGGGGCGACTACGCCAGCCGCAACGGCATCGGCTGCGTGCCCGGCACCGCCATCAAGGGCGGCGACGGCATCATGTACAATTGCCAATAGATTAGTCGATTGAGAAAGCGGAAGGGCGGGTTGACGCAGGCGTCGCCCGCCCTTGTGCTGCAACGGTAACGTTGACCTACGTCAACGTTCCCGCTGCGGCGCGGTTCACGGTTTGCAGCGGCATGAGACCAAAGCACGCCTTGTGGATCACACCAACGAGACCGGGAGGAATTAGCATGCGTGATATCAAGCACATCGTGAAGCCGGCAAGCATCGCAGGGCTGGCCGTGAGCGCGTTGCTCGGATTTGCCGGCGTCACGTTCACGAGCGCACCGGCGAGCGCGGTGATCTACTGCACCTATATCGGCTATCCGGCGAACTGTGTGGTAAGGCCCGGCGTCGTGCTGCGGCCGCGCCCGGTCGCGCGCGCGGCGGTTCGCGCCACCACGGTGGCCCCCACCAACCTCAACGGCGGCGTCAATCGCGTCGGGGTTCGCCGCTAAAGCATGATGAGATTGGTTTGAACTGGCGCGGCATCGAGAAGACACCTCTCCCTTTGGGAGAGGTGAACCGAATGCGCCGGCCGACCGATTCAACTGAAGGCCATCCCCCTTTAGGACCGCATGCCCTGCGTTCGCGCCGCGAGCAGCCGGCTGCTGACGAAGGTTCGCAGCGCCGCCGCGTCGTCGAACGCCAGCGTCACCTTGAACGGAATGACCCTGCGCACCCAGTCCGGCAATCCATCTGGCGTGCGCAGGCGCGCCAGGTCCTTTTCCGTCGTCACCAGCGTCAGCCCGCCTGCTTCCGATTCCGCAACGAGGCCGGCGGCCTCGTCCGGGGTCAGCGGGTGATGATCGGCAAAGACCTGCGTGCTCGCGACATCGACGCCGGCCTCGCGCAGCGTTTCGAAGAAGCGCGCGGGATCGCCGATGCCGGCAAAGGCGAGCACGCGTTTGCCCTTTAGCGCGGCGAGCGAGGCCTGATCCGGCACAAAGCGGGCGCGCAGCACCGGCTTGCCCTGCCCGATGATCGTGCCGGCCACGGTGTCGGCGGCATTGCCGGCGCCGATCACGACCAGCGCGTCGGTGCGCGCGATCTGGGCGGAGAGCGGCGCGCGCAGGGGACCCGATGGCATCACCTGCGCATTGCCGATGCCGCGCATGGCGTCGATCACGATCAGGGAAGCATCCTTGGCGACCGCCGGATTCTGGAAGCCGTCGTCCATCAGGATGACGGTCGCAGCCAGCGACTTCGCCAGCGCGACGCCATCGGCACGGTCGCGTGACACCACGACGGGCAGGCTTTGCGAGAGCATCAAGGGCTCGTCGCCGACATCGGCCGCGCTGTGCCGTGTTGCGTCGACGCGCACCGGTCCCTTCAGCCGGCCGCGATAGCCGCGGGTCAGCACGACCGGCGTCTCGCCGAGCTCGCGCAGCAGGCTCGCCAGCGCCAGCACCGTCGGCGTCTTGCCGGCGCCCCCGCCATGGTAATTGCCGACGCAGAGCACGGGGATGCCGGCCTTCAGCCCCTTGCGCTTGAGGCGATGCGCGGCGACCGCGCCATAGAGTGCGGCGAGCGGACGGAGCGAGTGCGATTTCCACGACGCGGGCCGGTACCAGAAACCCGGCTCACGCATTGGCGGCTCCCATCTCGATGCGCAGTTGCATCAGATAGGGTTCGAGCGCCGCGAGCGTGCGATCGAGCGCGCCGCCGAGCTGCTCGACGACGCGGCTACCTGCCGCCGCCTGCGCCTCGCAGGCCTTGGGATCGGCGAGCAACTGGCCGAGCTGCTTGACCAGCATTTCCTGGCTGCCCGCCTCGCGGGCGCCGCCGGCCTTGTCGAGCGCGTCATAGACGTCGGTGAAATTGAAGACCTGCGGGCCGTGCACGATGGCGGCGCCAAGCTTCACCGCCTCGATCGGATTCTGGCCGCCATGCGGGATCAGCGAGCCGCCCATGAAGACAACAGGCGCGAGACGATAAAACAGGCCGAGCTCGCCGAGCGTATCGGCGATGTAGATCTCGGTATTGGCGGCCGGCAGCTCATCGCGCGAGCGCTGCGTGAAACGCAGGCCCGCGGCGGCGACGAGGCCCGCGATCGCGTTGCCGCGGTCGGGATGCCGCGGCACGATCACGGTGAGCAGCCCCGGAAAGAAACCCGCGAGCCGCAGATGAGTGTCGATCAGGATTTCTTCCTCGCCGGGATGGGTCGAGGCGGCGGCGACGATGGGGCGGCCGCGCGTCATCGCCATCAGCTTTTCCAGCTTGGCGGGATCGGCCGGCGGCGCCGCGACGTCGAGCTTCAGGTTGCCCGTGGTGATGACGTTGCGCGCGCCGAGGGCCGAGAAGCGCTCCGCATCGGTGTCGGACTGCGCGAGGCACACGTCGAACTGGCCGAGCAGCGCGGAGATGGTGTTGCGCGCGCGCCGCCAGCGCGGAAAGGAACGCGGCGACATCCGCCCGTTGATCAGCACCATCGGCACGCGGCGCGAGGCTGCGGACAGGATCAGGTTGGGCCACAGATCGGACTCGATGAACAGCGCCAGCGAAGGACGCCAGTGATCGAGGAAGCGCGCGACATAGCGCGGCGAATCGTAGGGCACATATTGATGGATGACGTCGGGCGGAAAGCGCTTGGCGACGATCGCCGCCGACGTCGTCGTGCCCGAGGTGAGCAGGATGCGCAAATTGAGCGCGCGCAGCCGCTCGATCAGTGCGGCCGCCGCCAGCACCTCCCCGACGCTCGCGCCGTGAATCCACACCAGCGGGCCGTGCGGCCGCGTGCCCAGCGACAATCCGCGCCGCTCGCCGACGCGCTCGGGATCTTCCTTGCCCTGCTTGAGGCGGCTTCTGATCAAAGCAGGCGCCAGCGGAACCATCGCGAACGACAGCTTCCGGTACACCCGCAGCGTCATCGGCAGCGAATTAGCCAAAACCGGCCTCCGGGCGGCCGACATGCGCATAGGCGCGGCGGGTCGCTTCGTTGAGATAGGTCTCGACCTGCTGGCGCAGTCTTTCCATGGTCTCGGCGTCCGCATCCGCTGGCACGACAACGGTATCAATACCTACCACGGCGCCGCGCCCGAAGGGCAGATTGATGGTGGTGGAATCCCAATTTTTCAATCGCACGAAGCGGCTGGTCACCATGGCAAAGGGCAGGATCGGCCGGCCGGATTCCCGCGCGAGCATGATGACGCCCATACCCGCGACACGCGAGCGCTTCGGCACGTCGGCGGTGGTGGCAACGTTCCAGCCCTCGTCCAGCGCCTGCACCATCTCGCGGAACGCGCCGACGCCGCCCTTGCGGTGGAACGCGCCGGAATGATCGCCGGAACCCCTGATGGTGCCGATGCCGAGCCGTTCCGCGGCAATGGCGTTGCACTCGCCGTCGCGATGCCGGGAGATCAGCACCTTGGCGCGGTAGCTGTCCTTGGTCTTGATGAACGGCGTCATGAAATGCTGGCCGTGCCAGAACACGAAGATGGCAGGCATCTCCGGCTCGACCAGCTCGTAGACGTTGGCGGGATCGTAGACGAAGCGGTTGGTCAGCCAGACCAGCCGCAGATACTCGGCCGCAAGCACGCCGAGCGCACGCTGAACCCAATGGCTGCGCAGGAGATCGCGAAAGAAGCGTTTCAACGTTTGGACTTCGTGTCTTGATCCGGATCGAGCAGCCGGTGCATGTGGACGATGAAGTAGCGCATCTGCGCGTTGTCGACCGTGGCCTGCGCCTTGGCCTTCCAGGCCGCATAGGCGGTGGCGTAGTTCGGAAACAGGCCAACGATTTCCACCTTGTCGAGATCCTTGAAGGTGACGTGTTCGAGATCGACGAGTTCGCCACCGAGGACGAGGTGAAGCAGTTGCTGCGGCTGGGCACTGTCAGACATTGGCAGGTTTTTCCCTAAGAGATGTGCCCGGCAAAGGCGGATGTTCGTGGCGAGCGGGGAACGGCTTTACGGCAACCGCTGATCCCTGAAATGCCCGACAATGCGCGCATGACGATCGCGTCCCGCCGCCACCAGCACCCCGTGCACCACGTCCCGGCGATTGTAAAGGATCGCATCCCCCGAGAGCGCGGTCATCCTACCATTCGCTTCCTGCACGATCAAATTAGCGGCGGCAAGGTCCCAATCCTTGCTCTGGCCGCCTGCGAAAGCGGCATCGAGTTCGCCATGCGCGACGCGACAGAGCCGCAGCGCCAGCGAGCCGATACGCGGATGCAGCGTGATTTCCTGCTCGGAAGGGCTGAGGCGCTGCACCAGCGGCTTGGGGCCCGCCATGCGGGCAAAATCCAGATTATCGCCGGCGCTGGCGACCACGCGCTGGTCGTTGCGCAGCGCGCCTCTGCCGCGCGCGGCGAAGAAGAACTCATCGCTGGCGGGCGCGAATACCGCCGCGAGCACCGGCGTGGCATCCTCCACCAGCGCGGCGCAGACGCACCAGTCGTCGCGGCCGGCGAGATAGGAGCGCGTGCCGTCGATGGGATCAACGATCCAAGTGTACTTTTTGCCGAGACGGGATGCATCGTCGGCGCTCTCCTCCGAGAGCCAGCCATAGTCAGGCGTCGCTTCGCGCAGCCGCTGTTCCAGCAGATCGTTGACGGCGATATCGGCTTCGGAGACCGGGGAGGATTTTCCCTTGACCCAGTTCTTCAGCTCGGTGCTGAACATCGATTTCGCCAGCAGGCCGGCTTCCCGCACCGTTTCGGTGAGGAGCGCGGCGTCGCGCGCCAGCGCATCGCCGCGCAATTCAACGTCCGCCAAGGGTCAGCCCTTCGATACGCAGCGTCGGCGCGTTGATGCCATAGCG
>JAKFVP010000201.1 GCA_021732175.1 Bradyrhizobium sp.
CTTCATCGTTCTCAATACCTTCGTCGGCTTCACCACCAGCGTGTTCTCGGCGAGCTATATCGGCCATGAACTGGAGACCGGACGGCTGACGCCGACGTACCTGCGTTTCTATCACGCGATGTACCAGATCATGATCGGCGGCATGAATCTGGCGCTTACCGCCAATAATATCGGCCTGATGTGGGTCGGCATTGAACTGGCGACGCTTACCACCGTGCTGATGGTCGGCATCTACCGCACCCATGAGGCGCTGGAGGCGGCCTGGAAATATTTCATCCTCGGCAGCGTCGGCATCGGGCTGGCGTTGTTCGGCACCATCCTCGTCTATATGGCGGCGCTGCCGGTGGTCGGCGAAGGCCTCAGCGGCATGGTGTGGACCGTGCTGGTGACCAAGGCCGCGCAATTCGATCCCGCGATGATCAACCTCGCCTTCATCTTCCTGCTGCTCGGCTACGGCACCAAGGTGGGCCTCGCGCCGCTGCACGCCTGGCTGCCCGACGCCCATGCCGAGGGCCCGACGCCGATCTCGGCGGTGCTGTCCGGTCTGCTGCTCAATGTCGCGCTTTACGCGGTGCTGCGCTTCAAGATCCTGCTCGCGGCCAATCCCGGCGCCATCGCCCCGGGACCGCTGATGGTGACGCTCGGCCTCGTCTCGCTGCTGTTCGCGGCCTTCATGCTGTACCGCCGGCGCGACATCAAGCGGCTGTTCGCCTACTCCTCCATCGAGCACATGGGCATCATCACCTTCGCCTTCGGGATGGGCGGGCCGGTGGCGAATTTCGCCGGGCTCCTGCACATGGCGATGCACAGCCTGACCAAGTCCGGCATCTTCTTCGCCGTCGGCCATGTCGCGCAGATCAAGGGTACGCAGAAGATCGCCGACATCCGCGGCCTGACGCAGACCCATCCCTGGCTCGGCTGGAGCCTCGTGATCGGCGTGGTCGCGATTGCCGGCCTGCCGCCCTTCGGCGTGTTCATGAGCGAATTCCTGGTGGTGAGTTCGACCTTCGCCCGCGAACCCCTGCTCGCCATTCCGCTGGTGCTCGGCATCCTGCTGGCGCTGGGCGCGCTGTTCCAGCACCTCAATGGCATCGCTTTTGGCGAGCCGACCGGAAGCATCGCGCCATCGGATGCGTCCTACGTTCCGATGGTCGTGCATTTCGGCCTCGTGCTGATCGCCGGCATCTATCTGCCCGCGACGCTGGTGGCCTGGTTCCGCAACGTCGCAGACATATTGGGATAGCTGACGATGGCGGGCCTCACAGAATTCCTGCGCAAGGGCGACATCGCATCGTCTCATCGCCCGTTCCCGCGCACCGCCGCCACCGTAGAGATGTGGAACGAGACGATCGCGGCATTGGCGAGCGGGCAATGGCAATTGCTCGGCCTGTGGGGCGAGCCGGATCGCGTGCACATGGCCTTGCGCGATGAAGCCGATGAGGCGATTGCCGTCATGACCCTCGACTGCCCGTCGCGACGCTATCCTTCGGTCGGATTACATCATCCGCCCGCGCTTCGGCTGGAGCGGAGCGTCCGCGATCTGTTCGGCCTCGAACCGATCGGCCTGCCCGACCAGCGCGGCTGGCTCGACCACGGCAATTGGGACATCAGGCATCCGCTCGCCGCGCGACCCGATGCGACGCCCATCGACAAGGCCTACGCCTTCCTGCCGATCGAGGGCGATGGCCTGCACCAGATTCCCGTCGGGCCTGTTCATGCCGGGATCATCGAGCCCGGCCATTTCCGTTTCACCGCCAATGGCGAGACGGTGGTGCGGCTGGAGCAGCGCCTCGGCTATGTGCACAAGGGCATCGAGGGACTGATGGCGGGCGCGAACCTTGATGCCGCGGGCAAGCTTGCCGCACGAACCTCCGGCGACAGCACGGTCGCGTACGGATTTGCGTTTGCGCGTGCCGTTGAAGCGGCGCTGGGCGTGGAAGCGCCGCCCCGGGCGAGGCATTTGCGCGCGCTGATGGCGGAGCTGGAGCGCATCGCCAACCATCTCGGCGATTTCGGCGCGATCTGCAATGACGCGTCCTTTGCGTTGATCCAGGCGCATTGTGCCGTGCTGCGCGAAAAGGTGTTGCGCACCGCGCACGCCTCCTTCGGCCATCGCCTGATGCGTGACCGCATCGTGCCGGGCGGGGTCACGACGGATATCGGCAGCGACGGCATTACTGCGATACGCGCGCTGCTGGCCGATATCAGGGCGCATTTCCCCGATCTGGTCGAACTCTATGACAACACCGCCTCGCTGCAGGATCGCACGGTGACGACGGGGACGGTGAAGGCACATCTCGTTCGCCAATACGCCCCGGGCGGCTACGTCGGCCGCGCCGGGGGCCGCGCTTTCGACGTGCGCAGGAATCTTGCCTATGCGCCCTATGACAAGCTCGACTTCGACGTGCCCGTGCTCGATACCGGCGATGTCAACGCCCGGGTGTGGATTCGCATCCGCGAGATCGAGCAGAGCCTCGCGATGATCGCGCAGCTCCTCGACAGTCTGCCGCAAGGCGCGCTGCGCATCGACCTGCCCGTGGCGCACGAACTGTGCGAAAGCATGGCGCTGGTCGAGGGTTTCCGCGGCGATATCCTGGTCTGGCTGCGCCTCGATGCCGGCAATCGCGTCGCGCGCTGTCATTTACGCGATCCATCCTGGTTCCAGTGGCCGTTGCTGGAAGCCGCGATCGAGGACAACATCGTCGCCGACTTCCCGCTCTGTAACAAATCGTTCAATTGCTCGTATTCGGGACATGATCTCTGATGCGCAAACTGCTGTTCCAGAGCCTGGTGCAGATGTCGCTGACGGAGCCCGCACCGCCGGCCGACGACGCGGCGCTCAGGGAGGTCGGCGACGCATTGGCGAAAGCGGCGCGGCGGCGACTCGGCCGGTCGCTGTCGATCCGCGAGGTCGATGCCGGCTCGTGCAATGGCTGCGAGCTGGAAATCCATGCGCTCGGCAATGCCTATTACGATCTCGAGCGGTTCGGCCTGCGCTTTGTCGCTTCGCCCCGCCACGCCGATGTGCTGATGGTCACCGGGCCGGTGACGAAAAACATGCGCATGGCGCTCGAGCGCACCTGGAACGCAACGCCGAACCCGAAATGGGTGGTGGCGGTCGGCGATTGCGCCCGCGACGGCGGTTGCTTTGCCGGCAGCTATGCGGTGGTTGGCGGCGTCTCCGCCGTGGTGCCGGTCGACCTGCATATTCCCGGCTGTCCGCCGCCGCCGCTCGAGATGCTGCGCGGCCTGCTGGCGCTGCTGGAAGCAATCGCGAAGGCGTGAGCCCCGCGCCATCGTGACAAAGCGTCCATTGCAGCGACGGCCGGAAGCGGGTGTAATGGCTTCAGCGGAGAGAGGAGCGAAGCCGTGAGCGTTGCAGAGGGACCGGGCCATCCGGCCGGCGCCGAGACCGACGCGTCCGTCAGGGACGGGCTCTATACGCTCGGCATCGAGATGACGGGCGCCAAGCGCGGCCACGCTACAGGGATCGTCGTCTTGCGCGGCGGCGTCATCATGGGCGGCGACAGTTTCTTCTATTACACCGGCTCCTACTCCCAAAGCCGCGGCAAGTGGCGCGGCGAGATGATCGTGCACCAGCACACGGAAGCGCCCGGCCTCAACCTGGTGTTCGGCGGCCGCGAGGTGACATGCGGATTTACCGGCACCTATTCGGAAGGCATCGCCGACATCGACGGCACCGCGCTGGTCGGCAGCTACAGCATTCCCTTTCGCGCGCGATTGACGCTGAAAGTGCCGGGCTAGCGCGGAGGATGGCAACGCGCCTGCGGTAACCCGGTTCCATGCGTCGACGTGCATAGCGCCGGCACGTATCGATCTTGACGCGGTACCGAAAGCAGGTTCCGATGCGAGGCCATCGAGAATTCCGTAAAAATGTCTCCGTCGCAGACGTCCGAAGTTCCTGCCGATACCGCACTCACGGACCAGCTTCGTCACGATCTCGAAATACTCGCCCGCGAGCGCGATGATGCTTTCCGCGCGCTGCAGGAGCGCGAGGCTGAACTGGCGCGAATCCAGCGCATCGGCAAGGTCGGCGGGGTCGAGGTCGATTTCCGCGAGGGATTTGCGAACCGCCGCTCGCCCGAATATCTCATCATCCACGGCCTGCCGCCCGACGCCTGGAACGAGAGCCACGAAGACTGGGTCAACCGCATCCATCCCGAAGATCGCGAGCAGACGGTCAGGCATTTCCTCGATGCGCTGGCGGGCGACGCCAAAGAATATACGGCGCAATATCGCATCATCCGGCCGAATGACGGACAAACGCGCTGGATCAATGTCGTCGCCGAGATTGAGCGCGACGCCGAAGGCCGCGCGCTGCGCCTCGTCGGCGCCCATATCGACGTCACCGACCGCATGCTCGCCCAGGAAACCCTGCGCGAGAGCGAGGAGCGGTTCCGCCTGATCGCCAACAGCGCGCCGGTGCCGATGTGGGTGACCAAGCTCGACCGCACGCGCCTGTTCGCCAACCAGGCGTACCTGGATTTCCTCGGCCTGCCGTTCGAGCAGGCTGTCGTGTTCGACTGGCGCAAGGCGCTGCACCCGGATGACCTCCAACGCATCCTGCAGGAGCAGGTCGCCGGCGAATCTTCGCTGAAACCCTTCGTGCTGGAAGCCCGTTACCGGCGCGCCGACGGCGAATGGCGCTGGCTGCGCTCGGAATCGCAGCCGCGCTGGGACCCGACCGGCAAGCACATCGGCTTCATCGGCATTGCGCACGACGTCACCGCGGCAAAGCACGCCGAGATCGAGCTGCGCCGCATGAACGAGCTGCTCGCGCTGCGGATTGCCCAGCGCACCGCCCAGCTCGAATCCAATGAAGCGCAGATGCGCGCGATCCTGGAGACCAGCCACCAGTATCAGGTGCTGCTCAACGAGGTCGGCGAAATCCTCTACGCCAATGCCACCGCCCTTGCCGGCATCGGCGCCGATATTGCCGACATCATGGGACAGCTGTACTGGGAAACCCCGTGGTTCACCGCGACGGAGGGCATGAGCGAGGCCGTGCGGGGAGTTTTCAAGGCCGTGATGCGGGGCGAGGAAATCAAGACCGAGATGATGCTCCATCTTCCGACCGGCGACCGTCATTTCGATTTTGCCATGCGGCCGCTGCGCGATCAGCACGGCGTCATCATCGGCGCCGTTCCGGAAGCGGTCGACGTCACCGAGCGCCGCCACAGCGAGGAAGCGTTGCGGCAGGCGCAGAAGATGGAAGCGATCGGCCAGTTGACCGGTGGCGTCGCCCACGATTTCAACAATCTCCTGACCATCATCCGCTCCGCCACCGATTTCCTGCGCCGGCGCGAACTGCCGGATGAACGCCGCCGCCGCTACATCGACGCCATTTCGGAAACCGTGGAGCGCGCCTCGAAGCTGACCGGCCAGCTGCTCGCCTTTGCCCGCCGGCAACCGCTGAAGCCGCAGACCTTCAACGTCGGCCCGCAGGTCGAGGCGATCACGCAGCTGATCCGCCCGCTGGTCGGTCAGCGCATCCGCATCGATGTCGAGATCGAGGATGCCGATTGCCATGCGGTTGCCGATATCGCGCAGTTCGAGACGGCGTTGATGAATCTTGCCGTCAACAGCCGCGATGCCATGAACGGCGAAGGGCAAATCTCGATCCGGGTGGCGCGTGCCGGCCACATCCCTCCCCTGCGCGAGCAGCCCGGCCGGCCCGGCGAATTCGTCGCCATCTCGATGGAGGACACCGGCAACGGCATTGCGGCCGACATGCTGGAGAAAATCTTCGAGCCGTTCTTCACGACCAAGGATATCGGCAAGGGCACCGGCCTCGGCCTCAGCCAGGCGTTCGGCTTCGCCCGGCAATCCGGCGGCGACATCGGCGTCGTCTCCACGCCCGGGTGTGGCGCCACCTTCACCTT
>JAKFVP010000477.1 GCA_021732175.1 Bradyrhizobium sp.
GCTGACGCCGCACAATGCGGCCGACACCGATCCCGACGAGATCTCGAAATACGTGGCGCGGCAGATCGAGCGGTTCGAGGCGGGCGGGAAGCTGGAGAATGTGGTGGATCGCGGAAGGGGGTATTGATGGGCTCCCTCTCCCCGCTCTCGCGGGGTCGAGATGAGCAGAGCTCGCTCTTAGAGGGTTGGGGTGAGGGGCCACTCTCCGCGAATGCGATACTCAGCGAGTTTGCGGGAACACCCCTCACCCGGTTTGCTTCGCAAACCGACCTCTCCCCGCATCCGCCTTCGCCCGAAGGCGGGCTTCGGCGGACAAGAGCGGGGCGAGGTAAGAAAGGCCTACCTCCGCTCCAGCCACACATGCGTGGCATCCTCCGTCGGCACGCTTTTGACGACGCTGTAGCCGAGTTTCGGCAGATCGATCCCGGCGAAGAGATTTTCGCCGGCCCCTAACAGCACCGGCGAGAACGCCAGATGCACTTCATCAAGCAGGCGCGCCTGTAGATATTGCCGCACCGTAGCGGTACCGCCGCCGACGCGGATGTCCTTGTCGCCTGCAGCGGCGCGGGCGCGTTCGAGCGCTGCTTCAATGCCATCGGTGACGAAATGGAAAATGGTGCCGCCCTTCATCTCGATCGGCGCGCGGGCATGATGGGTGAGCACGAAGACCGGCGTGTGATAGGGCGGCTCGTCGCCCCACCAGCCCTTCCATGACTCATCCGGCCATGGGCCGCGCACGGGACCGAACATGTTGCGTCCCATGATCCAGGCGCCGAGATTCTCCATCGAGCGGTGCGCGAGCTGATCGCCGATGCCGGTGTCGCCGCCCTCCTTGCCGATCATCTTGTGGAAGTAGCGGGTCTTCAGCATCCACGCCGGCAGCACCATGCCGCCGACGCCGAAGGGATTTTCCAGACTCTGGCCGGGGGCCGCGCCAAAACCGTCGAGAGAGATGGAGAATGCGCCCGCTTTCAGTTTTCCCATGATGTTGCCTTCGTCCTGGATCGTCCTGATGTCATCAAGACGGACGGCGAAGCCGATAGCCGACAATGCGGTGGAGATTTTCCGCGGGGATTTAGCGAATGCGGCCGCCGCCGATGGCGAGCGGCGTCTGGCCGGGCAGCAGGGGCGAATTGATGTCGCTGTCGACCATGCCTTGCGAGCCGTACTGCGTCACGCCGACGCCGAGCGACAGGCTGAGATTCGAGGTCGGCCGATACTCGATGCCCGCATTGGCGCTGAAGGCGCCGGACGCCGTGGCCGATTTCGAATCGAAGGCGGCAAACGCGCCATGGGAGGCGGCGCTGGTCGGCGCGTTGTATTTCAGCGTGTCGAAGCCGGCATAGATCGACAGCGGCGTGTTCTTCAGAGCGTAGCCGAACTGTACGCCTTCGCTGGACAGCGCGTTGTAGCCGCCGAAGGCGCCGAGCCGGTTGAAGCCGCTTATGTTGAAGTTGTTGCGCGTGCCGGTCATGGACCAGCCGGTCGGCATGCCGTTGCGCGCGGCATCTTCACCGCCATCGAGGCCGGAATTGCCAAGGCCCAGGAACCAGTTGGAATTGGCATAGGGGACCGGGGCGACCTGCGCCTGCGCGGCCCATCCGCTGAGAGAAAGCGCCACCAATGCCAGGGCGGAACAGCGTGCGAACATGAACATACGGCGAATTATACGCGGCCAGTGCCGGGAATGCCAGCGCAGCCGGCAGTTCACTTTCCGCAGATCACGTCCAGCGCGCCCTTGACGATGCCTTCAAGTTCCGCGCGCGGTATTTGCGCCCGGGCGCGCACGGCAATGGTGTGCAGCGTGGCGGAAGCGAGTTGCGCCAGCACCTGCGGATTGGCTGCGGCCGAAAGCTCGCCGCGCTGCTGCGCACGCTTGAAGATGCTGCCGAAGAACCGGTCGGTCTCGGCGAGACCTATCGTCACCAGATCGCGGATGGACGGATCGAACACCGCTTCCGATGCCGCCGTCATCACCGTAAAGCAGCCGCGCGGGCCGTCCTTGCCGGACAGATACATGTCGAGCGCGATGGAATAGATCCGCTCCAGTATCTCGCGCATCGGAAGTTCAGCTGCGAACGCCTCGCCCAGGCGCTGGCGCGCGCGATCGCGATAGGCCTCATAGGACTTGATGTAGAGCTCGCGCTTGTCGCCGAAGGCGCCATAAAGGCTCGGCCGGTTCATGCCGGTCGCAGCCGACAGATCGTCGAGCGAAGTGCCGGCAAAGCCTTCTTTCCAGAACACGTCGAGCACGCGCGCGAGCGCGACTTCCGGCTGGTAGGCGCGCGGACGGCCGCGGCGCTTCGGCTCTGCTTTGACCGCTGCTGCCGTGGCAGCAGCTGGCAGCGGCCTGGCTTTCTTTGCGGCCGGCCGTGCGCGCGGCGCCGGCGGATTTCTTTTTTGTACCATCTTGCAAATTAATCCTTGACGCCGCCAAATTTATGCGGAACGGTACATAAATCAAGCTTGATCCTGATCCACGTCGAAACCGCCCGATACATTAGAGGGAGATTCCACCCATGGACCTTTATTTCTCGCCGCTCGCCTGCTCGATGGCAACCAGGATCGCGCTCTACGAGGCCGGCGCGCCGGCCAACTTCATCGAAGTCGATCCCAAGACCAAGAAAGTCCTGAAGGACAATTCCGACTTCTACGCCATCAACGCGCTCGGCCTCGTGCCGGTCGTGCGAACCGATGACGGCGTGATCCTGACCGAGAACGCCGCCATCCTGCAGCATGTCGCCGAACGCCTCGCCGGTGCCAATCTCGGCGCCGGGGAAGGCATCGAGCGCAGCAAGCTGCAGCAATGGCTGTGCTTCATCGGCACCGAGCTGCACAAGGGCCTGTTCACGCCGCTGCTCGGCAAGAACGTGCCGGCCGAAGTGAAGTCGTACACGCTGGAGAAATATCTCTCGCGTCTCGACTATCTCGACAAGCACCTGAAGGGCCGCGAATTCGTGCTCGACCATTTCAGCGTGGCGGATGCCTATCTCACCACCGTGCTGAACTGGAGCATCGCAACGCCGATGATCGACTTCTCCAAATATCCCGCGGTGAAGGACTATCTGGAGCGGATGAAGAAGCGCCCGGCGGTGGCGAAGGCGCTCGCCGAGGAGTTCGAGCTTTACAAGGCCGAGATGGCGCGCCACAAGGCCGCGGCGTAGACCGCTGCGCGCACGAGCGGCGATCCGCACAAACAAGAAGCCCCGGCAGTGCGCCGGGGCTTTCAATCTGCGAGCATTCGGGCGGTCTAGTACTTCGCGACGACGGGGCCGCCGAAGTGATAGTTGATTCCCGCGCGCACGATGTTTTCGCGGAAGTTGGTCGTTCCCGTATAGAAATTGCCGGCCGGAGCCTGCACGGTGCTGACGACGGTCGCGCTTCGGCCGCCGAGATCGACATAGAGATATTCGGCCTTGAGGCTCCAGTTCGGAGCAAACATCCACTCTGCGCCGGCACCGACCGTCCAGCCGGTGGACGTTCCCGACGACGTTGCCGCCAAACATCCGGGGATGTTGCCGCAACCGAGCAGCGGCGTCTGCGTGATCGTCAACCGGGTCTCGCCCCAGGCGAAGCCGCCGGTCGCATAAAGCAGCAACTGATTGGTGGGGAGGAAGCCGGCCCGCGCACGCGCTGTGCCGAACGAGCTGACTTTCCGCGTCGCGATGTTTTCGAAGGTAACTCCCGTCGCGGTGTCGCGGAAACCGGCAGAGCCATTGATGTCAGCCCAATCGTAGTCGGCTTCGATACCGAGCACGAACGAGTTCATCTGCCAGTTGTAGCCGACCTGGCCGCCGGCCAGTCCACCGCGCGCCGACGGCGAGAGCCGGCTCGCCGCGTTCCCGATTGCAATGGCCGCCCCGAAGAAGGCGGGATCGGCGGTGAAGCCGACAGATTCGTCGTCCCAGCCGTAGCCGCCGTTGGCGCCGACATAGAAGCCGGTCCAATTCCAGATCGCGACCGGGGCCGGTGCCTTCACCGCTTTGAGCGGCATGTCGGCGGCGACAGCACCGCCAGCCGCAATCGACAACGCGACCGTTGCCGCCACGAGATTCTTCATTTGCAATCCTCGATTCCAGAAAGTCAGCGCAACTCTATCGACTGCGCACGCTTCCGCCTGTCACCGGGACGCAACATCGGAAAAAAAGCGCCGATGTTCCTGAAATCGGGAGTGGCGTTGCCCATGCACAATGCAACCATGCCTTGCAACTACCTCCTGTTTTCCTGGCAGGATTTCAGTGCTGCCAGCATCCGCGTGGCTTGTGGAATTTCCACTTCGATGAAGTCATCTTCATCATCCCCGGCATCGACGGACAGCCGCTCGGCGCCGGCAAACCCGTCGAGAACTTTCTGATCGAAGTCGAAGACGCCGCGAATGGCGGTCTTGTCCAGCACTTCCCACCTGGACTTCTTCATGATGATGCCGCCCGTGTCGGTCGACAAATCGACACTGAGGTTGCCGTCCGCCTTCTCCCATTCCCAGCCGTCATAGACCACCACGATGACGATCCGGTCCGCGGAGTAGGTCAGCACGAAGGCGTATCCGCGATTTTCGTCAGCCGCGTCCTTGTAATCGCGGCTGGCGTTGCAATATTTGTCGTTCTCGCGCTGCTCGATGAGCCAGCCCCGGACCCCCTTCACAGGAAGCCCCTTCGTCTGCGCGATGGCGTGACTTGCCAGGAATCCTGCGAGCAATACAGCGACGGGAAGCAACCTGTTCATATCGATCAGCGCCTGCCCTACTTGCGGTTTTCCTCGCAGTATTTCAGCGCCGAGAGCATCTCGGCGGCACGGGGCGTGTCGAACTCGATGGAGTTATCCTCATCATCGTCGAAATCGATGGACAGGCGCTTGGCGCGGGACAGCCGGTCGAGAAGTTGCTGATCGAACTCGAACACGGAGCGAACGGTGGTCTTGTCCATCACTTCCCACCTGGACTTCTTCGCGATGTCGTCCTTGTCGGTCGAGAATTCGGCGATGAGAATCTCGCCCTTCTTCTCCCATTCCCAGCCGTCATAGACCACCACGAGGACGATGCGCTCTTTCGAATAGGTGATGACCATCGCATATTCGCGGTTATCGTCATTGGAATCCTTGTAGCCGCGGCTGGCGTTGCAATGAGTGTCCTTGTCGCGCTTCTCGACCGTCCAGTCCCCGACCTGGGTCTGCGCGCTGGCGGGGCTCGCCCAAAATCCGGCGAGCAACGCGGCCATCAGGAGTATCTTGTTCATATTTCAGCCCTTCAAATCGATCCTCAGCGGGCCACGATATTGCGTTCAGCTGACAGTTTGAAGATGGCTCCCGCCACAAATATCCGGCTGTGCGCTGTCCTCTCCGGACAGCAGCCGCGTGCTGCCGTCAATCCAGACCTGCCAGCAGCCGCCCGGGCAGCTCATTGAGCGCGCGTCCGAAGACCTTGGGATCATCCAGTGCGCGCGCCAGCACCAGCGCGCCCTGAATGGTGAGCAGCGCATCGGTCGATCGCCGCCGCGCCGTACGCGTGGCGACACCGGAGCGGGTCAGCAGCCGGCACAACGCCTCGTTCCAGCGCTGGAAATAGCCGTGCACCTCGCTCGCGAACATGTCGCGCGAAGCGCCGAGCGCGATGACGCCGACCAGGCAAACGCGGTTGCCCGAACGGAAATAGCCGTCGACCGCGGCGATCATGGCCGCGACGGCGCGCGCGGGATCCTCGGACGACCGCAGGGCTGCGAAGATGTTGACCTCGAACCAGTTGTCGATTTCCGCGAGCACCTCGGCGGCCATCTGCTGTTTGCCGCCCGGGAAGGAGTGATAGAGGCTGCCCTTCCCGAGCCCGGTCGCCTCCGAGATCAGCGACAGCGTCGCGCCTTCATAGCCGTGCGCGCGAACCACCTCCGCC
>JAKFVP010000489.1 GCA_021732175.1 Bradyrhizobium sp.
GGAGAGGAACTTGCCGCGCCCGCCCGGCCGCTTGAGTGAAGCTGCCTCACCCATGGTTACAGCTTCTCGGCGCCGGAGCGGAACATGCCGATGACGAGCTCGCTGGCGCCGTCGATGGCGCGGCGCATGGTCGAGCCGGGGCCGATGGATTCGGCGGCGTAGACCGGCGACTCCATCGCGACATTCTGGCCGCGCCAGACCCTGACGACACCGATCTGCTGGCCCTCCTGGACCGGCGCACGGACCGGGCCGTTATAGACGATGCGCGCGATCAGCTTCTCGCTGCCGGCCTTCGGCACCATCACCTTGATCGGCTCGCGGCTCCGCAGTTTCACCGAACGGCTCTCGCCGCCAAACACCTTGGCGAATCCGACCTGCTGGTTCTCGGCGAACAGCGTCCGCTGCTCGAAATTGCGAAAACCCCATTCCAGCATCTTCTTGGCTTCCTGGGCGCGGTCATCGGGATCGTCGAGGCCGTTGATCACGACGATCAACCGGATGTTGTTCTGCACGGCCGAGCCGACCATGCCGTAGCCGCCTTCCTTGGTGTAGCCGGTCTTCAGGCCATCGGCGCCGGTCAGCGTCGAATTCAGCAGCGGATTGCGGTTCTGTTGCCGGATCTTGTTCCAGGTGAATTCTTTCTCGCCGAACAGTTTGTAGAACTCGGGAAAGTCCAGGATGATGTGACGCGCCAGCTTGCCGAGTTCGCGCACCGTCATCCTGTTGTCGGGGTCCGGCAGGCCGTTGGAATTGCCGAACGTGGATTTGGTAAGCCCAAGCTCCCGCGCCCGCTTGGTCATGAAGTCGGCCGCGAACTTCTTTTCGCTGCCGGCCATGCCCTCGGCCAGCGCAATGCAGGCGTCGTTGCCGCTCTGGATGATCGCGCCGCGCAGGAGGTCGTCGACCGGCACCTTGCTGTTGATGGCGGCGAACATGGTGGAGCCGCCGGAAGGCGCGCCGCCCTTGCGCCAGGCGTTCTCGCTGATCCGGAATTCGTCCGTCAGCTTGATCTTGCCTTCCTTGATGGCGTTGAAGATCACCTCGACGGTCATCAGCTTCATCATGCTCGAGGGCGCGCGCATCTCGTCGGCGTTCTTCTCGAACAGGATGCTGCCGGAGCTTGCTTCCATCAGAATTGCGGTGGGCGCATCGCCGTCAAAGGCGTGATCGTCCTTCTTGGCGCCCTGCACGCTGTTGTTGGCGGCATAGACCGCCCCGCCCGACACGATGGCCAGCGCCACAGCCGCCGCCGCGAGCCGCCGCCAGATCGGTGGAATATGACAAAAAGTGTGTAAAAACGGAGGTTTGGCAGCCATTTCTCACGTCCTGCGGAAGCGCGTTCTACCAGTTGAAGAAGATGCGAACAACACGGCTTTTGCCGGGCGATACCGCCGACCGGTTCAATTGCCGAAGCAGCGGAACGCCCATATCGTGGTGCCTCCCCCGCCAAAGACGCAAGCTCCCGGCAAGAAGGCAACGCGATGTCATCCTCACGCACGATTCAGGTCAATGGGCTCGAGATGTTTTTGCTCGAACAGGGCGAGGGACCGCTTGTTCTGCTCTGCCATGGCTGGCCGGAACTGTCCTATTCCTGGCGTCACCAGATTCCCGCGCTCGCCGCCGCCGGATTCCATGTCGTGGCGCCGGACATGCGCGGCTTCGGCCGCACCAGCGCGCCGGCGGAGATCGAGGCCTACACCATCCTGCACAATGTCGGCGACATGGTCGCGCTCGTCGCGGCGCTCGGCGAGAAGCAGGCCGTGATCGTCGGCCACGACTGGGGCGCGCCGGTCGCCTGGCACGCGGCGCTGATGCGGCCGGATGTCTTCACCAAGGTCGCAGGTCTGAGCGTGCCGCCCTTCACGCGCGGCCGCACCCGGCCGCTGGAGACGCTGCGGGCCAACGGCGTCACGAACTTCTACTGGCAATATTTCCAGCCGCCCGGAATTGCCGAAGCCGAGTTCGAACGCGACGTCGCCGCGACCATGCGCACGCTGCTCGCCGGCGGCGGCAACCCCGATCCTGCCGCGCATCAATTCGTCGAGGCCGGCAAAGGCTTTCTCGGCGACGGTCATGGCAACCGGCCGCTGCCGAACTGGCTGAACGAGGCCGACCTCGCCTACTTCGCCTCGATCTATGCCAAGTCCGGCTTCCGCGGCGGGCTGAACTGGTACCGCAACATCGATCGCAACTGGGAGCTGACCGCCGCCTTCCAGGATGCAAAAATCCGTCAGCCGTCGCTGTTCCTCGCTGGCTCCCGGGACGGCGTCGTGACCGGCCTGATCGGTGCCCGGCAGATCGCCGAGCTCGACAAGGTGTTGCCCAACCTGAAAGCCAAGATCATCCTCGACGGCGCCGGCCACTGGGTGCAGCAGGAACGGCCCGAGGAGGTCAACGCAGCGTTGATCGACTTCCTCGGGAAGTAGCCCAGCTATTCTCCGACGAGCGAAATGTCGCCGATGACGGGTCTTGCTTCGGATGCAGGCCGTCCGGCCGGCACGATCGTCACGCTCGGTGTGGTGCCGGCCCGGCCTTCCGATCGCAATCGCCTCACCACATCGGTCACGTCGAAGCTTCTTCGCCTGCCGGTCATGGCGGCCGCCTGATGGCCGGAATGCGGAACGGCATTGAAGAAGCTTAGCGTCCCCACATAGTGGCCTTCGCGGTGCTGATCCGACGGACCGGAAGGCAAGTCGAGATAAACGTGATACAGCACACCGGGCTGCGCCTCGGCGCGATAATTGTTGATCACGAGGTAGAGCTTTTTCTCGTCGCCGAGCGCCTCGATCTCGTCCGCGAAACTCATGTCTTCTCGCGTGGTGGAGAGGTGCACCCTGATCGGGCCTCCTCCGAGCGCAATGCCGCCACTGCCTGCGCTGGCAACCAGGACGGGTTGCCGATCCGGTTCCGCATCCATTGTCATGAGCGCCTCCGATACGGGTCGTCCGCCCGGGACCGGTTCGAACCGGTCGTAGGTGTAACCGCGCGCCGACGTGGTGGTGAAGTCGCGGACTGCGGCGGTAACCTGCTGGCCGTTTTCGTCCGCGAAGGTGAAGGTCTGCGAGAGCCAGCGTGCGTCGGTCGGATTGCTCCGCCCGCCCCTGTTCCAGCTCGCCCAGACCCGGTCGATGTTGCAGTGATGCAGCCAGAAGATCGGATCGTTTGCCGCCCACGGCACGCTGCCCATGCCGCGCAGACGGTTGCCGATCGAGGTGTGAACGGTGCCATGCACACCTTCGTCGAGCGTCAGGTTGAAGCCGTCCGCGACCCCGCGTTGCTCGTAATGCGTTATGCGCAACACCGGCGCGACGCTGAACGCCGCGGACGGCGAGTTCTGATCGATCGGCGTTCCGTTGTTGATGCCGGGGTTGCGGTCCTGGCGGAACAACGGACTGCCCTGCGCGCGAAAAGCGGCAGGCAGCACCCGCGCGCCCTCCGGCGAGTAGTTCCAGTACGGCAGCGTGAAATTGTCGTCGTTGAGGACGCGGCGGCAGATGCGTTCGAAGAAGTCGACATACATCCGGTGCCACGGCAGGAAGAACAACTCGTTGGTACCGGGATGGTGCGACTGGCAAGTGTTCCACATCGCGTTTGCAAGCGCGCGATTGGCGGACGCCGAAGTGCCGTAGATGCGGTTGAGCTCCGCGGCCTTGCTGCGGTCGTCGCGCACGGCATGCGTGTACCATTGGAACAGCCAGCTCCGCGGAGAGCCGGCCGGCTCGGCCATCATCAGCCGTACCGCTTGCTCGTACTTCTGCAGCATCTGGCGGCCTTCCGGCGTGTCGACGCTGTGGCGGATGCGCAGCCGGGTCTGCGGCGGCACAATCGGCGGTCCTTCGGTGTAGCAAATCTCCACGCGGCGATTGCGTGCGGCCTCCGTCGAGATGGTGTGCGCTTCGCCCTGGGACGAGACGGAGAAACGGATGCGCGAACTTGCCCCGGCGCGATTGCGCTCGAGTGCGGCACGTAGCGCCGACGCCGCGGATTCGGCGCGTCTCTGACCAAGAGACAGATTGTAGGCGGCCGGTCCTTCCGGACTGGTGTGACCGATGATGCTCACTGCGCTGGCCCGGCTCGCGATCAGCCGCCGCGCCAGATCGTCGACCGCAGCGCGGTGTGCGGGAGTAAGCGCCGCATTGTCGTAGCTGAAATTGTCGAGCGTCCTGCAGATTCCGCCCGGCGGCACCGTCTCGGGTGGTGCATAGCCGCCGCAGCGAGGTGTGGCGGGTGGCCGATAGCCCGGCGGCCGAACGGGCAGCGGATAATTCCCGCCCGGCGGGACGTATCGCGGCGGCCTGTAAGGCGGCGGTGTTCTTCCAGGCGGTTTGGACCCGGGAGGTGGCGGATAGTGGCCGCCCGGCGGTGTGTAAGCCGGTGGCGGCGGAGGATCTTGGCGCGGTGGCGTGTAGGTTCGAGGCGGTGGCTTCGGAGGAACGTAACGTGGCGGCCGATCGCCGCCGGGCGGCGTATAGCGCGGAGGTGGCGTGTAAGTCGGAGGTGGCGGACGATCTCCGCCCGGTGGTGTGTAGCCGGGAGGTGGCGTGTCGCCACCCGGCGGGGTGTAGGTCGGAGGCGGCGGACGATCTCCGCCTGGTGGTGTGTAACCGGGGGGCGGCGGCAAGTCGCCGCCGGGTGGCGTATAGTTCGGCGGTGGCGGATACTCGCCACCAGGCGGTGTGTATGTGGGTGGCGGTGGATAGTCGCCGCCCGGCGGAGTGTATGTGGGTGGCGGCTGATAATTGCCGCCCGGTGGCGTGTAAGCCGGAGGCGGTTGATAGTTGCCACCCGGCGGCGTGTAGCCGGGAGGCGTGTAAGATCCGGGCGGCGTGTAGCCATAGCCTCCTCCGGGCGGAGGATAGACGGCCGCCAGCGCGCCACGCGTCTGCGATCCCGCGATGCCGTCGACTGCAAGGCCGCGCTCCGCCTGAAAGCGCCGGATCGCCGCGCGCGTCAACGGCCCGTCAAGTCCGTCCACGCTCAGCCCCGCATTGATCGCGGCGTTGAGCGCCGCCTGCAGCCAGCGCATGTTCGGGTCGGGAGCCGCCTCACCGCTCCCATCCTCGGTGCTGTCAGCCTCGACCGGCCGCACGACGATTGTGTCCGGCAATACTTCGCCGCTCGGCGAAGCCAGCCGCCGGGCAAATCGTGCGCTTCCCTCCCGCGGAAACATGCCGGGCTCCACGATGTGGGCGTAAAAGCCCGGCCACGGGCCTTCGAGGACGAGCCCGTGCGCGGCCGCTTCCTTCTCGCGGTACAGCAAGGGATGCGCGATCATCGCGGCGTGCGCGAAACCGCCATCGCCGCGGCGGATGACGAGATCGCCCGCGCGCAGAGGTTCCGTCAGTTTGCGGCCGGGTTGCGCCACGGCAGCAAAATAACGCTGGATATCGCCAAGCTGTTGCGAGGGGGGCGCCCCTGCGAGGCCGTCGAACAGCTTGCGAGCACTCAACCCGGCCGGCAGCAAGTAACCCGAGCTGGACAAGGTCTGCGCCAGGAAGCGGTCGGTGTCGAACTCGCCGGCCCTGAGCATGGCGTCGGCGGCGTCGACGGGATGCATGTGGGCGGTGTGCCCCTGCTCGCGCGGTTCCGCTGCCGTTCGCCAGGACGGATCGATCTGTCCTGCGAATTCATCCACGCTCTCAAGGGCCGGTTGGGGTTGGCAGCACGCGCATGTTTCGCAGGGATAGTTGCGGCAGTGTTCGCAGTCCCGGCATTTCTCTCCGCAACACATGGCGCTCTCCTGTCCAGATTCCGATACGGCCAGGCTGTCGATGGCGTCTGCGCCGTAAAGCTCGGCCTCGGGCGTCAAAATTGAATTCGATATTTCGAGCAAGGGTGCTCCATCCGCCGCCGCGGCCTCGGTAATTGGA
>JAKFVP010000448.1 GCA_021732175.1 Bradyrhizobium sp.
GGTCGCCGGCACCATCCAGCAGATCTATTTCCGCGAAGGCGAGATGGTGCCGGCGCAGCGGCCGGTGCTCTCGATCATGCCGCCCGGCAACATGAAGATCCGCTTCTTCGTGCCGGAAACCGAACTGCCGAAGCTTGCCATCGGCGACGAGGTGAAGGTGACCTGCGACAATTGCTCGGCCGATCTCACCGCAAAAATCTACTTCATCGCCACCACGGCGGAATACACCCCGCCCGTGATCTACAGCCTCGATGAGCGCAACAAGCTCGTCTATCTGATCCAGGCGCGGCCCTCGCGGCCCGATGCGCTGCGCGTCGGCCAGCCGATCTCTGTCTATCTCAACGCCCGGATTCCCGTTGCGGACAAGCGATGAACAATGGCTCACCATCCGCCCAGGACATCGCCATCGATGTGAAGGGGCTGACCAAGAAGTTCGGCGATCGCGCCGTCGTGCAGAACCTGTCGATGCAGGTCAAGCGCGGCTCGATCTACGGCTTCCTCGGCCCCAACGGCAGCGGCAAGACCACGACCATCCGCATGCTCTGCGGGCTGCTCACGCCGGACAGCGGCAGCGGCACGTGCCTCGGCTACGACATCCGACGCGACGCCGACAAGATCAAGCTGCGGGTCGGCTACATGACGCAGCGCTTCTCGCTCTACCAGGACCTCTCGGTGCGCGAGAACCTCGAATTCGTCGCCCGGCTGTACGGTCTGCAAAACCCGCGCGGTGCGGCGCGCGACATGATCAGCCGCCTCGGCCTGTCCGGCCGCGAGGAGCAACTCGCGGGCGAACTGTCCGGCGGCTGGAAGCAGCGGCTCGCGCTCGGCGCCTGCACGCTGCCGAGCCCGCAACTGCTGCTGCTGGACGAGCCGACCGCCGGCGTCGATCCCAAGGCGCGGCGCGATTTCTGGAACGAGATCCATGCGCTCGCCGCCGAGGGGCTGACCGTGCTGGTCTCCACCCATTACATGGACGAGGCCGAGCGCTGTCACGAGATCGCCTATATCGCCTACGGCAATCTGCTGGCGCACGGTACGGTGGAGGAGGTGATCGCGCATTCCGCGCTGTCGACCTGGAACGTCACCGGCGATGATCTCAACCCGCTCGCCGCCGAGCTCGACGGCAAGCCCGGAGTCGACATGGTTGCGCCCTTCGGCACCTCGCTGCACGTGTGCGGCCGCGACCAGGCTGCGCTGGAAAGGACCATCGCGCCCTACCGCGAGAGCGGCAAGTGGCACTGGCAGAAGAGCGAGCCATCGCTGGAGGACGTGTTCATCGACCTGATGAACCGCTCAAAGGACAATTTCCAATGAGCGAGATTGCATCATTCGCACCGTCTCGCGAGGCGAGGGATACGTTCGGCTTCTGGCGGCGCAGCTACGCCATGCTGCTGAAGGAGTTCATCCAGCTCCGGCGCGACCGCGTGTCGTTCGCGATGATCGTGATGATCCCTGTCATGCAGCTCCTGCTGTTCGGCTATGCGATCAACACCACGCCGCGCAATCTGCCGAGCGCGGTGCTGCTGCAGGAGGATTCCGATCTCGGCCGCTCGATCCTGAAGGCGATGGAGAACACCGCCTATTTCCGCTTCACCCGCGAGGTCCACACCGTCGAGGAATTCGACAATCTCCTGCAATCCGGCAAGGTGCTGTTCGGCGTCGAGATCCCCCGCGGGTTCGAGCGCGCGGTGCGGCGCGGCGACAAGCCGGCGCTGCTGGTGGCGGCCGACGCCACCGATCCGGTCGCCGCAGGCTCCGCGCTCGGTGCCCTGGGCCCGCTGGTGCAGACCGCGCTGGAGCATGACCTGCATACGGGCGATCCGCCCAACATGCCCTTCGAGATCAGGACCCATGCGCGCTACAACCCGGCGGCGTCCTCGCGTCTCAACATCGTGCCGGGTCTGGTCGGCACCATCCTCACCATGACCATGCTGATCTTCACCGCGCTCTCGGTGACGCGCGAGATCGAGCGCGGCACCATGGAGAGCCTGCTGTCGATGCCGATCAAGCCGGTCGAGGTGATGTTCGGCAAGATCATTCCTTACGTGCTGGTCGGCTTCATCCAGGCGACCCTGATCATCAGCATCGGCGTGCTGCTGTTCGGCGTGCCGATCCTCGGCAACGTGTTCATGCTGGCCGTGCTGTCGACGCTGTTCATCACGACCAATCTTTCCATCGGCTATACCTTCTCCACCATCGTGCAGAACCAGCTGCAGGCGATGCAGATGTCGATGATGTTCTTCCTGCCGAGCATCCTGTTGTCCGGCTTCATGTTTCCGTTCGCGGGGATGCCGGTCTGGGCGCAGTATCTCGGCGAGGGCCTGCCGCTGACGCATTACATCCGCATTGTCCGCGCCATCATGCTGAAGGGCGCCACGGTTGCGAACCTGCAATACGACACGATTGCACTGATTGCCCTGATGTTGCTGGCAATGACGATTGCGGTTACACGTTTCCGCCGCACGCTGGATTGAGGCGGCGATCGCCGCGTAGATTGCACTCGGTGCAATCCGATTTGAGACGAAACAATGGCTCCTTTGCTGCCATGGGCAGGCGAGAAGCGCGAGGTCGTTTCCGACGACTTCGATCACGCGCTGACGCAGGAAATCCTGCGCACCGAGCTGATCCGCATCAAGGCATTGATCGGCACGGCAGCGTTCCTCGGGGCGGTCCTCTGCATCGTCTACATCGTCGCCCCCGAGACGGTGAGCCGGGTCTGGATGGGACACCTCAAGCCGATTTATCTCTATTCGGTGCTGGTCCCCTTCATTCTGTTCGAGCTGTGGGTCCATGCCGTCATCAGCCGGCATCTCAACCTCCGCCATGATGTCCCGAAATTCCGCCGCTATCTCGGTGCCTTCATCGAGACGTCGATGCCGACGGTGGCGCTCGCGCTGCATATCAACGCCATGGGCCCGGTGCAGGCGCTCGGCTTCGTCGTGCCGATGACCTATTTCATTTTCATCATCCTTTCGACGCTGCGGCTCGATTTCTGGCTGTCGACCTTCACCGGCTTTGTCGCCGCCTGCGAATTGCTCGCAATGGCGATGTTTTACCATCCCGATCCGCCGCCGGACCTGTTCTATAACGCCGCGCGCAGCGTGATCATCCTGATCTGCGGCGTGCTGGCAGGCGCGGTCGGACACCAGCTGCGCCGGCAGTTCGAGGCGAGCATCAAGGCCGCAACCGCGCGTGATCGCATCACCAACCTGTTCGGCCAGCACGTTTCGCCGCAGGTGGTCGAGCGTCTGATGCTGGAGGGCAAGGGAGGAGCCAGCGACATCCGCCGCGTCGCCGTGATGTTCGTCGATTTCCGCAGCTTCACCGCGGGGGCCCGCGAGCGCTCGCCGCAGGAGGTGGTCGACCGCCTCGACGGCGCCTTCGCCGTGCTGGTCGACATCCTCGACCGCCACGGCGGCATCGTGAACAAGTTTCTCGGCGACGGCTTCCTCGCGCTGTTCGGCGCGCCGCTGCAGGCCGAAAATGCCGCGCAGCACGCGGTGGCTGCCGCGCGCGAAATGCTCGAGGCCAATGACCGCATCAACAATGCGACGCATTGGCCGCTGCGCATCGGCATCGGCATCCATATCGGCGAGGTCGTGGCCGGCAGCATCGGTTCGCCACGGCGCAAGGAATACACCGTGATCGGCGACACCGTGAATTTTGCCGCGCGGGTCGAAGCACTCAACAAGGAATTCAATTCGCAATTCCTGATTTCGCAAGCCGTGCTCGACGAACTCGGCGAGGACGGCAAGGACGCGGTGGCGCTCGGCGAAGTGCCGGTTCGCGGATACGACCGCCCGATGGCGGTGTGGCAACTGGGATAGGGAGTTTCGCGTATGCAGCGCCGTTACATCACCGTCGACGTCTTCACCGACCGCGCCTTCGGCGGCAATCCGCTGGCCGTGGTGCTGGATGCCGAGGGGCTGTCGACCGAACAGATGCAGGCGATCGCCACCGAGTTCAACTATTCGGAGACGACTTTCGTGCTGCCGCCGGCCGACAAGGCCAACGACGCCAATGTCCGCATCTTCACCGTTCGCTCCGAACTGCCGTTCGCGGGCCATCCCAATGTCGGCACCGCCTTCGTGCTGGCGACGCGGGCCGCACAAGCGCCGGCACGGCTGAAGTTCGAGGAAAAGGCGGGTCTGGTGCCGGTCGAGATCCAGACCGCGCAGGGCAAGGTCGTGGGCTCCGAATTTGCCGCACCCAAACCGTTGTCGAAGGGCGCGACGGTGGATGCGAAGGAGGCGGCTGCCATCCTTTCGCTGTCAGCCGCCGACATCAGGATCGACCGCCACCCGCCGATGATCGCTTCGGTCGGCCTGCCGTTCCTGATCGTGGAGATCGGCTCGCGCGATGCGGTCAAGCGCGCCAAACCGGATGCAACCGCCTTCTGGAAGACGTTTCCCGCCGTCGGCGCCGATGCCGTCTATTTCTACACCCGCGATGTGCCCGCCGCCGAACAGCCGCTCGATCTGCAGGCGCGGATGTTCCATCCGGGCAGTGCCGGCCTGTCGGAGGATCCCGCGACCGGCAGCGCCACCGGCGCCGCGGCGGCGTTTCTCGCCGATCTCGATGCCGTCAGCGACGGCGAAGTGAAGCTGCGCATCGGCCAGGGTTTTGACATGGGCCGGCCGAGCCTGCTGCTGACCCGCGCGATCAAGAAGGGCGGCGCGGTGGTGTCGACGCATGTCGGCGGCAATTGCGTGCAGATCATGGAGGGGATGTTGCGGGCTTGATAGCGCAGCCGTCGCAATGACGCGGGGAGACAGCCGGGGCTACACCTGCTTCCCCGCCAGATTCTCCACCCTCACGCCGTTGCGGTCCTCGATGATCTCGGCGATCCATTGCCGGTGGCAGTTGGTATGGTCACGCTCGTAGCAGAGCAGGCAGACCGGGCCCGCCTTCTTCACCAGCGCGGAGAGTTCGTCCATCTCTTCCCTGGCCTGCGGCGTCTTCAGGTGCTTGGTGAATATCTGGTGCAGGCGCTTGAAGTCGCCGCTACGTGCGGCGAGCCGGCCTTCCTTGGGGGTGCCGAGACCGGAAAGATGGATGTAGCCGATGCCGCGCTCGTCGAGCCCGGCGGCCAACTGGTTCTTGGAAAAGCCGGGACGGCGCGACGACGTCACCGCGCGCACGTCGACCAGCAGTTTCACGCCGGCCTGTTCGAGTTCGTCCAGCACCGCCTTGTGAGGCGTCTGCTCATAGCCGATGGTGAAGAGTTTTGCCTTGCGCGCCATACCGCATTCCGCTGTCGTGATCTTGCCTGAGGGAGAACCTATGTCATCGCTGATCCTGCCGCCATAACCGCCGAGGTTATGTTTGCCGCGGGCCGGCAGCATTGCCGCGACATGCAAGATGTCGCATTGTCCTGCCTGCCAGAGCCGGTCGAAGCCGGCCGGGCGGGGAGGGTGCGATGCTTTGGCTCGGCCGGCTGTTCGCGGCAATCGCTGTCGCCTTGGCGCTCGGGATTGTGCCCGTGCAGGCGCAAGCCACTTATCCCGAACGTCCGGTCAAGATCATCGTTCCGATCGGTCCAGGCGGCAGCTATGACCTGGTGGGGCGGGCACTTGCCGACGCGCTGTCGAAGCGGACGGGACAATCCTTCTTTGTCGAGAACAAGCCCGGCGCCGGCACCGTGGTGGGAACGCAGGCTGCGGCGCAGAGCGAGCCTGATGGCTATACGCTTGTCGTCGGCGGCCTCTCCAACATGGCGTTCAATTCCGCGCTCTATTCCAATCTCGCCTATGACCCCTGAAGGATTTTTTGCCGGTCGCGATGGCCTATCGCTTCGGCTACATCATGGTCGGCCGCAAGGACCTGCCGCAGGCCGACGTGAAGGCGATCGTTG
>JAKFVP010000500.1 GCA_021732175.1 Bradyrhizobium sp.
GCACGCTCCTGATGTTGCTGCAGGAGCGTGCGGCGCGAGCAGCCGCAAAAGCCGTTGCCGCCAACGCGGTGCACGCTGCCGCGGAAATGCACGGCGATGTCGTCCCAATAGGCGAATTCCTGGGTGATCCGCCGGTAGCTTGCGGGATCATGAGTCTCGAAATTGTCGAGGGTGGCGTCGGAGAACACGACGCCGAAGCCGAACGTGTCGTCGGCGCGGTTGCGCTCGTAAACGGCAATGTCGGCTTCGGGGCGCTGCTTCTTCAGCAGGATCGCGGCGTAGAGACCGGCCGGGCCGCCGCCGATGATCGCGATCTTCATGAAGGCCTCCGCAAGTCGAGCCGCTTACCGGACCAATGGAGATATTTTAAGCTTAAAGTAATTTGTCCGCAAGGCCGTTTTCGGCTCTCAGTTGCCCTGGAATACCGGCTTGACCTTGTTGGCGAAAGCCTCGAAGGCACGGCCGAAATCGGCTGTGGTCATGCACAGCGCCTGCGCCACCGCCTCGGCCTCGATCGCCTCCTCCACCGACATCGCCCATTCCATCGCCAGCATCCGCTTGGTCATGGTGTTGGCGAAGGTCGGCCCCTCCGCGATCTGGCGCGCCATCTGTTGCGCCTGCGCCAGCACGTGTTCCGGCGTGACGATCCGGCTGAAGAAACCCCAGCGCTCGCCCTCCTCGGCGGTCATGAAGCGGCCGGTATAGAGCAGCTCGGACGCGCGAGACTGGCCGATGATGCGTGGCAGGATCGCGCAGGCGCCCATGTCGCAGCCGGCCAGCCCCACCTTGTTGAAGAGGAAGGCGACCTTGGCGCCGGTGGCAGCGAACCTGATGTCGGAGGCCATGGCAACGATCGCGCCGGCGCCGGCGCAGATACCCTCGACGGCCGCCACGATCGGCTGCGGGCAGGCGCGCATCGCCTTGACGAGGTCGCCGGTCATCCGGGTGAAGGCGGTGAGGCCCTTGGTGTCCATCTTGATCAGCGGGCCGATGATCTCGAACACGTCGCCGCCGGACGAGAAATTGCCGCCGGCGCCGGTGACGATGACGACCTTGATCTGGTCGTCGAAGGCGCAGGCGCGGAAGAAATCGGTCAGCTCGCGGTAGCTCTCGAAGGTGAGCGGATTCTTGCGCTCCGGCCGGTTCAAGGTCACGGTGGCAACACCGTCCACGACGGCCAGCAGGAAATGCTTCGGCGTATAATCGGCGAGCGGCAATGTCACGGGGTTGGCTGGTCGGCTCATGGAAACTCCCTGTTCTCTTCGGCGGTCAGCGCCGCCTTGATCTCAAATTTCACCACCAGCGACGGCAATCGCCTGTCCCGTCACGGCGCTCGCATTTTTTCCGCACAGCCACAGCACGGTGTCGGCAACTTCCTGCGGCGTCACCAGGCGTCCTTGCGGGTTATACTTGGCAAGCTCGGCGAGCGCCTGCTCGCGGCTGCGGCCGGTCTTCTTCATGATGTTGTCGATGCTGCCGGCGACCAGATCGGTGTTGGTGAAGCCGGGGCAGACGGCGTTGACGGTGATGGGGGTCGCCGCCAGCTCCAGCGCCAGCGAACGAACGAGGCCAATCACGGCGTGTTTTGCGGCGCTATAGGCGCTGACATAGGCAGCGCCCTTCAGCCCCGCGGTCGAGGCCACGGCAATGATGCGGCCGTACGGGCGCGTCTTCATCGACGGCAGCGCGGCCTGGATCGAATGCACGACGCCCATGAAATTGACGTCCATCATGCGCGCGAACAGCGCGGCGTCGGATTTCGCGAACGGCGCGGACTCGGCTGCACCCGCATTGGCGATGAGAATGTCGATCGGCTGCCGTGCCGCTGCGCGTGCAATCGCTGCTGATATCGCCGCCCTGTCCGAAACATCGGCGACATCGGCAAAATGCGCCTCGCCCGCCGCCACGGCTTCGTCCAGCGATCCGCGCTGGCGGCCCAGCACCGTGACGGTCATGCCCTGTTTGGCAAGCGCGGCTGATATTGCCCGGCCGATGCCACGGCCGCCGCCGGTGACCAGCGCATGCGGGGCGTTGGGCGTTGCGGGCATGCATCTCTCCCTGGGACGATCGGCGGTCCCGGCGAATATATTTTAAACTTAAAGCTTTTGCAAATCGACCGGTGCAGCGCCCGCCCGGCGACAAACGCCGGTTATGTCCGCAGATTGAAGCCTGCCGCGGTCAGCCGCGCGACGACCTCCTCGAGATGCGATCTGTCGCGCGTTTCGATCACGAGCTGGAGCAGGGCCGCTTTTGCCGGCAGGTCGGAAAACGTCCGCTGGTGCGAGACCTCGATGATGTTGGCGCCGGCCTCGCCCAGCAGATTCGAAACCAGCGCAAGCTGCCCCGGACGATCGACGATATCGATCGCGAGCTCGGTCAACCGCCCCTCGCGGGCAAGCTCGCGCGTCAGCACCGACGCGATCAGACGCGTGTCGATATTGCCGCCGCTGAGAACGAGGCCGACATTCCCGCCCCGAAATCGTTCGGGCGAGGCCATGATCGCCGCGAGGCCAGCGGCGCCCGCGCCTTCGGCCACCGTTTTCTCGATGTTGATCAGCATCGATACCGCACGTTCCATCTCGTCGTCGGTAACAAGAATAATGTCGTCGACCAGACGCCGGACGATCTCGGTGGTGATCTGGCCGGGCGCCTTGACCGCGATGCCTTCGGCCAGGGTGTCGCCGCGCATCGGCAGATGCTCGCCCTTGATCACATTGTACATCGAAGGATAGAGCCGGGCCTGAACCCCGATGATGCGGATATCCGGCTTGACGGATTTGGCGGCGATGGCGATGCCGGAGATCAGGCCGCCGCCGCCGATCGGAACGACCAGCGTTTCGATCTCGGGCGCCGCCCGCAGCATCTCGAACGCAATGGTGCCCTGGCCGGCGATGATCAAGGGATCATCGTAGGGATGGATCATCGTCAAGCCGCGTTCGCTGCCATATTCGCGGGCGAACTGGCCGGCCTCCTCCAGCGTCTTGCCGGAGATGATGACATTGGCGCCGTGACGTTTGGTGTTCTCGACCTTCACCATCGGCGTGCCCTCGGGCATGACGATGCTGGCGGGAATGCCGAGCCGTTTTGCGTGGTAGGCGACGCCCAGCGCATGATTGCCCGCGGACATCGCCACGACGCCGCGTTCGCGCTCGGCAGCCGACAGCGCGCTGAGCCGATTGAGCGCGCCGCGCTCCTTGAAGCTGGAGGTGAATTGCAGGTTCTCGAATTTGAGCCAGAGATGGCAGCCGCAGATCTCGCTCAGCGTCCGGCTGCGGTTGCATGCCGTTTCGATTACCGAACCACGGAGCGTGGTTGCGGCGGCCTCGATATCGGCAGGCGAGATCGTGGCCCCGCCGGCGCTGCGACCCGCCCTGTCCGTCTCCGAAATATTCCGATCCGATGCCATCGGCCTCTCACAGCTTGGGTTGGGCCGCACCATCGGCAATTTGCCGGAGCACAACGCCGCCTCCGCTCACGCCCCGGCGGCTTCCTTTTCCATGTCGCGGCCGGAGAGATCCTCGCCCTGCATGTTGGCATAGTCGCGCGCCATTTCCCGCATCAGGAATTTGGCCGGCACATCGTGATAGGTGCCGCGGTCGTTGACATATTGCATGTAGGTGCGCCCCTCGCCGTCGAAGGGGTGCAGCAGCGCATCGCCATGTCCATCGAAATCGAGTGGCTTGACGCCGACCTTCTCGCACAGCGTCGCATTGAAGGTGGGCGTCGCCTTGCGCCAGGCGCCGTCGACATACACCTCGGTGTAGCCGTGCCAGGTAAAGAGGTCAGTGCCCATGCTGGCGCGCAGTTTTTCGGTGGTCAGGTGGTTGCGCACGTCGGCGAAGCCGGCGCGGGCCGGAATGCCGTGGACGCGGCAGACAGCGGCATAGAGCGAGGCCTTGCCGACGCAATAACCGACACCGGCCGCCAGCACGCTGGAGGCGCGAAAGGTCTCTGCCGTGCGCATGTTGACATAGGGGTTATAGCGGATGCCGTCGCGCACCGCCTTGTAGAGCAGGCTTGCCTTCTCGCGCTCGCTGACGCCGTCAGGCGCAGCCGCCCGGGCGTACGCCACGACGGAAGGGTGATCGCTGTCGATATATTCGGCGGGATCGGTGTAGAGGCGGCGGATGGTGTCGGGAAGAATTTCGGTCATGCCGCAGCATAGCAAGCGGCATCAGCACAATTCAATTCAGTAATCGGTTCTTGCGCGGGGTTCCGGTACGCCTGCTGCCGACGGCCGGCGGGGAGGAGGCGCCGGCCGCCGGTCGCAAGAGGGAGAAGAGTTTGCGAAACAGGCATCTTCTCCCATGCGTCACACCTGTGTCATCAGCAGGCGCTGCGAACGGGTGCGGTCCTTGGCCGCCTCGGCGAGGCCCGCACCGATATTGCTGCGCGCGAGCCCGATGTCGCGCAGCTCACGGTCGGTGAGCTGGCGCAGGATGGTCAGCTGCGCCTGGTGCTCGCGCTGCGCGATGATCGCCGCCACTGCATTATTGACCGTGCGGTAGACGCGGCGGCCGAAGACCCGCAACGGTCTCGGCATCGAAAAGGGCGATATGGAAAATTCCGAAGTATGGTTCATCAAGCTCATTGTCGTTCTCATCCTGTTGAAGAGGGTTCAAGCTCCCCTTCCCCGCCTGCACCATGCATGCCTGCGGCCTCCATGACTTTCAGATGGTGCGGATTTTTCCTCCAGATAAGCTTGAGATAGGCGTGAGAATGGCAGGCATGCCCGGGCGCATATCATTGCCCCGATTGCACCGAAGCTGTCACACCGCTCACACGCGGCCGTGAGCGCGACGTGATCGTCGGCGGCAGCGTCTCAAGGAAAAATCAGGCGCGCCTCAAGGACAAATCAAGCGCAACTCGAAGCCTTTGAATCCATGCCGGGCCATCCTTGCTCGACTCACCCGAGGATGATCCGATGAATTTTCCAAACACTTCTGAAAAGCCCTGTGTCGTTGCGCTGCATTGCTCGCTCGGCGCGGGCCGGCAATGGACGCGTCTCGCCGAGGCGCTCGGCGATGGCTATCGGCTGATTGCGCCCGACCTCTCCGGCTATGGCCGCCATGTCAGCCGGCCGATCCTGCCGGTGACGCTGGCGGACGAAATCATCCTGCTTGCCGAACAGCTCGAAGGCGTCGACGGCCCGATCCATCTCGTCGGCCATTCCTATGGCGGCGCGGTCGCCTTCAAGATGGCGACCAGCGAGCCGTGGGCCGGTCGCATCCGCAGCCTCACGCTGATCGAACCGATCCTGCCGACCCTGTTGCGGGATAATTCCGCCGATCGACGCCTGCACGATTTGTTCGCGGAGCTGGGCCGACGCGTCAGTATCGATCTCTGGGAGGGCATGTACATGGAAGCGCTCGACCGCTTCCTCGCCTTCTGGAACGGCTCGGCGCAACCGGAAACGCTGTCCGGCGAGGCGCGGCTGCGCATGATCGAGCATATCGAAAAGGTGGCGTTCGACTTCACTGCCGCGCTCGGCGAGGAGAACGTGGCAAGCGCGGCGGCGGGTCTGCGCATGCCGACGCTGCTGATATCTGGCGGGCTGTCGCCCTACCTGACCCAGCGCATCGCCGCGCGGCTGGCGTCGCTCATCCCGGGCGCCGAAGCGAGGCACATCACGAGCGCCGGCCACATGCTGCCGATCACGCATGCGAAGCAGATCAATCGCGAGATAGCGGGGCACATTGAACTCGCCGAAGACTTCGGCCGCGTGCTGCTTGCCGATCCGCCGGAGCGAAGCCGGGTGACAGAGCCGTCGATGCATCTGGTGAGGTAGGCTCGCCCGTTCGCGGCGCCGCTACAGATCCACCACCACGGCGCCGCGAACGGGCGAGCCTACC
>JAKFVP010000582.1 GCA_021732175.1 Bradyrhizobium sp.
CACAAGCGCAATCCGCACGGCCGCTGCTCTGGGATATGACGAGCATTTTCGTCATCATCCTGCTGACCCCAGCGCTTCTCGCCATCGTCAGACGCATCCGCCGCGAGGAGGCAGCGGCCGTGCGGATTGCGCTTGTGATTGCGACCATCGTCGCCTTTTCCGCCCTGCACATCACGGGAATGGTGGGCCTGCGCAAGCTGATCTATTGGCTCGCGGGCAGCTATTACGATTTCCATTTGTCGGCCGCGACCGTGCTCTACGAGTTCCGCAAGGATGTCGTGACCTGCTGCCTGATCGGCGGCGGCCTGTGGCTGATGGAGGCGCGGCGCGAAGCACTGCGCGCGCTCGAAGTGGTGGCGCCGCCACCGGCAGCACACCCGCCATCGACGCCGCAGACGATCTGGCTGCGCGACGGCGCGAAAAGCATCCGCATCGAGCCGCGCGACATCCTCTGGATTTCGTCCGCCGGCAATTACATCGAATACAGCCTCGCCGACGGCGCCAGTCATCTGATCCGCGGCACGCTGGCAGCCGCAGAGAGCGAACTGGCGCGCTTTGGCCTCGCGCGCATCCACCGCACGCGGCTTGCCAATCTCGACCGCGTCACCGCGCTGCAGTCGAAGTCATCGGGCGATTTCGACCTCACCTTCGACACCGGCCACAGCGTTATGGGCAGCCGCCGCTACCGGGACGCGGTTGGCAGGCTCGATCGTGGTGAGGCCCCCACCTGAGCCATCCCGGCGCCGGATGGAATTTCCTTAATCTTCCAGCACCTTGCGGGCGGGCCATGAAGCGCTTTCGCGGCCGCGAGGCTGCACAATTTCCTTGATTTTTGCCCCTTGCGTCATGTTAGAACGCGGCCCACCACGATGCCGCCCGGCGGCGTCTGCCCCTCTTTCTCGCGCCCTTCCGTTCGCCCGATGCGCACGAAGCCCGCGCCAACCGATTGATTGATCGACCTCAATCAAGGGATCCCGATGCCTGAAGTGATTTTCACCGGCCCTGCCGGCCGCCTCGAAGGCCGCTACCACCCGGCGAAGCAGAAGAACGCGCCCATCGCCATGATCCTGCATCCGCATCCGCAGTTTCACGGCACGATGAACCACCAGATCGTCTACCAGTGCTACTACGCCTTTGCGCATCGCGGCTTCTCGGTGCTGCGCTTCAATTTCCGCGGCGTCGGCCGCAGCCAGGGTTCGTTCGATCACGGCACCGGCGAATTGTCGGATGCGGCCTCCGCGCTCGACTGGGCGCAGGCGATCAACCCCGAGGCGCGCGCCTGCTGGGTGGCCGGCTTCTCCTTCGGCGCCTGGATCGGCATGCAGCTTTTGATGCGCCGGCCCGAGGTCGAAGGCTTCATCTCGATCGCGCCGCCGGCCAACCTCTACGACTTCTCGTTCCTCGCGCCCTGCCCGTCCTCGGGGCTGATCGTACACGGCGAGAAGGATGCGGTGGTGCCGCCGAAGGACGTCAACACGCTGGTTGAGAAGCTGAAGACGCAAAAGGGCATCGTGATCGACCAGCAGGTCATCCCCGGCGCCAACCATTTCTTCGACGGCAAGCTGGAGCCGCTGATGGAAGCGGTCACCGGCTATCTCGACATGCGCCTCGCCAACGTGCGTTAAACCAATGGCGGCGTTCGTCGCACTGCTGCGTGCCGTCAATGTCGGCGGCACCGGCAAGCTGCCGATGCGCGAATTGAAGGCGATGTGCGAGGAGCTCGGCTTCGGTGCCGTCCGCACCTACATTGCCAGCGGCAATGTCGTGTTCACGAGCCGCAAGTCGGAAGCTGCGATCAAGTCGGCGCTTGAAAAACGCTTGCAGGCTTACGCCGGCAAGCCGGTCGGCGTGCTCGTGCGCAGCGCCGCCGAGATGGCGCAGGTGGCTCAAGACAATCCCTTCCCGAAAGCTGCGCCCAACCGCACGGTTGCAATCTTCCTCGACGAAAAGCCGCCAAAGGACACGCTGGCGGGCGTGCGCGGACAGAAGGACGAGGAGATCAAGCTCGGCAAGCGCGAGATCTACGTCCACTACGTGGACGGCATAGGGCAGTCGAAGCTCGTGATCCCGGCCGCCAAGACCGGCACCGCACGCAATCTCAACACGGTCGCGACGTTGGCGAAGATGGCCGCAGAACTGTGATCGGACCGGCGTTCAGGCGGCTTTGCGCTTGGCCGCCTGCAATCGCGACAGCCATGACTGGCGGCGATCGATGAAGTCACGCAACAGCGCCGGATAATCGTCGCTGACGGCACCGCGCACCGAGGGCCGCGCCGCCAGGTTGTTGCGCCAACGCGCCAGCTTCGGCTTGCCGGCCAGAATGCCAAAATCGCCGATCTCGTCGAACACGTCGAAATAGCGGAACACCGGGCCGAACACGGCATCGACCAGCGAGAATTTTTCGCCGTCGAACCACGGCGAAGCGGCAATGCGGGCTTCCAGCCGCGCGAATTTCTCCGAAAGCTGCGCCGCCTTGGCCTTGAAGGTCGCCTCCTCCCTTGCGGCATAAAAACCGGCGATGTCGTTGAGCACGGCGGAGCCGAATTCGATCCAGCCGCGATGCTCGGCACGCGCAAGCGCATCCGTCGGGTGCAGGGCCGAGGCCTGTGTCTCCTCCAGATATTCCAGGATGACGGCGGATTCGAAGATCGCATTGTCGCCGACGACGAGCACCGGTGTCTTGCCGAGCGGCGATATCTCCAGAAACCAGCCCGGCTTGTTGGCGAGATCGATGTCGATCCGCTCGAACGGCACGCCCTTCTCGGTCAGCGCGATCACCGCGCGCTGCACATAGGGGCAAAGCTTGTGGCTGATCAGCTTCAGGGCGGGCGCGGCCATGGCGGTTCCTCGGCGGTTAGATGCATGTGCATATAAATTACATGCAACTGCATATAACCGTCAAGGGCGACGCATCTGCATCGAGTTCACGGCCGGGCGATCACCCCGCCGGTCATGGGCATCGGTACGCCGGTAGTGGCGGGATAGCTCAGCGGCAGGCCCTTCAGGCCACGCGCCGCCAGGAAGCCAAAGGCCTGGGCCTCCAGCGCGTCGGAGGACCAGCCGAGGCCCTCGGCGGCATCGACGGCCGCCGGCTCCAGCCGCTCGCGCAGCATGTTCATCATGGTGCGGTTGCGCGCGCCGCCGCCGGCGATGATCCAGCTATTAGGCCATTTCGGCAGCAGCGGCACGATCCGGGCAATGGCGGCCGCCGTGAAGGCGGTCAGCGTCGCCGCGCCATCGGCCGGCGCCATGTCGCCGACCCTCAGGCCTGCAAAGTCGTTGCGGTCGAGCGATTTCGGCGGCTTCTGGCTGAAGAACGGCAGTTGCAGCGCGCGCGACACCCAGGCCTGGTCGACGCGGCCCTTGGCGGCGAACTCGCCGTCCTTGTCGAAGCGCTGATTCATGGTGCGGTACATGTGATCGTCGAGCAGCGCATTGCCGGGACCGGTGTCGCAGGCGATCAGCGTATCCGTGCCGTCGATATAGGTGATGTTGGAGACGCCGCCGATATTGACCACGACAATCGGCCCCTCGCGCTCCAGCGATTGCGCCAGCGCGCGGTGATAGACCGGCACGAAGGGCGCGCCCTGCCCGCCGGCGGCAACGTCGGCGGCGCGGAAATCGTGCATGACGGGAATGTGGATCGCTTTGGCGAGCGCTGCGGCATCGCCGATCTGCACCGTCATCCGCTTCTCCGGCCGGTGCAGCACGGTCTGGCCGTGGAAGCCGACGATGTCGATCTCCTCGCGGGTGATGCGGTGCTGGGCGGTGAAATTGGCGACCGCTTCGGCATGGGCCTTGGTGACGGCCTCCTCGGCCTCGCGCAGGATGCCCGGACGGGCGTCACGCTGCGGCAAGTGGACGGCCTCGGTCAGCGCCTGGCGCAGCAGGCTCCGCTCGCGATCGGTATAGGGACGATAGCCGGACGGACCGAAGGACTGGACCCGCTTGCCGTCGGTTTCGATCAGAGCGACATCCACCCCGTCCAGCGAGGTGCCGCTCATCAAACCGAGTGCAGTCAACATCATAGTTCTAGCCTCAGGGCCCTACCCCTAGGGACGCACGGCTTGTGCCAATTGCACACATCTTATAATGCCACAGCGGACGAAGAATCGGCAGTCCGTTCGCAATGGGTTCCGCAATTCGTTAGAATTAACCTGAAGAAAAACCGTGAAATAAGAGTGATCAGAGTCGCCGACACATGACCGCATTTAAATCGGATTTCCTGAGAATTTTACAGGAGCGCGGCTTCATCCATCAATGCTCCGATTTCGAGGGGCTGGACGCCCTCGCCGCCAGGGGCGAGGCGACCGCCTATGTCGGCTACGACTGCACGGCCCGATCGCTGCATATCGGCAACTACCTGACGATGATGATGCTGTACTGGCTCCAGCAGAGCGGGAACAAGCCGATCACGCTAATGGGCGGCGGCACCACCATGGTCGGCGACCCCTCCGGCAAGGACGAGACGCGCGCACTGCGCTCGGTCGCGGAGATCGAGGCCAACAAGGCGTCGATCCGCGGCGTATTCTCCAAAGTGCTGCGCTACGGCGATGCGCATTCCGACGCCATCATGCTCGATAACGCGGAATGGCTGACGAAGCTGAACTGGATCGAGATGCTGCGCGACATCGGCCGGCATTTTTCGGTCAACCGCATGCTGACCATGGACTCCGTGCGGCTGCGCCTCGAGCGCGAGCAGGAGATGAGCTTCATCGAGTTCAACTACATGGTCTGCCAGGCCTACGACTTCGTCGAACTGTCGCGCCGCGCCGGCTGCCGGCTGCAGATGGGCGGCTCGGACCAGTGGGGCAACATCGTCAACGGCGTCGATCTCGGCCGCCGCATGGGCACGCCCCAACTTTTCGCGCTGACGACGCCGCTGCTCACCACCGCCTCCGGCGACAAGATGGGCAAGACCGCCAAGGGCGCGGTGTGGCTGAATGCGGATGAATTCTCGCCCTACGACTTCTGGCAGTACTGGCGCAACACCGAGGACGCCGACGTCGTCAAATTCCTGAAACTGTTCACCATCCTGCCGATGAGCGAGATCGCAAAACTCGCAGCGCTCAAGGGCGGCGAGATCAACGAGGCCAAGAAGGTGCTGGCGACCGAAGCGACCGCCCTGCTGCACGGCCGCGACGCCGCTAACCAGGCTGCGGAGACGGCGCGGCAGACCTTCGAGGAAGGCGCGATCGCGGAAAATCTGCCGACGGTGGAAATTCCGCACGGCGAACTTGATGCCGGCGTCGGCGTGCTCGCAGCTTTCGTGAAAGCCGGACTCGTCGCTTCCAACGGCGAGGCGCGGCGGCAGATCAAGGGCGGCGGCCTGCGCGTCAACGATGTCGCCGTCACCGACGAGAAGATGACTCTGACACCGGGCAATCTGACCGGCGAAGGCGTGATCAAGCTGTCGATGGGCAAGAAGCGGCACGTGCTGCTGCGGGGCGCCTAGGTAAGCGCTGCATAGCCGTATTCGCGCAAGACCTCTGCTCTTTCCACGCGAAAGGGCGCTCCCTTACCCGCGATGGACCAGAAGATCCAACCTGAGGAAGCGCCGACCAAGCCGCTCAAGCCGGCGCGCGTCGCGCTGAACGTGCTGGCGCTGTGCTTTGCGCTGTCGGTGCTCGGCCGCGGCCTCGGTGAGAGCTTCACGGTCTTCCTGAAACCGATCTCGGAAAGTTTCGACTGGGACCGCGCGCAGGTGGTCTCGGTCTACTCGCTGTCCTGGCTGATGAGCGGGCTCACCGCGCCGCTGGTCGGCCGCCTGTTCGACCGTTCCGGTCCGCGCGCGGTCTATGCGCTCGGCCT
>JAKFVP010000584.1 GCA_021732175.1 Bradyrhizobium sp.
GACAGTTCGCGGTCTGCCCTGCCAGCGATTTTACCTCGGAGGCGACCACGGCAAAGCCGCGCCCGGCATCGCCGGCGCGCGCCGCTTCAATGGTGGCGTTGAGCGCCAGCAAATTGGTCTGCTCGGCGATGCTCTGGATCAGCGTGACGACGTCGCCGATCTTCTGCGCGCCTTCGGCAAGCGAGCGCGCGGTGTCGCCGGTGCGGCGGGCGTTCTCGACCGCGCGGGTGGCGATTGCGGTCGACTGCGCGACCTGGCGGCCGATCTCGGCGATCGAGGAGGAGAGCTCCTCGGTGGCGCTCGCGACCGTCTGCACGTTGGTCGACGTCTGTTCGGAAGCTGCCGCCACGACCGCCGCCTGGCTGTTGGTTGCCGATGCCGTCGAGGTCATCGACTGCGCGGTGCGCTCCATCGTGGCCGAGGCCGACGACAGTCCGCCGACGAGTTCGCCGACCTTGGTCTCGAAGGCGCGCGTGAGCTCGTCGAGCATCTGTACGCGCCGCATCTTGACGTCGTTCTCGGCCTGCTTCTCCGCCGCCAGCCGGTCGGCCTTGATCATGTTGTCCTTGAAGACCTGCACCGCGGCGGCCATCGCGCCGATCTCGTCCGAGCGCGAGGCGCCCGGAATCTCGCCGGCCATGTCGCCGGCCGCGAGATGAGACATCCGCGTGGTGAGGCTGACGATCGGCGCGCAGACGCGGCGGCGGACCATCGCGACGAGGCCGATGCCGGCGACGAGCACGGCAATGAGGCCGGCCAGCGCGATCGCAAAGCTGGTGCGCGCGGACGACCAGGCCGAGCCCAGGATCTGCTCGGCATTGTCGTAGAAGGCTTCGCGTACGCCGATGACGGCGCCAAGGCCGCGCTGCGATTCCGCATAGAAGGGGTCGACGTCGATCTCGTATTTGCCGCTGGCGGCGCCGTCCTTGATGAGCTTGAGCACCCGGCCAAAGCCCTCGACATAGTCCGAATTCATCTTCTCTAGCGCCGCGGCGACATTGGCCGGCGTCGCCGGATTGCCGCGCAGTTCCTGCAGCGACATCAGGATCTGGTCGGTGCGCCCCTGCGAGCGTGCAACATCGATCTTCTCGGCCTCGGTCGCCACCTTCTTGGCGCCGACGAGGTTCTTGTGCAGGCTGGCATTGAGGCCGCCGATGTCGCGCAGGGCCCAGGCGATGTTGGCGTAGCTCGCCTGCCGATAGGCATCGCCGTTGAGGATCGCCATGCGGCGGACCTGCTCGTTGAGCAGCGCCGTGACGCCGTTGTTGAACACCGCGTTGTCGGCGACGATCTTCCTCGCCGCATCCTTGCGTGCCTCCGCAGGACCGTCGATGGCCTCGTCGATCGACGTGCGCAGGGCCGCAAACTTCGCATCCAGTGCGTCGATCTGGCTGGCGATCGTGCCGCCGTCGTCGAGCGAGCCCGGCAACTGTTCCTTGCGCAGCGCATTCATCCTGTTGCGCGCGCCGTCGGTCATCTTGCGCAGTTTGTCGTGCTCGGTCCGCTGGGCAGGGTCGACCGTCGCGGGCCCGTAGAGGATGTTGGTGGCAAATCCCCGCTCGGGATTGAGGTAGCGCGGGATATCGCCGACTGCGCGGACGATGCCGAGCCGGCTCTGTGCCTCGGCGATCCGGTCCATGGTCTGATATCTGGAGACGGCGACATAGACGGCGAGGCCGCCGCCGACGGTCGAGAGCGAGACGATGGCGGCGGTCAGGAGCGTACCGATTTTCATGACAATTCTTGCATTTGCTGGAGGCAGAAAGCGTCGGCGCAACGATAGGTTGGCGGGGTTAATTGCCGGTTTATGCTGCGGGCCGCACGGTGGCGCGGGGCCGGTTGCAAAGGCCTCCCTCCGCTCGCGCATAGCTTGCGCTGACGGTTCCCGCCTTCGGACGCGACAAGCGCATCTCGCATCGTCGCAGGCGGTGCATCCCGCCATCCAATTCCGCTATGGCTGATTGACGTGAATACGATGGGCAGGGCGCCCTTCGCCGTGCCATTCTGGCCATCAAGAACAGCGCGAACCGGCAAGCGCTGGAAATCAGGGGGAGCGATCGGCATGAGTGTTACCATTGCGGCGAGTACGGTGGCCAAGCCGCCGGCCGACCTGATCGCGGGCTTCAGGGATGCGCCGACCTCCATCATTTCCGACAACCTCTCGCGGCTCGCGGGCTGCGTCGGGCTCAAGCCGTTCCATCGCGTGGGCCGGCTGATCGGCACCGCCTTCACGATCAAGACCCGGCCGGGCGACAATCTTGCCATTCACCGCGCGCTGGAAATGGTCGGCCCCGGCGACGTCATCGTCGTCGATGGCGGCGGCGACGAATCGCGGGCGCTGGTCGGCGAGATCATGAAGAACATCGCGCAATGGCGCGGCGCCGAGGGTTACGTCATCGACGGCGCGATCCGCGACGTGGCAGCGATTGCCGCCGACCACTTTCCGGTCTTTGCGCGCTCGGCGATCCACCGCGGCCCCTACAAGAGCGGCCCGGGCGAGATCAACGTGCCGGTCTCGGTCGGAGGGATGGTGATTTCGCCGGGTGATATCGTGGTCGGCGACGAGGACGGCGTGGTGTCGTTCTCGCAGGCCGCGGCTCCCGCGTTGCTCGAAGCGGTGAAGGCGCAGATCGCGCGCGAGGAAGCAACGCTGCTCTCGATCCGCGAGGGCCGCTACCAGGGCAGCTATGGCAAGTCCTGACCGGCTTGCCACCAACAACGGGGAAACAACGATGAGCCAGCGCAGCGAATTCCACAATCTCGACAATCCCGTCGACGGCCTGTTGCGCGAGCTCGCCTCGGGCGTGACGACGCGCATCTTCGCGGGCGAGCAGGCCATGCTCTCAGTGGTGACGATCGCGCCGAACGCGCAAGGCACCTTGCATCATCATCCCGAGGAGCAATGGGGCGTGCTGCTGGAGGGCTCGGCCATCCGCGTCCAGGGCGACGAAGAAATCGAGGTGAGGAAGGGCGACTTCTGGCGCACGCCCGGCAATGTTCCGCACACGATGCGGGCTGGACCGCAAGGCGCCCGTGTGCTTGACATCTTCAGCCCGCCACGGCCGGAGTACAGGAAGCCGGGTTCGGGCTTTGGGACAAGCTGACGCCGCAAAAGCGCTAAAAAAGCGCGGCGTTATCTGGAGGAGACGACCATGAAATTGACGAGACGCGACGTGCTGGCCGGCACGGCGGCGCTGGCTGTTGCGCCAACATATGTTCCCGCCTGGGCACAATCCGGCACCATGACACTGGTGGTGCCGTTCCCGCCGGGCGGATCGACCGACGCGCTGGCGCGGCAACTGCAGGCGCCGCTGCAGACCAGGCTCAACCGTGTCGTAATTGTCGAGAACAAGTCGGGAGCTGCCGGTTCGCTGGGTGCGGCTCAGGTTGCCAAGAGCCCGCCGGACGGCTCGTCGTGGCTGGTGACGTTCGATTCCCACGCCGTGATCCCCACCATCCTCGACAAGCCGCCGCTCGACGTCGAGAAGGATCTGGTGCCGGTGTTGCTGGTCGGCACCGCGCCTTACGTGATCGCGGCGAATGCCGACCTGCCCTACAAGACATTTGCCGATGTTGTTGCCGCCGCGAAAGCAAAACCCGGCTCGGTGAAATACGCCTCCGTCGGCATCGGCACGCTCGGCCATCTCGCCATGACCCTGCTCGGCAACAAGGCCGGCGTCGACCTGCAGCACGTGCCCTATCGCGGCGGCGGGCCTGCCATGAACGACGTGCTCGGCGGGCATGTCGATCTCATCGCGGGCTCGGCGGCGCTGATCACGCCGCAGCTCGAGGGCGGCAAGCTGCGGCCGATCCTGCAGCTTGGCCGCGAGCGGCTGCCGGCGCTGAAGGATACGCAAACCGCGATCGAGGCCGGTTTCCCCGATTTCGAGACGCTGGCCTGGTGGGGCGTGTTTGCGCCCAAGGGAACGCCGGCCGATCTCGTCGGCAAGATGGCGAAGGACATCCGCGAGATTCTCAGCGAGCCCGCAGCAAGCGCCAAGCTGCGCGAAACCCAGATGATGACGTTGTTGCTGGCCGATGGCGCCGAGTTCGACAGCTTCTTCACAAAGCAGCTCACTTTCTGGGGCAAGGTCGTCCGCGACAACAATATCAGGGCGTAGGCGGCGCGCCGCCTCGCGGTGGGCGATGCGATGACCGCGGCACGGGAATTGAAGTTCGATGTCGGCAGCGCCGGCGGCGTCTCGGCGCTGCTGGTGCAGCCGAAGGATGCGTGGGCTTGCTACGTGTTCGCGCATGGCGCGGGCGCGGGGATGCGCCATGCGTCGATGGAGGCAATCGCGGCAGGCTTGGCGGAACGCGGTATCGCGACGTTTCGCTATCAATTTCCTTATATGGAGAAGGGCAGCAAGCGGCCCGATCCGCCGCCGATCGCGCAGGCGACGGTGCGCGCGGCGGTGGCAGAGGCCACGAAGGTCTGCCCCGGTCTGCCGTTGTTTGCTGGCGGAAAATCCTTTGGCGGGCGGATGACCTCGCAGGCACAGGCGAAAGCGCCGCTCGATGGCGTGAAGGGGCTCGTCTTCTTCGGCTTCCCGTTGCATCCGGCCGGCAAGCCCTCGACGGATCGCGCGAAACATCTCGCCGACATCAAGCTGCCGATGGCGTTCCTGCAGGGCACGCGCGATGCGCTGGCGGAATTGAGCCTGCTGCAGCCGGTCGTGAAAGACCTCGGCAGCAGGGCGACGCTGCATCTCGCCGATGGTGCGGACCATTCCTTTCACGTGCTGAAAAGCTCCGGGCGGAATGATCGCGAGGTGCTGGCGGAAATTCTGGACGCGTTTGTGGCGTGGGTGGATCAGGTCGTGCGCTAATTCTCCGCTGTCGTCCCGACGATAGCCGGGACCCATAACCACAGGGCGGCATTGGTAGAGCAGGCTGGAGCTCCAGCCTTCGATAAACCAAGTGCTGTGGTTATGGGTCCCGGATCGCGCTCGCTACGCTCGCTTGTCCGGGACGACACCGTGCCATATTGCGCGCGATGAATGCATGGCTACGATAAGCCCATGACAAATATCCTGATCGTCAATCCCAACACCACCGCATCCATGACGGCGACCATCGCCGAGGTGGCGCGCGCGGTGGCGGCATCCGGAACCGAAATTCTCGCGGTTACGTCCGCGATGGGCCCGGCTTCCATCGAAGGCTTTTACGACGAGGCTTTTGCGGTGCCCGGGCTGATCCAGGCGCTGCAGAATGCTCCCGATGCGGATGCGGCCATCATCGCCTGTTTCGACGACACCGGGCTCGATGCGGCGCGGTCGGCTGCGCCCTATCCGGTGGTCGGGATTTGCGAGGCCGCGCTGGTCACGGCCGGACAAATCGCAAAACGCATCGGCATCGTCACCACGCTGCCGCGTTCGATCGTGCCGCTGGAAGAACTGGTGCGCCGCTATGGTTTTGCCGAGCGCGCGATGGTCACCGCCTGCAATGTGCCCGTGCTGGATCTGGAAAAGCCGGGCTCCGGCGCGCGCGACAAACTGGAGGCCGAGATTGTCCGCGCTCTCGACAGGGGCGCCGATGCCATTGTGCTGGGCTGCGCCGGGATGGCTGACCTCGCGCAGGCGCTGTCGACAAAATTCGAAGTGCCCGTGGTGGATGGCGTCGCCGCTGCTGTAAAGCAGGCCGAAGCGCTGGCCGCGCTGAAGCTCAAGACGTCGCGGCGCGGGGCCTACGCCTCACCGGGCGCGAAAGCCTATTCGGGAATTCTGCAAGGCTTCGCGCCTCGCGCATGATCCCGAAAAGTGGGAACCGGTTTTCGGATCGGATCATGCGCCGACATCAGAGT
>JAKFVP010000026.1 GCA_021732175.1 Bradyrhizobium sp.
TGTTCGGGTTGAGGAAGACACCGGACCTGTCCCACGCTCCCCGACAGGCTCTTGCGGCCTTCGAGCACAGTACGGGCTCAGATCCAGCGACGGGCGGTTGGTCAGAACCGCCCGTTCGCACATTCTGCCAAATTTTGCAGACACAAGAGCGCGTATAAGCCGTCCAACCATTGCGTGGGGAAGGCCGGGATGTCTCGGCTGTACCTGTAGTACTTGGCCATGTGCTTCGGCACATGGAACGCCCGTGTGCTTCGGCGCGCGGGACCTACGGGTGCATCCAGCGCCCGGCTTTCCCCGCGCCCTCTGCTCGAGAGGGAGCAAACGAGATGCAAACCTCAGGCGAAAATCAAGCCGTGAGATCGAGAGCCCCTGTCCCGTCGTCACTCACCGTTGTCATCGCCCGGCTTGACCGGGCGATCCAGTATTCCAGAGACGCCTGTGATTGAACCGAGAAGCCGCGGCGTACTGGATACCCCGCATGCGCGGGGTATCACGAGCGGAGTAGGGCGGCCGATTCCGGCCAGCACCTCACTTCGAATAAATTTTCGCGTACGTATCCCGCAGAATATTTTTCTGCACCTTGCCCATCGCATTGCGCGGCAGGTCGTCGACGATGAACACGCGCTTGGGCATCTTGAACTTTGCCAATCGCCCGTCGAGGCCCTTCATCACGGAAGCTTCCGTGACGTCGGCGCCCTTGTTGCAGACCACCACAGCCGTGACGCCTTCGCCGAAATCGGCATGCGGCACGCCGATCACGGCGGATTCGACCACGCCAGGCATGGCGTCGATCTCGCTCTCGATCTCCTTGGGGTAGACGTTGAAGCCGCCGGAGATCACCAGATCCTTGCCGCGACCGACGATGTGCACATAGCCCTTGTCGTCGATCTTGCCGAGGTCGCCGGTGATGAAGAAGCCATCGTCGCGGAATTCGGCCTTGGTCTTTTCCGGCATGCGCCAGTAGCCCTTGAAGACGTTCGGCCCCTTGACCTCAATCATGCCGATCTCGTTGCGCGCCAGTTCCTTGCCGGTTTCGGGATCGGTGACGCGCGCGGAGACGCCGGGCAGCGGAAAGCCCACCGCGCCGGGCACGCGATCGCCGTCATAGGGGTTGGACGTGTTCATGTTGGTCTCGGTCATGCCGTAGCGCTCGAGCACGGCATGGCCGGTGCGCGCCGACCATTCGCGATGGGTGTCGGCGAGCAGCGGCGCCGAGCCCGAAATGAACAGCCGCATGTGCCTGGTCGACTCTTTCGACAAGCCCGGATTTTGCAGAAGGCGGGTGTAGAAGGTCGGCACGCCCATCATCACGGTGGCGCGCGCCATCAGCTTCAGGATCAGCTCCGGATCGAACTTCGGCAGGAAGATCATCGAGGCCCGCGCGAACAGCGTGACGTTGCTCGCCACGAACAGGCCGTGGGTGTGATAGATCGGCAGCGCGTGGATCAGCACATCGTCCTTGGTGAAGCGCCAGTAGCCGACAAGGCTCAGCGAGTTCGATGCCAGATTGTCGTGAGAGAGCATCGCGCCCTTGGAGCGGCCTGTCGTGCCCGACGTGTAGAGGATCGCGGCAAGATCGTCATTGCCGCGCGGCACGGTGGTGAAGTCGGGGCTGGCCTTGGCGGCCGCCTCCGTCAGCGAGCCCTTGCCGTCGGCGCCGAGCGTCTCGACCCTGGCGCCGACCTTCGCCGCGATTTTCGCAATGCCCTCGGCCTTGGACGGGTCGCACACCACCAGCGACGGCTCGGCATCGCCAATGAAATATTCGAGCTCGTTGAGCGTATAGGCGGTGTTGAGCGGCAGATAGATCGCGCCGGCCCGCACGGTTGCAAGATACAGCACCAGCGCGGCAACGGATTTCTCAGTCTGTGCTGCAACGCGGTCGCCGACCTTGACGCCACGCGAGGTCAGCACATTCGCCATTTGCCCGGCGCGGGCGATCAGGTCGGCGTAAGTGATGCGCGTGCCGTCGAGCTCCTCGATCGCCAGCCGGCCGGGATCATCGAGCTTGTCGAAAAGGCGGGAAAACAGATTGGCGTTGGCGGTCGTGTTCATGCAACATTCCCTACAGGGGCGCTGGCCGAGGAAATTCTGGGTGCTGGATTAGCAAAAACGCCCTTCAAGAAGCAACGGAGACAGTTTGCATGACAAATAACGGGAAACGCGTGGCCTGGGTGACCGGGGGAGGCTCGGGGATCGGCGAGGCCGGCGCGGAGGCGCTTGCCGCCGATGGCTGGACAGTGGTGGTTTCGGGCCGCCGCAAGGCAGAGCTCGACCGCGTGGTGGCGAAGATTGCCGGGGCGGGTGGCAAGGCCGAGGCCATCGTGCTGGATGTTTCCAACAAGGATGATGTCAACAAGGCGGCTGAGCAGATCGTCGCCAAGCACGGCCGCATCGATCTCCTCGTCAACAGCGCCGGCGTCAATATCCCGAAGCGGAGCTGGGAAGATTTCGACCTCGATGGCTGGAACCAGGTCGTCGATATCAATCTCAACGGCGTGCTCTATTGCATGCGCGCGGTGCTGCCCACGATGCGCAAACAGAAAGACGGCTGCATTATCAACGTGTCGTCCTGGGCCGGCCGCCATGTCTCGAAGATGACGGGCCCGGCCTACACCACGTCGAAGCATGCGGTGCTGGCGCTGACCCACTCGTTCAACATGGACGAATGCGTCAACGGCCTGCGCGCCTGCTGCTTCTCGCCGGGCGAGGTGGCAACGCCGATCCTCAAGAAGCGGCCGGTGCCGCCGAGCGAGGCCGAGCAGGCCAAGATGCTGCAGCCCGAGGATTGCGGCCGCACCATCGCCTTCATCGCAAGCCTGCCGCCGCGCGTGTGCATCAACGAGATCCTGATCAGCCCGACGCATAACCGCGGTTTCATCGCCACACCGAAGAGCAATGATTGATGGCACAGCTCTCACAACGTGGTCGTCCCGGTGCAGGCCGGGACCCATAACCCCGGTAAGCAATTGTTGAGGCGAGCTGTGGCTCCAGCATTTTTCACCACAAATTTTCGTGGTTATGGGCCCCGGCCTTCGCCGGGCGACGCTGGAGGAAGACACACGGCATGTCACAAACATAGTTTCAAAAATCACAAAGTTTTTTTCATCCGAAACCCCGCGAAAACCCTCCCGTAATTCGGCCAACGACGGCGCTGTCTAACCCCACCCCTGACGGGCCGTTGTTTCCATCGCCGGCGGATGACCCGCCGGCCGGCTCAATCCATCGGGAGACGAACCTATGTCGAAGCGTATTGCCCTGTTGTCCGCCGCCGCTTTCGCGGCGCTCGCCCTCACCGCCACCGTTGCTGCGCCGGTTTCCGCGCAGGAAAAGACCGTGATGGTCGGCGGCGCCGCGATGTTCCCCTCCAAGAACATCATCCAGAACGCCGTGAATTCGAAGGACCACACCACCCTGGTCGCCGCAGTGAAGGCTGCAGGCCTGGTCGAAACCCTCGAAGGCAAGGGCCCGTTCACGGTGTTCGCGCCGACCAATGCCGCTTTCGGCAAGCTGCCGGCCGGCACGGTCGACACGCTGGTCAAGCCTGAGAACAAGGGCACCCTGACCAAGATCCTCACCTACCATGTCGTGCCCGGCAAGCTCGCCGCTTCCGACCTCAAGGACGGCATGAAGCTGAAGACCGCCGAGGGTGAAGAGCTCAGCGTGAAGCACCAGGGCGACAAGGTCTGGATCATCGATGCCAAGGGCGGCCAGTCGATGGTCACGATCTCGAACGTCAATCAGTCGAACGGCGTGATCCATGTGGTCGACACCGTGCTGATGCCGGCGTCCTGACAAGCCAGCGCGTCCTGACCAGCCCCAAAAACAGGATGCGTGACGGGAGGCGAGCCGGGGCGACCCGGCTCGCTTTCTTGTGAACGCCATAGGCCCCGTGCATGAAACCGATAGGCACGGGGTTGTTGTAACGGAAGAGCGATTCCGGCGTATATGTCGATATAGGCCGAAGCAGGAACACAGCCAGGAACTCTGATATGTCGAGCCTGAGCGTCAGCAACGAACAAACGACCGCAGCCGCGTCCGGCAAGGCCAAGGTAATTCAGCCGGCCTGGGTACGGGCCCTGCACTGGACCAACGCCTTCGCCATGGTCCTGATGATCATGTCGGGCTGGCAGATCTACAACGCCTCCCCGCTGTTCGGCTTCAGCTTCTCGCCTTCCATCACGCTCGGCGGATGGCTCGGCGGCGCGCTGCTGTGGCACTTCGCCGCGATGTGGATTTTGATGGTGAACGGGCTGATCTATCTCGTGCTCGGCTTCGTTACCGGCCGCTTCCGCAAGAAGCTGCTGCCCATTACGCCCGAAGGGGTGATTTCCGACGCCAAGGCGGCGCTGACCGGCAAGCTCTCGCATGACGATCTCTCTAAGTACAATTCCGTGCAGAAGCTGCTCTATGCCGGCGTTATCATTGTCGGCGTGCTGGTCGTGCTGTCGGGCCTGTCGATCTGGAAGCCGGTGCAGCTGCAATGGCTGACCGCGCTGTTCGGCGGCTACGATGCCGCGCGTTACGTTCACTTCTTCTGCATGGCGGCGATCGTCGCTTTCATGGTGGTGCATGTGGTCCTCGCACTGATCGTGCCGAAGAGCCTGCGCGCCATGATTACTGGCCGCTGAGGGAGGCAACCATGGCTCGCAAGCGTTTCATCATCCCCGGCGTCGACAAGAAGCTTCTGGTGCGCGACGCCACCAAGGTCATGCCGGACCTCACCCGCCGCCGCTTCATCAGCGGCGGCGCCAGCCTCGGCGCGCTGACGCTGCTGACGGGCTGCGACGTCGTGAACAGTTCATCCGCCGAGGAGATGCTGAAGCAGGTGTCGAAGTTCAACGACGCCGTGCAGCACTGGATGTTCAATCCCAACGCGCTGGCGCCGACCTTCCCGGAAAGCGCGATTACAAAACCGTTCCCGTTCAACGCCTATTACAGCCTGGACGAAGCGCCCGAGGTCGACGGCAAGACGTGGAAGCTCGAGGTGCGCGGCCTCGTCGACAACAAGAAGTCCTGGACGCTGGACGAACTCTATGCGCTGCCGCAGGTCAAGCAGGTGACGCGGCACATCTGTGTCGAGGGCTGGAGCGCGATCGGAAGCTGGACCGGAACGCCGCTGCGTGACTTCCTGAAACTGATCGGTGCAGATACGAAGGCAAAGTACGTCTGGTTCCAGTGCGCCGACAAGGACGGCTACAATTCGCCGCTGGACATGGCGACCGCGCTGCATCCGCAGACCCAGATGACGTTCAAATTCGCCGATGAGATTTTGCCGCGCGCCTACGGCTTCCCGATGAAGATCCGCGTGCCGACAAAACTCGGCTTCAAGAACCCGAAATACGTGATCTCGATGGAAGTCACCAACGACTACAAGGGCGGCTTCTGGGAAGACCAGGGCTACAATTCGTTCAGCGGAAGCTAGGCCTTTACAGGCAGCTTGCGCTGAAACGCCGAGAGGACCGCACCGAGCGCAAGCATCGCGGCCGACACGTTCAGCGCGGATGAAAGACTGCCCACCGCATCCGTGATCGCGCCGACCGCGATCGGGCCCAGCGTCTGGCCGATACCAAACGCAATGGTCATCGCCGCGATGCCGGCCGGCCATTCGGCCGGCGGATAGTTGAGGCGCACGAAGGCCGTGGTCGATCCCACCACCGCGAAGAAGGCGACGCCGAACACCAGCGCCGATATCGCGAGCAGCAGCGGCGAATGGCCGAAGATCGGCAGCGCGGCGCCGACCGC
>JAKFVP010000199.1 GCA_021732175.1 Bradyrhizobium sp.
ATCCAATCCCAACGCGCAGCGCCTGATCGTCACCGAGGAAGAAATCGTGCCGGCCGTCATGGCCAACAATTACGGCCGCATGCTCGGCGCGAGCGGCGCGTTGGACATCAGGGTTTAAGGAGAGCGTAATGGCAGTCGAAGCAACCACGGCCCCGCCGGTCACGGCGACCCACACCGCCACGAATTCGAATTCGAACGGCAGCGCGTCGTCGAACACGACAATCGCCAACAATTTCCAGACCTTCCTGACGCTGCTGACCACGCAGCTGCAGAACCAGAATCCGCTGGATCCGCTCGACACCAACCAGTTCACGGCGCAGCTCGTGCAATTCGCAGGGGTCGAGCAGCAGTTGCGGCAGAACGACCAGCTCGCCACGCTGATCAGCCTGCAGAAAACGGCGGCATCGACCCAGGCGCTGGGCTATGTCGGCTATACCGTGGCGGTGGACGGCAGCAAAGCGGCGTATGACGGCACCAACGCGGCGGCCTGGACCCTCGACGCGCCGAACGACACCACCGCAACCGTCACCATCACCAACTCAGCCGGCCAGACCGTGTTCTCCGGCAACTATCCGATGTCGAAGGGCAAGGCGAACTTCACCTGGGACGGCAAGGGCAATGACGGCACGCAATATCCGGCCGGCTACTACACCATCAACGCCAGCGGAAAGGACACCGCCGGCAAGAGCGTCGGCATCCCCAGCGAAGTCCAGGGCGTGGTCGATTCGGTCGACCTCACCGCCTCCCCGCCGCTGCTTTCGGTCGGCGGCCAGACCTACACCACCGACCAGATCAAGCGCGTGGTGCGTCCCGGCGCTACCTAGAAGCTTGAACTTCTTAACGTTGCGTTAGAACTTCTTAACGCAAATTAACCAAATCAGCCCGCAAGCCGTTGATCCGGCTGGCGGGCTTTTGGTCATTTGCAAGGAGATTCGTATTGATCCAATAGGCTTAGGTAAATTTTAAGCGGGGGCGCGTAGTTTTAGCAATGTGAGTTCAGTGGTTGAGAGTTTGTGAGTACGCCATGACAGAACCCCATCGCCCGAGGGTAAAATACGTCATCGGGCCTGACGGCAGTCCGTTGACGATCGCGGATCTTCCCGCGCCCGGTACCAAACGGTGGGTCATTCGCCGCAAGGCCGAAGTGGTCGCGGCCGTGCGTGGCGGGCTGCTTTCCCTCGAGGAAGCCTGCAGCCGCTACACGCTGACGGTCGACGAATTCCTTTCCTGGCAGTTCTCGATCGACCAGCATGGCCTGGCCGGCCTGCGCACCACGCGCATCCAGCAGTACCGCCAGTAAGCGCCGCCATATCGGATTTGATGAAAACCGGCTTCGATTTTCGAAGCCGGTTTTTCTCATTTTTGGATTTCCTTCACCGCCGTTAACCCTCGTTAACCAGTTAGAAACCATACCCTAGGCAATAATTGCCCACCTCGGCCGATCTGGGCCGAATCCCTGGGGGCAGTTGGTGCAAGGTCTCGTTGCTTTCCTGAGAGGGCTGGGTGCAGGACGGCTGGCGGCGATGGTGGCGGTTACCGCCACCCTCATCGCCTTCTTTGCCTTCGTCATCATGCGCGTCACGACGCCGCAGATGACCACCCTGTTCACCGACCTCTCGACCGAGGACTCCTCGGCCATCATCAAGGACCTCGAGCGCCAGGCGATCCCCTTCGAGTTGCGCAACGAAGGCGCCGTCATCATGGTGCCGAAAGACAAGGTGACGCGGCTGCGCATGAAGCTTGCCGAAAGCAACCTGCCCAAGGGCGGCGGCGTCGGCTACGAAATCTTCGACAAGTCGGACGCGCTCGGCACCACCAGCTTCGTCCAGAACATCAACCACATGCGCGCGCTGGAAGGCGAGCTTGCCCGCACCATCCGCGCCATCGACCGCGTCCAGGCCGCCCGCGTCCATCTGGTCATGCCCGAGCGGCCGCTGTTCTCGCGCGAGACGCCGGAGCCGTCGGCCTCGATCGTGGTGCGGGTGCGCGGCGCGCTGGACCCGCAGCAGATCCGCGCCATCCGCCATGTCGTCGCCTCCGCCGTCAACGGGCTGAAGCCGCAGCGGGTCTCGATCGTCGACGAGGCAGGCACCCTGCTCGCCGACGGCGCCACCTCCGAAGGCGACAATGCGGTCGGCGACGACCGCCGCAACGCCTTCGAGAAGCGGATGCGCAAGCAGGTCGAGGACATCGTCTCCTCGGTGGTCGGCCAGGGCCGCGCCCGCGTGCAGTTGTCGGCCGATTTCGACTACAACAAGGTGACGCAGACCTCCGACAGGTTCGACCCCGAAGGCCGTGTGCTGCGCTCGAGCCAGACCCGCGAAGAATCCTCCGCCACCGCCGAGAACAACGGCCAGGTCACCGTCAACAACGAGTTGCCCGGCCAGCAGCGCAACGACAACACCACCGCCGCGCGCGAGCAGAGCAAGAAGAGCGAAGAAACCAACAACTACGAGATCTCGCGCACCACCAAGACGGAAGTGACCGAGGCCGGCAGGGTCAATCGCATCTCGGTCGCGGTGCTGGTCGACGGCATCTATTCCAAGAACGACAAGGGCGAGATGGTCTACGCCGACCGCACCAAGGAGCAGCTCGACCGCATCGCAGCCGTAGTACGCTCGGCGATCGGCTTCGACCAGAAGCGCGGCGACCAGGTGGAAGTCGTCAACCTCCGCTTTGCCGACCCGCCCAGCGTTCCCGCCGTGGTCGAGCCGACCGGCCTGCTCGGCATGTTCCAGTTCACCAAGGACGACGTCATGTACGTCATCGAGCTCGGCGTGATGATGCTGCTCGGCCTTGTGGTGCTGTTCATGGTGATCCGCCCGCTGGTCAAGCGCATCCTTGCGGCCGAAGTCGTTCCGGCCTCGGCCGTGCCGACGCTGGCCGAAGCCGTCGAAGGCGCCGCGGCGCCCGGCACGCCGCTGCTGCCCGGCGGCGCCGTCAACCAGATCGACGTCGCAACGGTTCAGGGCCAGGTCCACGCCCAGGCCGTCAACCGCGTCGGCGAGCTCGCCGAACGCAACCCCAACGAAACCGCTTCCATTGTCCGTCAATGGCTCAGCGAAGAAGCCCAGCCCGCGTGATCTGACATGGCCGCACCCCAGGCAAACGCCAACGACATCACGACCGTCATCTCGGCACTGGCGAGCCGGCAGGGCAATCGTCCGAAGGCCCAGCCGCTGAGCGGACCGAAGCGCGCCGCCATCCTGATGCTGGCACTCGGCGAGAAATACGGCGGCAAGGTCTGGTCGCTGCTCGACGACGACGAGGTCCGCGAATTGTCGATCCACATGTCGACGCTCGGAACGGTCGATGTCGAAATCGTGGAAGACCTGTTGCTGGAATTCGTCTCGCGCATGTCGGCTTCCGGTGCGCTGATGGGCAATTTCGACGCCACCGAGCGGTTGCTGCAGCAGTATCTGCCGGCCGAGCGCGTGCTCGGCATCATGGACGAAATCCGGGGGCCTGCGGGGCGCAACATGTGGGAAAAGCTTTCCAACGTCCAGGAAGAGGTGCTCGCCAACTACCTGAAGAACGAATATCCGCAGACCATCGCGGTGGTGCTGTCCAAGCTGAAGCCGGAGCACGCGGCGCGCGTGCTGGCGATCCTGCCCGATGACATGGCGCTCGACGTCGTCAACCGCATGCTGCAGATGGAAGCGGTGCAGAAGGAAGTCATCGAGCGCGTCGAGCAGACGCTGCGCACCGAATTCATGTCCAACCTGTCGCAGACCCGCCGCCGCGACGCCCACGAGGTGATGGCGGAAATCTTCAACAATTTCGACCGCCAGACCGAAACCCGCTTCATCACCTCGCTGGAAGAGGACAACCGCGAGGCGGCCGAGCGCATCAAGGCGCTGATGTTCACCTTCGACGATTTGATCAAGCTGGATTCCGCCTCCGCCCAGACGCTGATGCGCAATGTCGACAAGGACAAGCTCGCCATCGCGCTGAAGAGCGCCAACGAGGAAGTGCGCGCCTTCTTCATGGGCAACATGTCCTCGCGCGCAGGCAAGATGCTGCTCGACGACATGGCGGCGATGGGCCCGGTCCGGCTGCGCGACGTCGACGAGGCGCAGGCGCTGCTGGTCAACCTCGCCAAGGATCTCGCCGCCAAGGGCGAAATCACGCTCACCAAGAACCGCGCCGACGAGGAGCTGGTGTACTGATGTCCGCTCCCGCCAAATTTCTGTTCGACGTCGACTTTGCCGCTCCCGACAAGAGGGAGAAACCGGTTACGCCGGCCGAGATCGCGGCCAAGATCGCCGAGGCCGAGGCGAGCGCCTATCGCGCCGGCTACGACGCCGGCCAGCGCGAGGCCAAGGCGGAAAGCGATCGCCGCGCGGCGCTGGCGCTGGAGGAGATCGGCATCGCCATCAAGGCAATCGCTGCGGGGATCGGCGGCATCGAGACGCGGATGGAGACCGAGGCGGTCGACGTCGCGATTGCTGCCGCGCGAAAGCTCTGCGCCGAACTGATCGCGCGCGAGCCGCTCGGCGAGATTACCGCGCTGGTCGCCGACTGCTTCTCGCACCTGGTGGCGACGCCGCATCTGGTGGTGCGGATCAACGACGCTCTCTACGACGCCGCGAAGACGCAGATCGAGAGGCTTGCCGCGCATGCCGGCTTCGAGGGCCGGCTGGTGATCCTGGCCGAGCCTTCGATCGCCACCGGCGACTGCCGGATCGAATGGGCCGACGGCGGCGTGGTGCTGGATCGCGCCGCCATCGAAACCAAGATCAGTGAACTTGTCGGGCGCTATCTGGCGTCCCGCAACGAGGCCGGAGCGGCCTGAGGATGAGGCGAGGATAAGCCATGAGTGACACCGACGGACAGGTCCCGTTGCCTGATCTCAACGCAGCCGAAGCACCGCCGACTGCGGACGACATCGGCTACAACGAGGACGAAAATGCCTCGCGCATCGCCGCCGATCTCGAGGCTGTGTTCGACGTGCCGGTGCAGGTTTCCGCCGTGCTCGGCCGCTCCAAGATGGATGTCGGCGAGCTGTTGAAGCTCGGCCCCGGCACCGTGCTGGAGCTCGATCGCCGCGTCGGCGAATCCATCGACATCTACGTCAACAACCGCCTGGTGGCGCGCGGCGAGGTCGTGCTGGTCGAGGAAAAGCTCGGCGTGACCATGACGGAAATCATCAGCGGGGAACGCAACTAACGCGTCCCCCTTTAGGACAACAAGGCGCTGGATAAAAGCGCGACGGACAAGAACAGGAGACTATCATGCGGCTTCTCATCGTCGGCACATTGAAGGGCCAGCTCACCACCGCGACCAAGATCGCGATGGACAATGGCGCCTCGGTGACCCATGCGGAGGGCAACGAGCAGGCCATGAACGTGCTGCGCGGCGGCAAGGGCGCGGACCTTCTGATGGTCGATGTCGCCCTCGACATCCGCGACCTCGTGATGCGGCTGGAGGCCGAGCACATCCATGTGCCGATCGTAGCCTGCGGTATCACCAATGACGCGCGCGCGGCGGTCGCGGCGATCCATGCCGGCGCCAAGGAATACATCCCGCTGCCACCCGACCCCGAATTGATCGCCGCCGTGCTGGCCGCGGTCGCCAACGACTCGCGCGACCTCGTCTGGCGCGACGAAGCCATGGCCAAGGTGATCAAGCTGGCGCAGCAGATCGCGGGCTCCGACGCCTCTGTCATGATCACCGGCGAATCCGGCACCGGCAAGGAAGTGCTGGCGCGCTATGTCCACTCGCGCTCGGCACGCGCCAAG
>JAKFVP010000082.1 GCA_021732175.1 Bradyrhizobium sp.
CAGAGCCGCACCTACGCCGCTGCGCGGCAATTGCCGCCGGGCCTGCCGCGCCCCGGCTACAGGTACCGCACCACAGTGGCGCCGGCGACGCCCTACCGCGATCCCGTGGTGGTGGAGACCGACGAGAGCCTCCTGATCACGGAGGCCTACGGTCCCGGCGGCTATATCCGCAACCTCCCGGGCACGCCGATCCTGCCGGGCTCATCGACGATCCCCGGCTATTACGGCCGCCCGTTCTCGTATGATTATCAAGGCCCGTATTACGGCGGCCCCTATGAGGGTTATTTCTGGCGCCTGCCCTACGCCTGCGGCGTCTACGGGTATTGCTAACCCGCGACCGGGGCGAGTTTCTCGGACATCGCCGTAGCGCGCCGCGGTGACAGCCGCTCGACATTCACGATCGCAATCGTCAGGACGACGATCGCCACCGCCTGGTGCGACAGCGCAAGATCAATCGGCACCTGGTTGAGCAGCGTGAGGATGCCGAGCACGGCCTGCACCAGCACGGATGCCGCAAGCCACCACGCCCCCGCGATGACGGCATTGGCCGCACGCGCGCGCACCGCATCGATCGCATGCCACAGCGCTGCCGCGAGCAACAGATACGCCGTCATACGATGCTCGAACTGCACGGTGAGCACATTGTCGAACAGGTTGCGCCACCACGGTGTCTCGAAGAACAACCGATCCGCCGACGGAATGAGGGCGCCATCGATTTGCGGCCAGGTGTTGTAGGCCCGGCCGGCGCGCAGACCCGCGACCAGCGCGCCGAAATAGATCTGCAGGAAAGTCAGCGCGAGCAGGATTTGGCTGAACAGCTTTAGCCGCGGCGCTGCCGTGACAGCCGGTCGCGCGTTCATCCGCCGCACCGTCCATACGATCGCGGCAAAAATCACCAGCGCCAGGATCAGATGCGCGGCCAAGCGATACTGCGACACTTCCGTCCGTTGCGTCAGGCCGGACGCCACCATCCACCAGCCGACCGCGCCCTGCAGCGCGCCGAGGCCGAAGATCAGCCACAGCCGGCGTTTCAGCTCGGCGCTCATCGCGCCGCGCCAGAGGAAATAGAGGAACGGCAAGAGATAGGCGACGCCGATGAAGCGCCCGAGCAAGCGGTGCGCCCACTCCCACCAGAAGATGTTCTTGAACTCCGCCAGCGTCATGCCGGCGTTGAGCTCGCGATATTGCGGGATTTTCTTGTAGCCCTCGAACGCGTCATGCCACTGCGCATCCGTCAGCGGCGGCAGCGTGCCGGTCACCGGCTTCCACTCGACGATCGACAGGCCCGATTCGGTCAGCCGCGTGGCGCCACCGACCAGCACCATCAACGCGATCAGCGCGGCGACGCCGATCAGCCACCAGCGAACGGCGGTATTTTGGGACACGGGAGTGGCTGAAATGCCTTGCATGAAGCGCGCTTGTTTGGTTCGGTGCGCCTTTATAGTCCGCCCCCTCCCCGGTGCAAGCTGCGCTAGATCAAACGAACTGCACATTTTGGCCATGACCATCCGTACCCGAAAATTCTTTGGCGCGATCGCTCTGATCATGCTCGCCGTGGTGTGGTCGCTGGTCGGCATGGCGATGGCGCAAATGCCCGTGATCGCCGGTTCCGGCTGGCTCCAAGCGGTCTATTACGTGGTGGTCGGGCTCGGCTGGGTGCTGCCGGCGATGCCGATCGTCAGCTGGATGCTGCGGCCTGACGCCTGAGCGGATTGTTCCGCGTCGGCCGAACCGGGTCAAAGGTGAAGCCCGACAGCCACACCCGCAGCATCCGGATCGAGCCTTCGCGGCCATCCCAGGCAATGCGCGGCAGCGCATAGAGATTGGTGCGCCCGAGCGGCTCGATCACGCCGCCGATCGTGGACGCGGCGCTGGCAAATCCTTCTTCCTGCGTCATCACGACGTGCTGGCGGCGGAACGAGGTGCGGTCGCCGAACGGATAGGCAAAGTGTTTGACGTCGCGGTGGAACGCGGTCTGCGTGACCGCCTTGCCCATGGCGATCTCGCGCTGCGCATCGACATCGCGCAGGCTCGACAACGCCGGATAATTCACCGTCGCGCTGCCGATGGTGGCGTTGGGATCGGCGGCGACCCTGGCCAGATCGTCCCAGTTCATCCAGGCATCGCGCGACAGCGCCTCCATGTCGGTCGAATAGCGCGTGCAGAGATCCTTGATGGCAAAGCTGCGGTCCGCCGGCAGCATCGCGCGCAGCCATTCGGAGAGATACTCGAACAGCTCGTATTTCGCCTGCGTCTTGTAGATCATGAAGTGCCGCTCTTTGCGATCCATCACCAGCGAGATGCGGGTCTCGCGCGCGATCATTTCCTCCAGCGCCAGCCACCAGGCCTCACCGAGTCCGTCAGGGAACGCTGTCGGCAGATAGAGCGCGTACGGCACATTGTGCTTTTGCAGGATCGGAAAGGCGTTGGTGACAAAATCCTTGTAGCCGCCGTCGAAGGTCAGCGCGACGAAGCGCGTGCGCATCGGCGGCGACAGCGCGCGATGGCAGGCCTCATCCATGGAGACGATGTCGTATTTCCAGCGCTTCAACGCCCGGATGGCACGGTCGAGGAACCGCGGGGTCACCTCGTGCGGCTTGTGCGGCTGGAACAGGCCCATATGCGCGGGACGGACGTGCTGGAACCGCAGCACCACACCGGCCCCGCCGGTCTGACGCTGCTTCAGCCACGAATAGAAGCTGAAATAGGCGAGCTCCATCTGCGCCCGCTTCAGAAACCAGTTTTCCGATGTCACCTGATGTTCCCGCAGTCGGCCCCAAGGTCGGCCCCAAGGGTCGGCTCCAAGGCCGGCCCTTAGGCATTGTTCTTACCCTTTGTTGACATTTCCCTGCGAAGGTCGCCAAGGGCAAAATTGTAAATAATTTCTGACGGGTGTGCTGATGACCATGGCTGCGGCGATCGACGGCCGGACCGCGCAAGCCGACCATTGGTCCAAGGCAAGCCGCATCGCGGCCGTCGACATCCTCACTGATCTCGACAAGGCCGAAGCCGTCTGGCGCGAGCTGGAAAGCCGGCACATCACCCACACGCCCTATCAGCGCTTCGACTTCCTCGCCACCTGGCAGCGTCAGGTCGGCACGCACGAGGGCTGCGTACCCCTGATCGCGATAGCTTTCGATGCCGAGCGCCGTCCGCTGGCGCTGCTGCCGCTGGCTTCTTTCCGCAAATACGGCGTGCACATCGCAAGCTTCATGGGCGGCAAGCACTCCACCTTCAACATGCCGCTATGGGACCGCGATTTCGCCACCGCTGCCACCGCCGCCGACATGGCCGCGCTGACCGACGGCATCACCGCAAATTCGCCCGCCGACATGCTGGCGCTGTACCAGCAGCCGCTGACCTGGCGCGATGTTCAAAACCCGCTCGCGCTGCTGCCGCACCAGCCTTCCGTCAATGACTGCCCGCTGCTGGTGATGGCTCCAGGCGCCGATCCCGCTTCGCGCATCTCGAATTCATTCCGGCGGAGCCTTCGGGGCAAGGAACGCAAGCTGCAGCCGCAGCCAGTCCGCACCTTCATCGCCACTGAAGACGCCGACATCACCCGCCTGCTCGACTGGTTCTTTGAGGTCAAGCCGCTGCGGATGGCCGAGCAGAAGCTGCCAAACGTGTTCGCCGACCCCGGGATCGAGAATTTCATCCGCGCCGCCTGCCTTGCCCGGCTCAACGGCGGCGGCCGCGCCATCGACATCCATGCACTCGAATGCGAGGCGGAAGTGATCGCGATCTTCGCAGGCGTTGCCGACGGCGAGCGCTATTCGATGATGTTCAACACCTACACATTGTCGGCCAATGCGAAGTTCAGCCCCGGCCTGATCCTGATGCGCAACATCGTCGATCACTACGCCTCGCTCGGCTACCGCGCGCTCGACCTCGGCATCGGCTCTGACAGCTACAAGCGCCTGTTCTGCAAGAACGACGAATTGCTGTTCGACAGCTTCATCCCGCTCACCGCCCGCGGCCGCATGGCCGCCTCCGCCATGGGAGCGCTGAACCGCACCAAGCGGATGGTGAAACACAACCCCGCGCTGCTCGACATGGCGCAGAAGCTGCGCGGCGCACTGCGGTAATTGACCCATGTTCGTCGTCATGCCCGGGCTTGTCCCGGCCATGACGGCGTGGACATCTCGCTCCGCCTAGACCTTTGGCTAGGACCCGCGGTGGCGCGCCGTGTTGACTTTCCCGGGCATCCTCCAAGATACTTCCGGGCAAAAGAACAACACAGCGATGGGAGGATTTGATGCCGATTTCACGCCGAACCCTGCTCAAGAGCTCCGCGGCCGCGACCGCAGCCCTCAGTCTCGACTGGACCCGCGCCCAGGCGCAGGCCGAGACCGTCCGCATCGGCGTGATCTACGACCTGACCGGGCCGTTCGCCGCGGGAGGGTCGGTTGCCTGTTCGATCGGCGCGCAGATTGCGATCGACCTTGTCAATGAAAAGGGTGGCATTGGCGGCAAGTACAAGATCGCCCCCGTCAACGCCGACTCGCAGAGCAAGCCGGATGTTGCGATCAACGAGTCGGTGCGCCTGATCGACCAGGAAAAGGTCGACATCATCAACGGCGTCTATGCCAGTTCGCACGCGGTCCCCCTCGCGGCCAAAGTCGAGCAGCAGAAAAAAATCCTCTGGATCACGACCGCGATCTCGACCGCCGTGTTCAAGGACAAGAATCTGCAATACGTCTTCCGCGGGCAGATTCATTCCGATCAGTACGGCCAGGCCTTTGCGAGCTTCATCAACGAGCACGCCAAGGCCAAGCTCGGCATGGAGCCCAAGGACGTCAGGATCGCGCTGGTTCACGAAGACGGCCCCTATGGCGTCGGCGTCGCAGCCGCCGACGAGGCCTACCTCAAGGAATTTGGCGGGCAGGTCGTGCTCAAGGAGGGGTACTCGGCGTCCGCGCCCGATCTGTCGGTGCTGATTACCAAACTGAAACGCGCCAAGGTCGACGTGATCTCGCACGCCGGCTACAACCCCGATATCACCCTGCTGCTGCGCCAGGCGCGCGAGAACGGCCTCAAGTTCAAGATGCTGTTCGGCAATGGCGCGGGTTACAGCCAGCTCGACAAGCTGCGCGCCACCTTCGGCGCCGACATCGACAATTTCTGCAACATCGATCCGGTGCCGGCGCAATTGCTCGATCCGTCCAAGCTGGCGCCCGGCGTCGGCGATCTCACCAAGACCATGGTCGAGCGCTACAAGCAGAAGACCAACGCCACCGACGTGCCGCCGCATTGCTCGATGGGCTTCAACCAGACCTGGGTTCTGCTCAACAACGTGCTGCCCGTCGCCAAGGAGAAATATGGCGGCTTCGATCCCGAGGCGATCCGCAAGGCCGCGCTCGACGTCGATATTCCCGCCGGCGGCACCATCCAGGGCTATGGCGTGAAATTCTACAAGCCGGGCACGCCGATGTCCGGCCAGAACGAGCGCTCGACCCCGGTCGTGATGCAGAACGCCGGCGAGCACATCTCGGTGGTGTGGCCGACCAACATCCAGACGCAGGCCCCGGTGTTCCCGCTGCCGAAGTCATCGGTGTATTCGTCGTAGCTCATTGCTCTTGCCTCTCCCCGCTTGCGGGGAGAGGTCGGATTGCATCGCCAGATGCAATCCGGGTGAGGGGGTACAGGTTCGTCGACGTTCCGTACTCGCGGTGAGAGCCCCTTACCCCACCCTCTCCCCGCAAGAGCGGGGCGAGG
>JAKFVP010000075.1 GCA_021732175.1 Bradyrhizobium sp.
CACGCAATGAGCCGGGAGGGGATCAGATCTCTCCGCGGCGGCAGACCCCCACCCCAGCCCTCCCCCTTTCAGGGGGAGGGAGAACAGCTGATGTGCGTTCCTCACGACCATCACTCTCGCCTCAATACGACTTCGGCAGGCCCAGCACCTTCTCGGCGATGAAGCTGAGAATGAGCTGCGGCGAGATCGGGGCGATGCGCGGGATCAGGGATTCGCGCAGGTAACGCTCGACATGGAATTCCTTGGCATAGCCGAAGCCGCCATGGGTCATCACCGCCTGCTCGCAGGCGCGGAAGCCGGCTTCGGCGGCGAGAAACTTCGCGGCATTCGCAGCAGGGCCGCAGGGCATGTTGCCGTCATACTGCCAGGCCGCGCGCATCACCATCAGCCAGGCGGCTTCCAGCTCCATCCAGTTCTTCGCCAGCGGATGCTGGATCGCCTGGTTCATGCCGATCGGGCGGTTGAACACGATGCGGCTCTTGGCATAGCCGGAGGCGCGCGACAGCGCGACCATGCCTAGCCCAACGGCTTCCGCCGCGATCAGGATGCGCTCGGGGTTCATGCCGTGGAGGATGTATTCGAAACCGCGCCCCTCCTCGCCGAGGCGATCCTCGACCGGGATCTCGAAATTCTCGAAGAACAGCTCGTTGGAATCGACGGGCTTGCGGCCCATCTTCTCGATCTCGTGGACGGCGACGCGCTTCTTGTCGAAGTCGGTGTAGAACAGGCTCAGGCCTTGCGTCGGCGTCTTGACCTCTTCCAGCGGCGTGGTGCGCGCCAGCAGCAGGATCTTGTTGGCGACCTGCGCGGTGGAAATCCAGACTTTCTGGCCGTTGACGATGTATTTGTCGCCCTGGCGCACGGCACGGGTCTTGAGCTGCGTCGTATTGAGGCCGGTGTTCGGCTCGGTCACCGCAAAGCAGGAACGGTCGCGGCCGTCGACGATCGGCGGCAGCATGCGGTGGCACTGCTCCCTGGTGCCGAACACCACGACAGGATTGAGGCCGAACACGTTCATATGCACGGCCGAAGCGCCGGACATGCCGGCGCCGGACTCGGAAATCGTGCGCATCATGATCGCGGCGTCGGTGATCCCCAGGCCCGAGCCGCCATATTCCTCGGGGATGCAGATGCCGAGCCAGCCGGCCTTCGCCAGCGCCATGTGGAAGTCGGCGGGATAGCCGCCCTCCTTGTCCTTTTTCAGCCAGTAGGTGTCGTCAAAGCCCTGGCAGATCTTGCCGACGGCATCCTTGATCGATTCCTGGTTGGCGGTGAGCGCGAAATCCATCTCGTTGATCCCTACTTGTTCGCCGCGGTCTTGGTAACGCCGTCGCGTTCCATGGCCGCGATTTCATCGCTGGAATAGCCGGCCTCGCGCAGCACCTCGGCGTTGTGCTCGCCGAGCCGCGGCGCCAGCCGCTCGATCTCGACCGGGGTTTCCGACCAGTTCGCCGACACCTTCATGCTGCGGATTCTTCCCTCGGTCGGATGATCGACCACGGGGAAGCGGTCGGTCGCCACCATGTGCGGATCGGTCAGGAGGCTCTCGAGGTCATGCATCGGCATGACCGGGATATCGGCACGGGTGAGGATATCCATCCACTCGGCGGTGGACTTCGTCTCCAGGATGCGCGCGAGCTCGGCGTAGACGACATCGATATTCCCCGCGCGGCCGGCGAAGCTGGCGAATTTCGGATCCTTGCGCAGATCGTCGCGGCCGGTGGCGTCGAAGAAATTCTGCCACTGCTTGTCATTATAGACGATGACGCAGATGTAGCCGTCGGAGGTCTTGTAGGGACGGCGATCACGCGACAGGTGCCGGGCATAGCCGCCCTTGTCGAGCGGCGGATCGTAGGTGAGGCCGCCCATGTGGTCGCCCATCACGAAGCTCGCCATGGTCTCGAACATCGGAATGTCGACGCGCTGCCCCTGCCCGGTGCGGTCGCGATGCACGAGGCTGGCGCAGATCGCGCCGACGGCCGTCAGACCAACGATGCGATCGACCAGCGCGTTCGGCACGTAGCGCGGCACGCCGTCTTCTGACGTTTGCGCCATCAGCGCCGGCAGCGCGGTGGCGCCCTGGATCAGATCGTCATAGGCGGGTTTTGCGGCATAGGGCCCGTCCTGGCCGAAGCCGAACACGCCGGCATAGATCAGCCGCGGATTGACCTGCGACACCACGTCGTAGCCGAGCTGCAATCGCGCCATCGCCTGGGGCCGCACATTATACACCAGCACATCCGCGGTCTTGAGCAGGCGCAGCACGGCCTCGCGGCCGGCGGGCTTCTTCAGGTCGAGGCAGATCGAGCGCTTGCTGCGGTTGGTGTTGAGGAACACCGGGCCCATTCCGGGATGACGGGTCGGGCCGATCTGCCGCGTCACGTCGCCGTCGGGAGATTCCACCTTGATGACATCGGCGCCGTAATCGCCCAGCGCCTGGGTCGCAAAAGGCCCCATCAACACGCTGGTCATGTCGATGACCTTGATGCCCCTGAGCGGTCCCATGCGCGCGTTTTCTCCCGGGCGGCGGTATTTTCGCCGCGATGCTGCTTGTTCGGACCAAGTAACGGCAGCGGAGGTTCAATATCAAGCTGCGCGGGACGTATGGGGTTATGCACGGCACCCGTCATTCCGGGGCTCGCCGCTCCGCGGTGCCCCGGAATGACGGCGGAAGTTGAGACGCACTTACGCGTTCCCGCGGCGTGGTTTCGCCCGGGTTTGGCAGATTCGTTGGCCCTCAGTGAATAGAGGGCGCGGGGAAGGCTCGGGCGCCGGCGGCACCCGCGAGCTCCGTGTGCAATGGGTAGAAAGAAGCGCACACGGTCTAACAGGTACAGCCAGGACATCCCGGCCTTCCCCGCGCAACGGCTTTACGGCTTATACGTGCTCACCCCGGGGAACGGCCTTTCTTGCCCCCGTTGCCAAGCCCGCACAGGCAGGCCGGATAGACGCCAGGGTCGCGGCGCCAGGTCCACACGACTTCGCCGTACGCTCTCGGCGTTTCGTCGGGCTCGCCGAAGCAAGCCTGACGCCGCAAGCGTCCATCGCAACCCGCGCCACGTTTCGTGACGACCGCGAAGCGCCCCTCATGGCGGCACGGGCTGAGTCGGTTGATACCGTAAATCAGAATTCCGGTAAAGCGAAATTATTTTTGACGACAGGGCTTGACAATATTTCCGTAAAACAGCAATGACTTGCGGGTCGGGGCAACCCGTCGCGCTCAGGCAGTCAAGCCGCCTCCGCGACTTCGTCGGTCCATACCTTGAAGCTGACCAGGGTATTTGGCCCGAAGGTCTGGGTGATCGGGACATCGGAGGCGTCGCGCCCCTGCCCGATCAGCACGCGCCCGATCCGAGGCACGTTGTTGCGCGGATCGAATGTGTGCCAGTGCCCGCCGAGATAGGCCTCGAACCAGCCGGCGAAGTCGCCCGGTGGGTAAGGCGGGGCGGTGCCGACGTCGCCGAGGTATCCCGTGCAATAGCGGGCAGGAATGTTCATGCAGCGGCAGAACGTCACCGCGAGGTGTGCGTAGTCGCGGCAGACGCCCTTGCCTTCCTGAAAAGCCTCCGCGGCCGTCATGGTCGCACGGGCATGCTCGTAGCCGAAGGCGATATGCCGGTGAACGAAATCGCAGATGGCCTGAACCCGCGGCCAGCCGGGCTCGGTCTTCTCGAACATGCTCCAGGCCACGTCAGACAAACGGTCGGTTTCGCAATAGCGGCTGCCGAGCAGGTACACGAGCGTGTCCGCGGGCAGGTCCTCCACCGCATGCTGGCCGGCGGACGCGACCACCGGATCGGGCTGCCCGCTGTCTCGTACAAGGCCGTCGGCAGCCAGGCGCACCCGGCCGGCCGGCGCCAGAATGCGGCTACACCAGTTCCCGAATCCGTCGCGATAGGGAAGAATCGGTACAGAAGGAGTGACGGTCAGAAAATCGGGGACGATGACGTCAGACGCACGGGTAAAATGCGTTCCCAGCACCATGATCATGGGCGTCGGCTGCGGGAAGTCGTAGACCATCTCGTATCCGACACGAAGCCTCATCGAGATGCTCTCCTTGTTGTCTCAGACAAATGGCTACAAGACCGCGGGATAACAAGGCGATAGCTGCCCTTTTCCGACGAAATGCAGGCGATTTGGCAGAAAGCGATAGCTATTTGCCGAGAAAGGGCGCACACGGGCACCAGCCTGCGTGCGCCACGATATCGAAGCCGTCATTTGGCTTTTCGCGCCCGCCCCGGTCTTCCGACAACCGAAGGAAACAGATGCAAAATCTCTCGCCGCGTCACGTCAAGACTGAAGAAGCGCTTCGCCTGGGTGTCCTGTCCGGCTGGTACTCGACCAAGGTCAGCGGCACCTTCGTTTCCGGTCCGCATGACAGCGAATCCGATTGCCTGCACAGGATCAACGAGATCAATCCTCCGCCGAAGAAGCGGAAATGACGGGAGTTGCTGATGCTCGAACGCGGCGCCGTAATCGGATTTGAGTTCCGGCGAATGGTCATGCTGTTTTCCATGATGGACGGGGAAAATGAAGTTCCCTGCGCCGTCAGCAACCACGCCATGGATCAGATGGAACGCGTGCCGTGGACCAAGGACGAGGAGCGTGAGGAACAGTTCCTCAGGTTGCGCGACCGGATCGAACAGTGCGCGTCGCGCAAGTTCCTGAACGGCGCGCTTGAGGGCAACCCGCGCGGCGTCATCCTGCGCAGCATCGATTTTCGGGATTAGCCGGCCGAGTTCTTCATCATCTCCCTGAGCTACGTCTTCAGCACCTTGCCGTAATTGTTCTTCGGCAGGGCTTCGAGATAGACGTAGCGCTTCGGGCGCTTGAAGCGGCCAATCGAGACGAGGCAATTGGGCGTCGAGTCGCCTCGCCTCACAATATTGATCAGTGCAAAGTGAATCTAACTCGTGATGGCCGGGCTTGTCCCGGCCATCCACGTCTTCCTTGATCCCGCACCGAAGGCGTGGATGCCCGGGTCAACTACCGCGAGGACGTGCTTTGCGCTTTTGCCCGGGCACGACGGCGTCGCTTGAAGAAGCAACGCCTACTTCGCGGGCTCGAGGATTGAGACGTAGTTGGCGACCGCAGCCCCGCCCATGTTGAAGATGCCGCCGAGTTTCGGGCTCGGAAGCTGCATGCCCTCCGGCGCCTTGCCGGCAAGCTGCATCGCGGTCATCACATGCATGGAGACGCCGGTGGCGCCGATCGGGTGGCCCTTGGCCTTGAGGCCGCCGGACGGATTGACCGGCAGCTTGCCGTCCTTCTGGGTCCAGCCTTCCTTGATGGCGCGGAAACCCTGCCCCTTGGCCGTGAGGCCCATCGCTTCATATTCAATGAGCTCAGCGACGGTGAAGCAGTCATGGGTCTCGACGAAGGAGAGATCGCTCAGCGTGACGCCCGCCTTCTGCAGCGCGCGCTGCCAGGCGACCGTGCAGCCCTCGAATTGCAGGATGTCGCGCTTGGACATCGGCAGGAAATCCTGCGCATGCGCGGTGGCGCGGAAGGCGATCGCCTTGTCCATCTTCTTGGCGGTCTCGCTGTCAGTCAGCACCAGCGCGGCGGCGCCGTCCGAGACCAGCGAGCAGTCGGTGCGCTTCAGGGGGCCGGCGACATAAGGATTCTTCTCGCTCTCGGCGCGGCAGAAGTCGAAGCCGAAATCCTTGCGCATCTGGGCGAAGGGGTTGGCGACGCCGTTCTTGTGGTTC
>JAKFVP010000453.1 GCA_021732175.1 Bradyrhizobium sp.
AGGTGCTGCGCCTGCCCGATTCCGGCCGCGAGGAAAACCCCGTCAACCTCGATCCCCGCATGGCCAAGCTCGCCGGCGGCGTCCACCGCCTCGACGGTCAGCTCATGGTCGTCCTCGATGTCGATCGCGTCCTCGAACTCGCGCCGGAGATGAAGGCGGCTTGAGCCGGCAAAGCCGCACGCCAACAGATTCATAAGTGAGTGGGAAACGTCCCGTCAGGGAACTGGAAGAAGTAAGGGGCCGAAGATGAGAACATGCCTGGTCGTTGATGATTCAAGCGTCATCCGCAAGGTCGCTCGCCGGATTCTGGAAGGTCTCGATTTCCAGATCATCGAAGCCGAGGATGGCGAGAAGGCGCTCGAAGCCTGCAAGCGCGAGCTGCCCGACGCGGTGCTGCTCGACTGGAACATGCCCGTCATGGACGGCTACGAGTTCCTCGGCAATCTGCGCCGCATGCCCGGCGGCGACGTGCCGAAGGTGGTGTTCTGCACCACCGAGAACGATGTCGCTCATATCGCGCGTGCACTGCATGCGGGCGCCAACGAGTACATCATGAAGCCGTTCGACAAGGAAATCGTCACCGCCAAGTTCCAGGAAGTCGGGCTGCTCTGATCTGAACTCGATCCCGGCGGTCTCGCGGCCTTCGGCATCTTCGTTTTTATTGTGTGCCGTTAGTGCTGCAGTTGGTGGAGTATAATGAGTACTGCGTTGATGAGTTCTGCGACCCATGGTGCTGTGAGGCAAGAGCCGATCCGCGTCATGGTGGTCGACGATTCCGTTGTGATCCGCGGCATGATTTCGCGCTGGATCGACGCCGAGCCCGACATGAAGGTGGCGGCATCGCTGCGCACCGGTCTTGACGCGGTCAACCAGCTTGAGCGCATCAATCCCGATGTCGCCGTACTCGACATCGAAATGCCCGAGCTCGACGGCATCTCGGCGTTGCCGAAACTGCTCGCCAAGAAGCGCGACCTCATCATCATCATGGCCTCGACGCTGACCCGCCGCAACGCGGAGATCAGCTTCAAGGCACTGTCGCTCGGCGCCGCCGACTATATTCCGAAGCCCGAGAGCACGCGCGAGACCTCAGCTGCCGACATCTTCCATCATGACCTGATTCAGAAGATCCGCCATCTCGGCGCCAAGGTTCGCCGCGCGGCGGTGGCCAGCCCGACGCTGGCGCCGACGCTGGAGCGGCCGCAGCCGCACGCCAAGCCCGTTCCCGCAGCGCCGGCCGTCCCGCTGGTGCGCCGCCAGTTCGGCCTGACTGCGCCGCGCGCGCTGGTGATCGGCTCATCCACCGGCGGCCCGCAGGCCCTGATGTCGCTGGTGACCGAAATCGGCTCGGTGATCGACCGCTACCCGGTGCTCATCACCCAGCATATGCCGCCGACCTTCACCACGATTCTCGCCGAGCATCTGGCGCGTTCGAGCCGCCGTCCCGCGGCAGAGGCGATCGATGGCGAAATCGTCAAGCCGGGCCGCATCTATCTTGCGCCGGGCGGGCGTCACATGAAGGTGGTGCGCCACGGCACTGACGCCATGATCGCGCTCGACGACGGTCCGCCGGTGAACTTCTGCAAGCCCGCGGTCGATCCGCTGTTCACGTCTGCCATCGATGTCTGGCAGGGCTCGACGCTTGCCCTGATCCTCACCGGCATGGGCTCTGACGGCATGCGCGGCGGCAAGGACATCGTCGCCGCCGGCGGCAGCGTGATTGCGCAGGACGAAGCCAGCTCTGTGGTGTGGGGCATGCCCGGTGCGGCCGCCAATGCCGGCATCTGCGCCGCGATCCTGCCGCTCAACCAGATCGGACCGAAGCTCGTACAGTTGTTCTCCGGAGCCCGTCCGTGACGCCGCCAGACTATGAGTATCTGCGCAAGCTTCTGAAAGAGCGTTCCGGCCTCGACCTGTCCGCCGACAAGCAATACCTGGTGGAAAGCCGCCTGGTGCCGCTGGCGCGCAAGGAAAGCCTGCCGGGCATTGCCGAACTGGTCCAGAAGATGAAGGGCGGGGCAGCCGCGTTGACGTCAGAGGTGGTCGAAGCGATGACCACCAACGAGACCTTCTTCTTCCGCGACAAGATCCCGTTCGACTATCTGAAGGCCTCCGTCCTGCCAGCGTTGATGCAGGCGCGCGCCGCGCGAAAGTCGCTGCGCATCTGGTGCGCGGCGTGCTCCACCGGACAGGAGCCGTATTCGATCGCGATGATCCTCAAGGAGACGCCGGCGCTGTCAGGCTGGCGCACCGAGATCGTCGCTACCGACCTGTCGTAGGCGGTCTTGGAGAAATCGAAGGCCGGCGTGTTCAGCCAGTTCGAAGTGCAGCGCGGGTTGCCGATCCAGATGCTGGTGAAGCATTTCAAGCAGAGCGGCGATGTCTGGCAGCTCAATGCCGACATCCGCGCCATGGTGCAGCACAAGCAGCTCAACTTGCTGCAGGACTTTGCCCATCTCGGCAGCTTCGATGTGATCTTCTGCCGCAACGTGCTGATCTATTTCGATCAGGAGACAAAGGCGGCGATCTTCGAGCGGATGGCGCGGATGATCGAGCCCGACGGCGTGCTGGCGCTCGGCGCGGCCGAATCCGTGGTCGGGATCACCGATGCCTTCAAGCCATTTCCGGATCGCCGCGGCATGTACTGCCTCAACACGGCGCGTGCTGCGCCGCGTGCCATGGCAGGCGCATCGGCCGTACCGCTCAAGCTGGTCGCGGCCGCGCGCTAGGGGCACCGTCGGGCCCGGATAACGATGGAGCGGATGTCATGAGGCCTGCCATCAATATCTCGGCGCCGCAGCGGCCGTCATGGCTCGTCGGGTTGATGCTGGCGCTGGTCGGCTTTGCCGTATGGGCGGCATTCTCGCTGTGGCCGGCGATGATGCAGCAGGGCCAGCCGTTCCGCATCCGCGAAGCCTGGGACACCGCCCTGTTCTGGCGCGCAGGCGTGCCGCTGATGCTGCTGGCGCAGGCCGTCGGCGGCGCGCTGGTCAGCGGCAGTTTGCGATGGCAGCCCTTGTGGATGATCGGCGGGCTGTTTGCCGGCGTGTTGCTGGTCCATCGCAGTGGCGTCGATCTCGGCATGTTTCCGCTCACCGTTATCCTGATCGGCGGACCGTCCTACCTTGCGCTGCTCGTGGCCGCGGCGATCGGCCGGGCTGCCGGCGAGTATCTCGCGGACTGAAGTCTTACAGGATCGCGTGCGGCAGGAAGCGCGACGTGTTGCCGGTGATCGGATTCTCGTCCTCGCGCACCGACAAGCCGCACGGCCTGTGATCGACCAGCCAGCTACCTATGACCGCATATTGACCCGAAAAATTCGGCAGCGGCGCCAGCGCCTGGCGGATGAATCCTTCCGCGCCGTAAGGGCCTTGCTGTTCGACCAGCGTGGAGCCCGCGCTGACCAGCGTGACATTGGCGCCTTCGCGCGAGAACAGCGGCTTGCGCACGAATGATGCGCCGAGACCGGCGGCTTGCGGGTCATCCTCGAACCAGGCCGGCAGCAAGTTGGGATGTCCGCGAAACATCTCCCACAACAGCGGCAGCATGCCCTTGTTGGAAAGGATGGCCTTCCATGGCGGCTCGATCCAGCGCGTCGACGCCTTCGCGATGTCGGCGCCGAACTCGTCATGGAACATCCATTCCCACGGATAGAGCTTGAAGGCGAGTTCGATCGGGCGATTGTCGAGATCGACGAAACGGTGGCTTTCGGCAAGGCCGATGTCCTCGATGTCGAGCAGCGTGGTCGCAAGACCGGCCTGCCGCGCGGTGTCCTCGAGATAGGCGAGGGTGCCGGAATCCTCGGTGCTTTCGAGCATGCCGGCCAGATGCAGATGGCGCGCGCCGGAAAACTTCTTCCAGGCCTCGATCAGCCGCTCGTGGATCGAATTGTATTGATCGGCGCGCCTGGGGATGATCGCGCGCTCGATCGCCTGTTCGAGCCAGGTCCACTGGAACACGGCGGACTCGAAGATCGAGGTCGGCGTGTCCGCATTGTATTCGAGCAGCCTGGCCGGATTCCTGCCGTCGAAGCAGAGATCGAGACGCCCGTAGAGGCTCTGCTGGTCGTTGTTCCAGCTGTCCGCGATCAGGTCCCAGTAGCCTTCCGGGATCTTCAGTCGCCGCAGATATTCCTCGTCATCGACAGCCCTGCCGACCAGCTCGAGGCACATCGCGTCGATTTCGCCGGTGGGCGCCTCGATCTGGCGTTCGATTTCATCCAGCGTGAAGGCGTAATAGGCGCGCTCGTCCCAATAGCGTTCGCCGTCGATGGTGTGGAAGTCGAAGCCTGCGCTTTCCGCAGTCGCGCGCCAGTCGTCGCGCTCGGGGCAGGCGATGCGCTGCATCTGAGCCCGCTAGCCGCCGTGATGACCATGGCCGTGGCCATGATGGCCGTGACCGTGGATGCGATGCGAGGTGAAGCCAAAGCCGCTGCGCGCGCGGCAGTAAGGCCGTCCGTCCACGCCTGGCACGGCTTCCATGCCTGGGCCGCAATCGCGGCGCGGCACGAAGCCCATCGACACTGCGCCGACCGCGGCGCTTCCCATCAGTGTCAACACGACGCGGCGCGAGCGTTTCATTGGCAATCCTGTCTGCGATGAACGAGGAGGGCGCAGTGTTGGCCAGGCGCGCGCGCGTGGCAAGTGAAAGAGACCCGCCTCACGGCAAGTTGCATCTTCAGCTTCCGAACGAGAAGTGTGACGAGAAACTGTGAGCGAAGCTGCCGAAGCCGCCGCGCCTGACGGTGCTGGAGCTTGCGTCGGTGGTGGTCGCCGCAGTCGAGCCGGATGAACCTGAAGATGAATAGCCCCAGCGCGACGAACCGCCGGAGCCGCCACGGCTGGAGGAGGACGAGCCGCTCGGCGGACATTCCGCCGGCGACGACACGGTCGGCATCGTTCCCGGCGCCGCCGGTGTGCACTGCCGCGGCATCAGCGCGTAGGCGGTGCTGCCGACGGCGATCGTGCCCATCACCAGCAGGATCACTTCGTTGGAGCGCTTGGCCGGAGGTTTCGGCGTCGGGCCTTGCGGCACCGAAACCTGCCGCCGCTTGCCGAATTCTGAAGGCGGTTTGTCGGCCATGGTCAGTAGGTCATGCAGGCGGCATTGATGGCGCCGAAGGCGAGCGAGGCCAGCCCCAGCCAGATCGCGGGCGCCAGTTCCCCGTCGGCGATGCGCTGCGGCAGGTTCGGCACGGGAATGCGGACGATGAAGAACACGATGATCTGCACGATCAGGGCGACCAGGCTCCAGATCATGCAGTCCCAGACGTTGGAGGCGTGCATGATCGCGCTGATCAGGGGTAGCGAGAAGCCGAGCAGCGACAGGCCAAGCGCAATAGCCGCGGCCGGATTGTTATTGCGGATCAGCTCGAATTCATTGTGCGGCGTGATCCGCGTGTAGATGAAGAGATAGGCGAGCACCGCAAGGATCGCCTCGCAGAAATACACCAGAAACGCCGGCAGCCCGGCGAGGGATTGCAGGACCATTCAAATCACCCCGAATCTGCAGCTATGGCAGATTTGCACGGCCCATTGGTCGGGGCGAGGCGAGGGCGGGTTCAATCCAAAGCAAAAGCTGGGGCGGAGCGTCAGTTCGGGGCTTTCTCCGCCTGCGTTCCCCGCGTCAGGCTGCGAACCAGGCGGAACGCCAGCCAGAAGAACAGGACGACCAGTATGAGCGCGGCGACCGGTGCTGCCAGCGCCAGGATGGAG
>JAKFVP010000607.1 GCA_021732175.1 Bradyrhizobium sp.
GCGCATGCGCTGTCGCCGCACAACTCATTCCTGATGTTTGCGATCGCTTTTGGCCATCTCGGCTGGCTGATCCCGATCTGCTTTCTCGTGCTCTGCGCCTTCTGGGTGAGAAGCATCGAGCAGGCTCCGATTATCCTGGCGACATCAGCGGTGCTGATGACGTCGCACGACGTGCTGCTGGTGCCGGGCCTCCTGCTGCCGATCATTCTCGGCATGGCGGCGCTCCGTGCACGACTTGCCTCGGAGGAGGATCATCCTTGCGGCGCTGCGGCCATCAAATACGGCGTTCTTGCCGCTCCTGTGCTGTTTGCGCTGGGCTGGCTGCTTGGCACGAGCTTGCCGCTTTCGGCAGCCAAGCCGGCACCTGCCATGCTCTGGATCCAGACATTCTGCGCCAGCGTGCTGTGGGCGGCCGCGATCTGGCGCTGGTCCGACAGGCCGCGCCAGACGTCTTGAAGCCTCTTCGCGGCAGCAGGGTATTGCGGCTTACCGCTTGATTCCGACCGCGCACCAGAACGGCGGACTCTCGGAAAACCGGATATCTGCGAAACCGGCATCCTGCAGCATCTGTTGGATTTCTGCCCGCGTGAAGCGCTGCTCCAGCCTCGTACAGAAGCGATCATAGGCATCGGTTCGCAGCACATAGAAACTGCGGTGACGGTAGTACTCGAGCGGGATCGATGCCGTCGGCAAACCCAGATACTCGGCCAATGCGGCGGTCCGGGCCAGCGGCCAATAGATTGCAGCCGCAATGATCTGACTTGCGGCATAGCGCAACGGCGCAGGCAGGCGGGAAATGACGATCCTGAACAAATTGCTCAGCCGCCACAACGCACGGAACCAGGCCGGGCGGTTGTCGAGCGCATAATAGAGATAGATGAGAAACGGCGCGCCGCGCTTGAGCTTTGATGCCACCTGGCGAATAGCGGCCCGCGTGTCGGGAACGTGATGCAGCACGCCGAGCGAAAAGGCAAAATCGAGCGACTCGTCCGGCAAAGGAATGTTGCCGACGCTGGCGTGATGGAAAGTTACATTCGGGGCTTGCGCAAGGTTGCTCCTTGCCACATCGAGGGCCTCCGCGCTGGCATCGAGCAGATGCAGATGGCCTGCGCGCGGCGCCACCAAGGTCGACCAGCGCCCGCTGCCGCAACCGACATCGATACCGACGGCGGATGCGGGCAATGCTTCCCACGGGAAGATGTGGAAATAGCTGTCGAACAAGCGTTCACGTTCGCTCGCGGAAAAATGGTCCGCATCCTGCCGAAAAGTCGACCATTCATCACCGAAGCCGGCTGCGACCTTCGGATCCACATTGTCTGAGCCTTGTTGCATCTCTTGCAGCTCGTCGGAATACGGCCTAGGTCCGCCGGTAGTCGTCCTCGATGCGGATGATGTCGTCCTCGCCGAAATAGCTGCCGGTCTGGACCTCGATCAGTTCGAGCTGGATCTTGCCGGGGTTTTCCAGCCGGTGCACGGCGCCGATCGGTATGTAGATCGACTCGTTCTCGTGCACGGTCTTGACCAGCTCGTTCACCGTCACCTGCGCGGTGCCGCGCACCACGATCCAGTGCTCGGCGCGATGATGATGCTTCTGCAGTGACAGCCGCCCGCCCGGCCTGACGATGATGCGCTTGACCTGGTGGCGATCGCCGTTGTCGACCGACTGGTATGAGCCCCAGGGTCGGTGCACCTTGATGTGCTCTTCCGTCACCTGCGGCGCGACCGTCTTCAGTTTTGCAACCAGCCGCTTCAACCCGTTGGCATCCTTCTGGCGCGAGACCAGCACCGCATCCTGCGTTGCGACCACAACGAGATCGTCGACCCCCTCGAGCGCGACCAGCGCGCGGTCGGTCATGACGTTGCAATTGCGCGAATCCTCGAACACGGCAGCGCCTTGCGCGGCATTACCCTGCCCGTCCTTGTCTGAGAGTTCCCACACCGCATGCCAGGAACCGACGTCGGACCAGCCGCAGGAAACCGGCACCACGGCGGCCCGCGAGGTCTTCTCCATCACGGCATAGTCGATCGAGATGGCGCGTGCCTTGCCGAACGATTGCGGATCGAGCGTGACAAAGCCGAGATCGCGCCCGGCTTTCGCCACGGCTTCACTGACCTCGTTGACACTGTCGGCATCGACCTTGCGGTACTCGTCGAGCAGGACGCTGGCGCGGAACATGAAGTTGCCGCTGTTCCAGAGATAGCCCGACTTGACGTACTCGCTTGCGGTCGCAGGATCCGGCTTCTCCACGAATTTCTCCACCGCGCGAACCGCGCCGGCGATCGCCTTGCCCGGCTTGATGTAGCCGTATTCGGTCGCGGCACGCTCCGGCTCGACGCCGAAGGTGACGATGTTGCCGGCCTTGGCGGCAACGAGGCCCTCGCGGCAGGCCGCGACGAACGCCGCATTGTCCTGCACCACATGGTCGGCCGCCAGCGCCAGCACGACCGCATCGCCGCCGCGCCCTTGCGCGAACGCCGCGCCCGTCGCAATCGCCGGACCGGAATCGCGCCGCATCGGCTCAAGCAGGGTGTCGGCTTCCAGGCCAATCTCGGCCAGTTGTTCCAGCACCATGAAGCGGTAGGCGGCATTGGTGATCACGATCGGCCGCTCGAACAGCGCGGCGTCGGAAACTCGCAGCAATGTCTCCTGGAAGGTGGAGCGCTTGCCGAACAGCGGCAGGAACTGTTTCGGACGGACTTCGCGCGAAGCCGGCCACAGCCGTGTTCCAGCGCCGCCGCACATGATCAGTGGGATGATTCGGCCGTCCATAGGACCCTCGGGATAGCTGCTGCGCCGGATTTGGGCCTCTATTACCTGCCGCCCCACCGGGGCCGCAATAGTCCCGTTCCAGCTATTGCCAGAAGGGTTACGAAACCATACCAAGGCGGGCAAATTCCAGCGCGCGGTCGGTCCGCGTCTTTGGCCTCCTCGAACGGACTTAACGCTCCGACAATGCGCCGAATTCTGCTTTCCTCATTAAAAGTAATCGTTTCCGCCGGCCTGCTCTATCTGGCCCTGCGCAAGGCCGATTTCCACGACCTCGCCTCGCGCTTCAACGTGACGAGCGTGGGCTGGATCGTCCTCGCCATCGCCTTCACTTTTGTGCAGATATTTCTCGGCGTGCTGCGCTGGCGCGTGGTCAGCGCAGAATGCGGCGCGCCGCTCGGGCTTGCGCAGGCCACTCGCTACAATTTGATCGGCGCCTTCTTCAACCAGACCCTGCCCTCTTCGATCGGGGGCGATGCGGTGCGGCTGTGGATGGTGGCGCGCGCCGGCGCCGGCTGGCGCGCGGCGACCTATTCGATCTTTGTCGATCGCGCGATCGGGCTGATCGCGCTCGCCATCGTCGTGGTGGCAACCCTGCCCTGGAGCTACCGGCTGATATCGGATCCCAACGGGCGGACGGCTCTGCTGTTCGTCGACTTCGTGGCGCTGGCAGGTGGTCTTGGCTTTCTCATTTTCGGCCGGCTGCAATGGCCGTGGCTGAAGCGCTGGTGGGCCACGCATCATATCCATGCCTGCGCCGTGATCGCCAACCGCGTGCTGTTCAGTCCGACGCGCGGACCCAAGGTCGCCGCATTGTCGCTGATGGTTCACGTGCTCACGGTCGTGATCGCCTGGTGCGTCGTGCGCTCGATCGCCGCCCCCGTGCTGTTCGGGCAGGCATTCCAGCTCGTACCGCCGGTGATCCTGATCACGATGGTGCCGATCTCGATCGCCGGCTGGGGCGTCCGCGAGGCGACCATGGGACTGGCGTTCGGCTATGCCGGGCTCGTGGCCAATGAAGGCGTGAATGTGTCGCTGCTGTTCGGCGCGGTCTCGTTCATCGTCGGCGCGTTCGGCGGGCTGGTATGGATATTCAGCGCCGAAAAAGCGGCAAAAGGCGACGCACCGATCAGCGTACCGCAAGCGTAGATTTCGTGCCACCGCACGCTGAGCGCCAAGCTGCATGCAATCGGACGGGGGCCTCGGTGCCCATTCATGGGGCTGGCGGGGCCGCCGTACTTGCTGCTAGACAACGCGAATAAGGGCTGAGGGGGCCCGGCCGTTCACCCTGATCGGGCATGCCCGCGGCGTCCAGCGAGGCCGTGACGATCAGCGCGCAGAGCGGGCGTTCTGGGAAGAACCGATAGATCGATGAAAATCAGTGTCGTCACAGCCAGCTTCAATTCGGAGGCGACGATCGGTTACACCATCGAGTCCTTCCTGAAGCAGACGCACGCCGACAAGGAGATGCTCGTCATCGACGGCGTCTCGCGCGACGGCACGCTGAAGGTCGTCGAATCCTTCGCCTCCCCCGACATCCGCGTGATCTCCGAGCCGGACAAGGGCGTCTACGACGCCATGAACAAGGGCTTTCATCGCTTCAGTGGCGACGCCATCGGCTTCCTTAACTCCGACGACACGTTTCACGATGCCAGCGTGCTGTCCGACATCGATGCCGGACTCGTCGATGCCGATATCGTCTATGGCGACCTCAACATGGTCACCGATCATCAGACCAAGCGGCTGACGCGCGTCTGGCGCGGCGGCACGTTTCGCCGCAACGTGTTCAAGCTCGGCTGGGTGCCGCCGCATCCCAGCTTCTACATGCGACGGCAAGTCGCCGAGAGCGTCGGCGATTACGATCTCAGCTACATTACGACCGCCGACTACGACTACATGCTGCGGGCGCTGGAACTGAACGATTTCCGGGTTCGATACCTGCCGCGCGTGTTCGTCGACTTCCAGATCGGCGGCATCTCGACCCGCGGCCTCGGCGTCACCATTCGCGGCAACCTCGAATGCCTGCGCTCGCGCCGCCACCATCTGAAGGCGCCGCCGATCGATGCGGCATTCTTCCTGCGCTTTGCACGGCGGATTTTTCAGCTCCGGGCATGATCCCGGAAAAGTGTGGAGCGGTTTTCCGTAAGGATCATGCTCAAACAAAAACCTGAAGCATGAGCCCGGGCTCATCGCGATTCACGCGATCAGGCCTTTGACAGCCGGATGATCGATGCCGAGGTTTCCTCGGCCGGCTGCGTTGCGCCGAACTCCGGCACGGCATCCTTCAGCACGGCCTTGATGGTGGCGCGATCGTCCTTGGCAATCGCCTCCTCCAGCGCCGCCAGCCATTTGCGCAGCATCGCCATCGGCGGCTCGTTCGGCTTGGCGGCCATGATGCCGGCGAGGCCAATCTCGACGGTCGGCTCTTCGCTCGCGAACAGTATCTCGTTGAGCCGCTCGCCCGGCCGCATGCCGGAGAACACGATCTCGATGTCGAGCCCGGGCTCGAGACCCGACAGGCGGATCATGCGCTCGGCAAGATCGACGATCTTCACCGGCTGGCCCATGTTGAGCACATAGACCGAGACGTCCGGCCGCGGCGGCGCCAGCGCGTGGGCCGCCGCTGTGATCACGAGGTCGCAGGCCTCGCGGATGGTCATGAAGTAGCGGACCATGTCCGGATGGGTGACGGTCACCGGCCCACCCGCCTCGATCTGCGCCTTGAATTTCGGCACCACCGAGCCGTTCGAAGCCAGCACATTGCCGAAGCGCACCGAGATCAGGCGCATGCGCGGCCTTCCCGCCGCCTGGGTCGCGAGGTCATGGTCGAGCGCCTGGCAGTACATCTCGGCAAAGCGCTTGGTCAGGCCCAGCATCGATACCGGCTCGATCGCCTTGTCGGTCGAGATCATC
>JAKFVP010000154.1 GCA_021732175.1 Bradyrhizobium sp.
GCGCGAGGAAGATGTGTTCCAGGAGCTGCAGCACGCCATCGAATATCTCGACCATGCGCCGTGCGGTTTCTTCTCGGTCAATGCGGCCGGCGACATCGTCTATGTCAACGCGACGCTGGCGAACTGGCTCGACCATGATCTGGCGGAAATCGGCTCGGGCGGGCTCAAGCTCACCGACGTCGTCTCCGGCGACGGCGCGGCGCTGCTCACCTCGATCGTGCCGGCGCCGGGCGAGGTGAAGACGGAAGTCTTCGACATCGATCTGCGCATGCGCGGCGGCAAGACCATGCCGGTGCGGCTCTATCACAAGCTCGCCTTCGGCGCCGACGGCGCGCCGGGCGCCTCGCGTACCCTCGTCATCAGCAGGGCGCGCGACGAGCATTCCGTCGATCCGCAGCGCGCCGCCGAAGTGCGCTTCATGCGCTTCTTCGATCATACGCCGATGGCGATCGCCACCGTCGACCGCGGCGGCAATGTGGTGCGCGCCAATGCCCGCTTTGCCAAGCTGGCGCAGGGCATCGGCGGTGACGGCGCGTCGAAATCGATCTTCCGCGCCGTCAACCCGCGCGACCGCGGCCTGCTGATCTCGGCGATCAACCAGGCCGCCGAAGGACAGGGCGACATCGCCCCGGTCGAGGCGATGCTCGACGGCACCCGCGAGCGCTGGGGGCAATTCTTCGTCACGGCGGTCGAACAGGACGACCGCGAGACGGAAGCGGCCATTGTTTATCTCCTGGAGACCACCGAGCGGCGCGCGCTGGAGAACCAGATCAACCAGTCGCAGAAGATGGAGATGGTCGGCCAGCTCGCCGGCGGCATCGCCCACGACTTCAATAACGTGCTCTCCGCCATCATGATGGCGAACGACTTCCTGCTGAACGCGCACAAGCCGACCGATCCGTCGTTCCAGGACATCATGCAGATCAAGCAGAACGCGACCCGCGCCGCGACGCTGGTGCGGCAGCTGCTTGCGTTCTCGCGCCGCCAGACGCTGCGCCCGCAGGTGCTTGACCTCGGCGACGCGCTAAGCGACCTCACCATGCTGCTGCGCCGGCTGATCGGCGAGAAGGTCAAGCTCGACCTCGTGCACGGCCGCGACCTCTGGCCGGTCAAGGTCGACGTCTCCCAATTCGAGCAGGTGATCGTCAACCTCGCCGTCAATGCGCGCGATGCGATGCCGGAGGGCGGCACGCTGACGGTGAAGACCGGCAACCTGACCTCGGCCGATGCCGCGCAGCTTTCCTACAAGGGCATGCCGGCGGCCGATTACGTTCGCATCGACGTGATCGACACCGGCACCGGCATTCCGGCCGATGTCATCGACAAGATCTTCGAGCCGTTCTTCTCGACCAAGGAAGTCGGCAAGGGCACCGGCCTCGGACTTTCGACGGTGTACGGCATCGTCAAGCAGACCGGCGGCTTCGTGTATGTGGATTCGGAAGCCGGCAAGGGCACCGCCTTCCACATCTTCCTGCCGCGGCACCGGCCCGAGCTCGAGGCGCAGCCCGAACCCGTGGCCGTCAACGGCGCGGCGGCCGACGCGGCCAAGCCGAAGCCCGATCTCACCGGGCAGGGCACCATCCTGTTGGTGGAAGACGAAGACGGCCTGCGCTCGCTGAACGCGCGCGGCCTTCGCTCGCGCGGCTACAGCGTGATCGAGGCGGCCAACGGCGTTGAAGCCATCGACGCACTGGCCGAAAAGGACGGCCAGGTCGATCTCGTCGTCTCCGACGTCGTGATGCCCGAGATGGACGGCCCGACCATGCTCAAGGAGATGCGCGCCAAGAACCCGGGCATCCGGATCATCTTCGTGTCCGGCTACGCGGAAGACGCCTTCGAGAAGAGCCTTCCGGAAAACCAGCAATTCGCCTTCCTGCCCAAGCCCTTCACGCTGGCGCAACTGGTGGCGGCGGTGAAGGAAACCATGACCGCTTCGTAAAGAATTATCCGGGAAACCCCGGATAATACTGCACAATTGTCGCATCCCCGCGACTGAGGGCCGCAGCCGCGGTTCCCTTTATTGGCTTCACTTTCAGGCAGTCGTGCCCATCTTAAGGGCACTTTCCCCATGCCGGGGAATCCAGAGGAAACACCGATGAAATTCACCCAGCGCACGCGCGGCATGTTCAAGGCGATCGCCGTCGTTCTTTCGTTGGCGCTCCCTGTCGTGATCGCGGCTTCCTACGCCGACGCCCGTGTCGGCGGTGGCTCCAATTCGGGATCGCGGGGCTCGCGCACCTTCTCGGCGCCGCCGTCGACGACGACCGCGCCCGGCACCACCCAACCCATGAACCGCACCATGACCCAGCCCGGCAGTCCCAGCGCGCCGGCGGCGACCGGTGGCGGCTTCTTCAATCGTCCGGGCATGGGCATGCTCGGCGGTCTCGCCGCGGGCTTCCTCGGCGCCGGCCTGCTCGGCATGCTCTTCGGCGGCGGCCTGTTCTCCGGCCTCGGCAGCTTCGCCTCGATCCTCGGCCTGATCCTTCAGGTCGGCCTGATTATCCTGGTGGTGCGCCTGGCCATGTCGTGGTGGCAGCGCCGCAACGCGCCCGCCTATGCCAGCACGGGCATGGGTCCTGCGCCCGCGCAGAACCCGCAGGCCAACTATCGCAGCGCCATGGGCTTCGGCCTGGGTTCGAGCGCTCCGCCGCTCGAGATCAAGCCGGAGGACTATGAGGCGTTCGAGCGCCTGCTCGGCGAAATCCAGGCCGCCTGGTCGGAGGAGGACGTCAGCAAGCTGGAGCGTCTGGCGACTCCCGAGATGGTCTCGTATTTCGCCCGCGACCTCGCCGACAACAAGGCGCGCAACGCCGTCAACAAGGTCACCGGTGTCAAGCTGCTGCAGGGCGATCTTGCCGAATCCTGGCGCGAGGGCGATGCCGACTATGCGACGGTCGCGCTGCGCTTCGCGCTGGTCGACAAGACCTTCGACCGCAATAACGGCCAGATGATCGCCGGCAGCGATCAGCCGACCGAGGCGACCGAGGTCTGGACCTTCGTCCGCCATCGCGGCGGCAATTGGGAACTGTCGGGTATCCAGCAGACCAGCTGATCGCCTGACGACAACGATAAACCAAGCGCCGCGGCCCCTGCCGCGGCGCTTTTGTTTTGCGCCATCGCCTTTGCGCTTGGGTTACGGAATAATGCTGCCTGCGCCGGGTTGATCCGGTTGCAGTTCAACAAGAACAATCGGGAGGAACTCCATGCGTGCGTTCGCCAAATTCTTCGGCCCTGCCTGCCTCGCGCTTGCCGTCGTCGCGGCCCCGCCAGCCCAGGCGCAATCCGCCGACACCAGCTTCTTCCTGACCAGCAACGGCCCGGGCAAGGGCGGCGACCTCGGCGGCATTGCGGGCGCCGACCTGCACTGCCAGGCGCTGGCGCAGGCCGCGGGCGCAGGCGCCAAGACCTGGCGCGCTTACCTCTCGACGCAGGCCGCCGACGGCCAGCCGGCGGTCAACGCCAAGGACCGCATCGGCAAGGGACCGTGGAAGAACGCCAAGGGCGACGTCGTCGCCAAGGACGTCGCCGACCTGCACAGCGCCGGCAACAACATGACCAAGCAGACCGCGTTGTCCGAAAAGGGCGAAGTCATCAACGGCCGCGGCGATACGCCGAACCGCCATGACGTGCTGACGGGGTCGCAGCCTGATGGCACCGCCTTTGCCGCGGGCGACGACCGCACCTGCAGGAACTGGACGAGCAGCACGCAAGGCGCCGCCATGGTCGGGCACTCAGACCGCCAGGGACTGCGCGACGACGACGCCTCGAAATCGTGGAACTCGTCGCATCCCTCGCGCGGACCGGAAGGCGGCTGCTCGGCATCCGATCTCAAGAGCACCGGCGGCGACGGCCTGTTCTACTGCTTCGCGGCGAACTAGCCGGCGGCAGCGAGAGGCGGCGCATCCGATAGCATCGGCTCGTCCTCGCGCACAAAGCGGCCGGCGGCGGCAATCGCGGCCGGCAATTGTGCGAGGGGTTGCGGTTTCGCAAACAGATAGCCCTGGCCCTTGGCGCAGCCTTCGCGCGCCAGGAACTGCCACTGCGCATCGGTCTCGATGCCCTCGGCCAGCACGGGAATGTCGAGGCTTGCGCCCAGCGCCAGCACGGTGCGAACGATCGCGCCCGCAGCGGCATCCTCCGGGAGGCGTTTGACGAAGGATTGGTCGAGCTTGATCTTGTCGAACGGGAACGCATGCAGCGTCGCCAGCGACGAGTAGCCGGTGCCGAAATCGTCCATCGCGACCGAAATGCCCATCGCCTTCAGCTTGCGCAGGATGTGAAGCCCGCGGGTCTGGTCCGACATCACGGTGGATTCCGTGACCTCGACCTCCAGCCGCCGCGGCGACAGTCCAGTCTCCAGCAGGATGCTGTGGATGGTCTCGGCGAGATCGTCGCGGGCAAATTGCAGCGGCGACAGATTGACGGCGACGGTGCCGGGAATTTTTCCGTCCGCAGCGTCGCGGCAGGCGGTGCGCAGCGCCCATTCGCCCATGCCAATGATGGCCTCGGTCTCTTCCGCCAGCGGAATGAATTCGGCCGGCGAGATCATGCCGCGCTTCGGATGCTGCCAGCGCATCAGCGCTTCGGCGCCGCAGATGCGCCCGTCATGCAGCGACGTCTGCAACTGGTAATGCAGCAGCAGCTCGCCGCGTCCGGCCGCGCCCTCGAGGTCGCGCGCCAGCGCCCGGCGGGCGCGGGCCTTGTCGTCCATCTCCCGATGATATCGCGTGATCAGGCCGCGCTGCCTGCTTTTGCCGCGATGCATCGCGAGCTTGGCATTGCTCAGCACCTGGTCGCGCTCGCGCGTGTCGACCGGAAAGATCGAATAGCCGATCGAGGCGGTCAGCGTGACCGCCTGCTCCTGCACCATGAACGGTTTGGCAAACAGCGCCGCGATCTTCCCGGCAAAGGCTTCCGCATCCTGCGGGTGATTGCCCGACATCTGCAGACCCAGAAATTCGTCGCCGCTCTGCCGCGCCAGGAATTCGCTTTTCCCCAGCGCGCTGCGCATGCGGTTCGCCACCTCGATCAGCAGGAGGTCGCCGGCGGCATGGCCGAAGAGATCGTTGACGTCCTTGAACCCATCGATGTCGATGGAGAAGGCGGCAAGCTTGTGCGCCTTCTCATGCGCTTCCGCGGCATCGAAGGCGAGGCGCTCGTTGAAGGCGATGCGGTTCGGCAGGCCCGTCATGCTGTCATTGAAGGAGAGCTGATGGATGCGGTCGGCCGATTCCGTGCGTGAGCGGAGGTCAATGACATAGGTCGAGAAGCCCGAACCCATCACCAGCAGCACCGCGACGACAACGGCGACGCCAAGCGTCGGCGCCGGGATCAGCCAGGACGACAGCGTCACCGCCGCATCCGGCGCGACGGAGGCCGAAGCGATCAACGTGTAGTGCAGCGTGCAGACCATGAAGGCGAGCACGATCGCTGCGCCATGGCGGCACCAGCGCGTCACCGGACGGTTGGCGCGGTTGACGGCGAGTGCGCTTAAGCCGAGACCAAACAGGAAGGTGAGCACGAGGCCATAGGCGTTCCAGTTGACGCTGCCTGCGACGTGCCAGCCTTGTACGGCGATGAAATGCATGGCGAGGATGCCGACGCCCATGATGAGGCCGCCGGCTTCCGGCGCCAGC
>JAKFVP010000427.1 GCA_021732175.1 Bradyrhizobium sp.
GCGCTGACGTCGCCGCCGGTCGAATGTGCCTCGATGATGATGCTGCGCCCCTCGACATAGCCGAGGCCGGATATCGCTTTGCGGAACGGCACTAGCTGCGCATTGTCGATTTCCGGCGAGGCAAGGCCGACGAAGCCGACGATCGGGATGCGCGGCTGCTGCGCCGACGCCGTGCGCGGCCACATGGCCGCCGTGGCGAGGATGCCGAGGAAGTCGCGCCGTTTCATTCCGAATTCCATGGCGCCAGAGTAGCTGCTGTCGTCGCAACGCAAAAGAGGTGTCCGCTAGGGCCGGCATTTCCGAAAGGCCGAATACACCACCGGTCGGTCAATCCCCTTCCGTAAAAATATTTCGTTTTTCAGAACTTAAAGATCGTGCCATAACACGCCTGTCCCACCCGGCAAAAGGGGCGGCTCGAGATCGCCACGAAACCGCGGGCAGGGATGCGAAGGGACGCTGCGGCGTCAGGCGTGCTCGTCAAGCCGGGCGAAACGTCTGCGGCGTACGGTGAAGTGGTGTGGTCCCGGACGAAATCGCGCCGCGGGGATGATTTGTGCCGTTTGAAAGCTGAATCGGCAAACTCGCTGTCGTCCCGGACAAGCGAGCGTCAGCGCCCGTCCGCCGAAGCTCAACGAGCGAAGGCGGAAGCGCCGATCCGGGACCCATAACCACAGGACGCAGTTGTGCGACGGCTGGAGCTCCAGCTTGCTTCAACAATGTAGTCCTGTGGTTATGGGTCCCTGCGCCAGTGCGCAATTGCGCACAAGGCAGGGACGACACTGATGAGGCGAGCGGTCGCGTCCGTTACGACGAGCCCTACTTATGCGCGCTCCAGTCGCCCCAGCTCACATTCTTCAGGCTGCCGAAATCCGTGCCCAGCGGACGCCGCGTCTGGCGCTCATGGCCGCCGATGCACTTTTCGGACTCCGCGATCTTGCGCTCGAGCACGGCCATCGCCCGCTGCACATCGCCGACCTTGTCGTGCTGCGCATTGAAGCGCGCCACCTCGAGCGCCCTCAGCGCTTCGCGGTTCTTCTTCAGTTGCGCGCGGTGCCAGGCGACCCGGCTGTCAGCGTCGGCCATGCGATTTCCCCTGATTCGCAGACGAAGATAGCATGGAGGGAGCAGGTGATTGTGCCGGGAATGAGTCCGGGTGCGAGGGTAGCCTCTCCCCGCGTGCGGGGAGAGGCCGACGCGCGTTAGCGCGGCGGGTGAGGGGGACTCTCCACGAGTTCATCTGCCAGCGAATTTGCAGAGGCGGCCCCTCACCCCAACCCTCTAAGAGCGAGCTTCGCTCGTCTCGACCCCGTAAGAACGGGGAGAGGGAGTCAGAGCTCCCGCGCGTTGGAGAACGCGAACGAACTCACCCGCCGCGTGTTCTCGTCGAGGATCAGCGTGCGCGTAATCGGCGGCTCGGCGCGCTGGCTGCAATTCTCGCGCTCGCAGAGCCGGCAGTTGACGCCGATCGGTGTGCCCTCGGCATTCTCCAGGTCCATGCCGGTGGCGTAAACGAGCTTCGACGCATGGCGGATCTCGCAGCCGAGCCCGATCGCAAAGCGCGGCTGCGGCTGGGGGTGGGGCGCAATGGGCCGGCGCACCATCTGCGCGATAGAGAAGTAGCGCGTGCCGTCCGGCAGCTCGATCACCTGCTTCAACAGGCGGTCCGGCGTATCGAAGGTGGAGTGCACATTCCACAGCGGGCAGGTGCCGCCGAACTTGGAGAATGGAAACGTACCGGACGAGAAACGCTTCGACACGTTGCCGGCATTGTCGACCCGGAGCAGGAAGAACGGCACGCCGCGCGCATTCGGCCGCTGCAAGGTGGTGAGGCGATGGCAGACCTGCTCGAAGCCGGCGTTGAAGCGCTGCGCCAGCACGTGGACGTCGTAGCTCAGCGCTTCCGCTGCGGCATGGAACGCCGTGTAGGGCATCATCGCAGCCGCCGCGTAGTAATTGGCGAGCGTGATGCGGTAGAGCCGCCGCGCGGTGTCGTCGAGCGGGCCGGCGCGGGACACGACGGTCTCGATCGCGGGGCCGCATTCGGCAAGCGCAATCTGGAACGCGAGCTGGAAGGCGCGGCCGGCGCTGTCGACGAGCTCGGAGATCAGCAATTGCCGGCGGTGCCGATCGAAACGGCGCAGCGTCTCGCGCATCACATCAACCGGCATGATGCGGGTGACGATCGAATGCTTCTCACGCAGCCGTTCGGAAAGCGCCGCGAACAGCCCGTCCGGCGCCACGTTGAGCTGGTCGCGCAGATTTTCTGCCGCGGTCTCCAGCTCCGGGAAGTAGTTGCGGTTGGCCTCGATCAGGTCGCGCACCCGCTCGATCGGGTTGGCCTCGAACTGCGTGCCCTCGCGGTCGGCCATTTGGGCTGCGACCAGCGTCTCGCCGCGCCTTGCCTCGGTATAGGCGGCGTAGAGCCGCTGCAGGGAATGGGTGACGCCGGGGCAGAGCTCGGCGAGGTCGCGCAGCTCCTGCTTGGGCACGTCGATCTGCCGGAACAGCGGATCGGAGAAGATCTCGTTGAGTTCGGCGAAGAAGCGGTCCTCGTCGGCGGTGGCGAGGTCGCGCAGGTCAAGGTCGTAGGTTTCCGCCAGCCGCAGCAGCAATTGCGCCGTCACCGGGCGCTGGTTGCGCTCGATCAGGTTGATGTAGCTCGGCGAAATCTCCAGCCCCTCGGCCATCTGGGTCTGCGACAGCCCGAGCTGCTGCCGGATGCGCCGGAAGCGCGGGCCGACGAACAGCTTCTTTCCGGAATCAGACGCCATCACCGCCTCCTGCATTGAACCTTATGGGCCTTTCAGCGCCTCATGGTTGAAGCCCGCGCGGCGCTCGGCTCTCACCCACCAGACTACCGCCAACACCTCAGAAATGTCAGCATTGCTTACCCGTATTTGTGACAAAATTTACAAAATGACATCTATTACAAGTTCAGATGTTACATGACATCACCAATAAAATACAAGCCCTCTATGCGATCTAGGGAATCTGGCGTTTAGCTCTCGCCACGTATTTCGCAATGCACTGTCACGAATGTCGTTCGCAAGACGACTGGCGAAGAGAAGGATCACCGTCATGAACTACCAGCCACGCGGCCTCAATGATCAGGCCATCCAGGGACCCGCTTCCTATGCGAGCGAAGTTGCGGCCGCCAAGGCGCTGCTCGACACCAAGCCGACCTGGAACGGCGTCGGCGCCGAAGCCGTGGCGCGCATGCGCCTGCAGAACCGCTTCAAGACCGGCCTCGACATCGCCCGCTACACGGCAGCGCTGATGCGCGCCGACATGGCGGCCTATGACGCCGATCCCACCAAGTACACCCAGTCGCTCGGCTGCTGGCACGGCTTCATCGCGCAGCAGAAGCTGATCTCGGTGAAGAAGCATTTCGGCGGCCGGACCGATCGCCGCTATTTGTACCTCTCCGGCTGGATGATCGCAGCGCTTCGCTCCGAGTTCGGACCGCTGCCCGACCAGTCGATGCACGAGAAGACCTCGGTGCCCGCGCTGATCGAGGAGCTCTACACCTTCCTGCGTCAGGCGGACTCCCGCGAGCTCAACGACATCTTCCGCGCCATCGATGCCGCCCGCAAGGCCGGCGACAAGGCGAAGGAAAAGGAGCTGATCGAGAAGGTCGATAACTTCCAGACCCACGTCGTGCCCGTCATTGCCGACATCGACGCCGGCTTCGGCAATGCCGAGGCGACCTATCTGCTCGCCAAGAAGATGATCGAGGCCGGTGCGTGCGCCCTGCAGATTGAGAACCAGGTCTCCGACGAGAAGCAGTGCGGCCACCAGGACGGCAAGGTCACCGTGCCGCACGAGGTGTTCATCGCCAAGATCCGCGCCTGCCGCCATGCCTTCCTCGAGCTCGGCGTCGAGGACGGTATCATCGTGACCCGCACCGACTCGCTCGGCGCTGGCCTGACGCAGCAGATCGCCGTCAGCCACAAGCCCGGCGACATCGGCGACCAGTACAACAGCTTCCTTGATTGCGAGGAAGTGACGGCCGAGAACGCCCGCAATGGCGACGTCATCATCAACCGCAACGGCAAGATGATGCGTCCGAAGCGGCTGCCGTCCAACCTCTACCAGTTCCGCGCCGGCACGGGCGAAGACCGCTGCGTGCTCGACAGCATCACCTCGCTGCAGAACGGCGCCGACCTGCTCTGGATCGAGACCGAGAAGCCGCATATCGAGCAGATCGCCAAGATGGTCGACCGCATCCGCAAGGTCGTTCCGAATGCGAAGCTCGCCTACAACAACTCGCCCTCGTTCAACTGGACGATCAACTTCCGTCAGCAGGTGTACGATGCGTGGAAGGAAGCCGGCAAGGATGTCAGCAAGTACAACCGCGCCGAGCTGATGAAGCCGGAATATGACGATACGCCGCTCGGCATCGAAGCCGACGAGCGCATCCGCACCTTCCAGGCCGATGCAGCCAAGCGTGCCGGCATCTTCCACCACCTGATCACGCTGCCGACCTATCACACGGCCGCGCTGTCGACCGACAACCTCGCCCGCGAGTATTTCGGCGAGCAAGGCATGCTGGGCTATGTGAAGAACGTTCAGCGCCAGGAGATCCGTCAGGGTATCGCCTGCGCCAAGCATCAGAACATGGCCGGCTCCGACATCGGCGACGATCACAAGGAATATTTCGCCGGCGAGGCTGCCCTGAAGGCGGGCGGCGCTCACAACACCATGAACCAGTTCGGCTAACGCCGGATTGATCAGTCCGGGTCTGGTCGGCTACAAGCTGGCCAGCACCTTGAGCATGATCCGGAAAAGTGTGCAGCGGTTTTCCGAAAAGATCATGCTCAAACAAAAAGTTAGAGCAAGATGACGATCGCAGGATCATCATCTTGCTCTAAGGCAACAGGAGACTACGGAATGACCAAGGGCAGCCTTTTTTGGGTTATTGGCGGCGAGTTCGGCTCGATGAACTTCCATAAGCTCGTGGAAGGCTCCGCCCAGGTCAAAGGTCCGTTCAAGAGCCGCAAGGAAGCGGAAGATTGCTGGAAGGAAGTCTCGGAAGCGAGCCGTCACCAGGCAGGCGTCCGCTACACCATCGTGGAAGAGCCTGATCGCTCGGCCTGAGCCCGATCGGCTCCGTCCTGCGAGCCAATAACGTCCAAGGGCAATCGGCCCCGTCCGGCGCAAGTCGGGCGGGGCCGAGTGCATGTGGGGGACGGGGCTTTGTTCGAGGTTTTCCCCGCTTTCCGGAGATGGCCGGCCGCCTCTGGACCTAACCTCTTGAAAACAAAGGCGCTTTGCGGAACCATTGGTTACTGCTAGGTTAATCCCAAGTCCCGAGTAGAAAGTCCGTCCATGTCCGACGCGCAAAACGCCGCCAGCCCCAGCGAAAACCCGATGCGGCTTCGCGATGCGCTGCGCAAGGCGCGGATCGAGGCGGCCGACCGCACCGGCGTGGTGGTGGACCTGCGCGATGCCGAGGTTGCGCGGCTGGAAATTCTCAACGAGGCGCTCGATCCGCTGTTCGCGCAGGTGCCTGACACCGTCGACCTCTTTGATCGCGGCATCAGCCAGGGCGAGACGCCGCGGCTGTGGATTGACGTCGTCGCGCACATCATGATGGGGCGCGACAACAGCATCTCTCCCTTAGCGC
>JAKFVP010000247.1 GCA_021732175.1 Bradyrhizobium sp.
ACCACGCAGGCCGCGCCGCCCATGTCGCCCTTCATCTCCTCCATGTTGGCCGCGCCCTTGATGGAGATGCCGCCGGTATCGAAGCATACGCCCTTGCCCACGAAAGCAACCGGCTGATCGCCACGCTTGCCGCCGTTCCAGCGCATGATGACGGTGCGGCCCGGCCGCGCCGAGCCCTGCGCCACGCCCAGCAGTGCGCCCATGCCGAGCTTGGTCATGGCCTTGACGTCGAGCACCTCGACTTCGACGCCGAGCTTCTTGAGCTGCGAGGCGCGGCGGGCGAATTCTTCGGGATAGAGGACGTTCGGCGGCTCGTTGACGAGCTCGCGCGCAATGATCACACCGTCGACGATGTGGGCTTCGGGCGCAAAGGCTTTGCGTGCTGCATTGGGTTCGGAAACGGCGATCGAGACCTCGGCACGCAGGGTCGTATCCTCGCCGTCCTTTTTCTTGGTCTTGTAGCGGGTGAACTTGTAGGCCCGCATCCGCAGGCCCGAGGCGATCGAGGCGGCCTGTGCCGACGTCATGGCATCCTCGGGCAGTTCGGCCATGACCGTCACCTGCTCACTGGCGGCATTGAGCTTGCCCGCAATGAGGCCGCCGAATTTGAGGAAATCGGTCTCTTTCAGGCCCGTCCCTTTACCTGCGCCGATCACGATCAAGCGCTGAATCTTGATTCCTTCGGGCGCCAGAATGTCCAGAATCGACCCGCTTTTGCCCTTGAATTGGTTAACGGCCGCAGCCCGTTTGACCGTCCCGGCGGCCTCCCCCAGCGCCTTGCGCGTGGCCTGACCGAGCTTCAGCGAATCGTCGCAGAAGACGACCAGCACGCCCTTTGGGGCTGTGGACAACGGGACGAAGCCGACCTTGACGGCGTCGGGCATGGGCAAATCCTCCAGAACTCAGGGCTGTGGCGGGGCCGCACGGCCCGCCGAAAGGCTTCCGAAAACGCCGCCATTGGCTGCAGACGGGGTCCGCCAGGCGCGTATTCTGACACTATGGCCTGCCACCTGTGGCGCTGCCAAGCGCACCGTGGCCGGCAGGCCACGTCAAGCCAATTATTAACCTTATCTGGAGGGGTGCCATCCCACGGCCATTTTGTTGACGGATCAACGGGATGGTAGTGAGAGACTACAACGGCTGGACGATACGCGGCGTAACCATTGGGGAACCCGGAAATCGGGATGGTTGCGGGCCGCGCGTTTGGCTGTGAGGTGGGGAACGTGCTGGTGTGATGGGGTCGATCGACAGGTATATTTTCCGCACGACCTTGGCGTCGTTTGCGGTGGTCCTGATCAGCCTCACCGGCGTGATCTGGATTACCCAGGCGTTGCGCGGCATCGACCTGATGACGAGCCAGGGCCAGACCATTCTGACCTTCCTCGGCATCACCAGCCTCGTCATTCCCGCCCTGATCCTGGTCATCTCGCCGATCGCGCTGATGATCTCGATCTCGCACACGCTGAACAAGCTCGCGACCGATTCCGAGATCATCGTCATCAACGCCGCCGGCTACTCGCCACTGCGCCTGTTCCTGCCGTTCTTCTATGCGACCTGCGTGGTCTCGCTCATGGTCGCCTTCATCGCCTCCTATCTCGCCCCCGACGGCCTGCGCCGCATCAAGCAGTGGGACGCCGAGATCACCGCCGACGTGCTCACCAACATCCTGCAGCCGGGCCGCTTCGCCTCGCTCGATCAGAACCTCACGATCCGGATTCGCGAGCGCCAGCCCGGCGGCGTGCTCGCCGGCATTTTCGTCGACGATCGCCGCGATCCCAAGGAGCGCGTCACCATCATCGCCGACCACGGCACCATCCTGCGCAACGAGAACGGCTCCTACCTCGTGCTCGAGGATGGCAATCTCGAACGCTTCGAGGCCGGAAAACGCGATCCTGCGCTGGTCGCATTCGGCCGCTACGCCTTCGACATGTCGAAATTCTCCAATCGCGGCCGTGACGTCGCGCTCGGCATTCGCGAACGCTATCTCTGGGAGTTGATGTCGCCCTCGGAGGACGATCCCATCTACAAGACGCTCACCGGCCAGTTCCGCGCCGAGCTGCATGACCGTTTCCTCGCGCCGATCTATCCGTTCGCCTTCGCCGCGCTGACCTTCGCCTTCCTCGGCACGCCGCGCACCACGCGGCAGAGTCGCGGCTTTGCCATTACCTGCGCGGTGCTGACGGTGTTTGGCCTGCGCATGGCGGGCTTTGCCTGCTCGGTCATGACGGTGAAAACGCCCGAGGCCGCAGCGGTTCAGTACCTGATGATGGTTCTCGCGATCGCGGCCGGCATGTTCATCATCGTCCGCGGCATCGTGGTCGATGCACCGGCTGGGCTGATCGAGCAGTTCAACCGGAACAACGAGCGCATTCTGCGGCTGCTCGGAAGGCCGGCCACCGCATGAGCATGATGACAAACACGCTCGGGCGATATTTTGCCGGCCGCTTCGTGGTCGCGGCGGTGGGCACGTTTGCGTCGATCTTCCTGCTGCTGGTGCTGGTCGATTACATCGAGATGGTGCGCAAGACGTCGGGCCTGCCTCAGGCCTCAGCGATCACGGTGGCGCTGACCTCGCTGTATCGCGTGCCGCAGCTCCTCGAAAAGATGATGCCGTTCTGCGTGCTGATCGGCGCCATGACCTGCTATCTCGCACTGTCCCGGCGGCTTGAACTCGTGGTGGCGCGCGCCGCCGGCGTCTCGGCCTGGCAATTCATCGCGCCGGCGCTGGCGAGCGCCATCGCGCTCGGCATCACCGCCACCATCGCCTACAACCCGATGTCGGCGAACCTGCGCGAAATGTCCAAGCGCATGGAAGCCGAGTTGTTCGGCTCAGCGCCCGGCGGCGGCATCCAGGACGCCTCCGGATTCTGGCTCAACCAGGTCAACAATGACGGCCAGTGGATCATCAACGCGGCGCGCAGCGAGCAGCAGGGTGTCCGCCTCACCGGGATCACCGTGTTCCGCTTCGACACCGACCTGCAGTTCAAGGAGCGAATCGAGGCTCGCGAGGCATCGCTCGACGAAGGCCGCTGGGTGCTCAAATCGGCGCGGCGATTCTCCCTCGACTCACCGCCGGTTGAGCAGGAGACGTTCTACATCACGACCAGCCTGACCCAGGCCCAGGTCCGCAACAGTTTTTCGACCCCCGAAACTGTGTCCTTTTGGCAACTCCCGAGCTACATCCGCTCGTCCGAGAGTTCCGGGTTTGCCACGGCCGGATACCGGCTGCAGTACCACAAGCTCATCGCACAGCCATTTTTGCTGGCTGCAATGGTGATGTTGGCCGCTTCCGTGAGCCTGCGCTTCTTCCGGATGGGCGGCGTTCAGAAGATGGTTTTGAGTGGCGTGGGTGCAGGCTTTCTGCTCTACGTTCTATCGAAAGTAACTGAAGATTTGAGCAAGGCTGAGCTGATGCACCCCATCGCTGCGGCGTGGTTGCCCGTCTGCGTGGGTGGCCTCACCGGGTTCTTGGCCTTGCTGTACCAGGAGGACGGGTAGTGGCCGTTGTCGCCGCCCGCAAGTTGAGGTCGCCTGCGTTCAGGCGGCGCAGTCGCGTGCGCCGTCAAGGCAGCCGCATGGCCGCGCCCCTGATCCTGATTTCCGGATTCATTTTTGCCGGAGCGATCGAGCTTGCCTCCGTCGCGCCCGCCTCCGCCCAGAGCTTCACCTACAACCCGCGGCCGCCGCGTCCGAAGCCGCCGCCGGCGCCGAACGACGGGCAGATGCTCGTGCAGGCCGTCGAGGTCGACTACGACTACAACAATCAGCGCGTGTCGGCGGTCGGCAACGTGCAGATGTTCTACAACGGCACCAGCGTCGAGGCCGACAAGGTCGTCTACGACCAGAAGACCAAGCGCCTGCATGCCGAGGGCAACATCCGCCTGACCGATGCCGAGGGCAAGATCACCTACGCCAACGTCATGGATCTCAGCGATGACTACCGTGACGGTTTCGTCGATTCGCTGCGCGTCGATACCGAGGACCAGACGCGCATGGCGGCCACCCGCGCCGACCGTTCGGCGGGCAACTACACGGTGTTCGAGAACGGCGTCTATACGGCCTGCGCACCGTGCAAGGACGATCCGAAGAAGCCGCCGCTGTGGCAGGTAAAGGGCGCGCGCATCATCCACAACCAGACCGAACGGATGATGTATTTCGAGAATGCGCAGCTCGAATTCTTCGGCGTGCCGATGGCCTACCTGCCCTATTTCTCGACGCCCGATCCGACGGTGAAGCGCAAGACCGGCTTCCTGATGCCGAGCTACACCTCGACGGCCGGTTACGGCTTCGGCATCGACACGCCGTTCTACTGGGCGCTCGCACCCGACTACGACATGACCATCACCCCGCGCATCACCACGCGCCAGGGCGTGCTCGGCCAGCTCGAGTTCCGCCAGCGCCTGATGGACGGCTCCTACCAGATCCGCGCTTACGGCATTTATCAGCTCGACCCCGGTGTCTATGCCGGCCAGCCCGGCGACCGCGAGTTCCGCGGCGCCATCGACACCAAGGGCCAGTTCGCCATCAACGACAAGTGGGTCTGGGGCTGGGACGGCGTCGTGATGTCCGACTACTACTTCTTCTCGGACTATCGGCTTGCCCAGTACCGCGATCCGCTCAACTCGTTCCTGAGCCTGCCGACGGAAGCGATCTCGCAGCTTTATTTGACCGGTGTCGGCAACCGCAGCTTCTTCGACGCGCGCGCGATCTATTACCTTAGCTTCTCCGGCAACCAGGACAAGGTGCCGGTGATCCATCCCGTGATCGACTACAACAACGTCATCAACGCCAACATTTTCGGCGGCGAAGTCAGCTACAAGACCAACTTCACGAGTCTGACGCGCTCCACCGCGGCGTTCGATCCGATCACGACGCTCGCCAACACCAACGGCCTGTGCCTTAATGCCTCGGCCGATCCGCTGGCGCGGCTACCCTCGCAGTGCCTGCTGCGCGGCATGCCCGGCACCTACACGCGCGCCACCGCAGAAGTGCAGTGGCGCAAATCATTCACCGATCCGTTCGGCCAGATCTGGACGCCGTTTGCCATCCTGCGTGCCGATGCGATCGACGCCTCGATCTCCAACCAGCCCGGCGTTTCCAACTTCCTGCCGGTCGGCGACACCCAGGCGCTGCGCGCGATGCCGGCGGTCGGCCTCGAATATCGCTATCCCTTCATCAACGTGCAGCCGTGGGGCTCGACGACGATCGAGCCAATCGCGCAAGTCATCCTGCGCCCGAACGAGACCTATGCCGGCAAGCTGCCCAACGAGGACGCCCAGAGCCTCGTGTTCGACGCCAGCAATCTGTTCGCGGTCGACAAGTTCTCCGGCTACGACCGCGTCGAGGGCGGCGGCCGCGCCAATGTCGGCGTGCAGGCCACGACGCAGTTCGACCGCGGCGGATCGATCAACTTCCTGTTCGGCCAGTCCTACCAGCTGTTCGGCATGAACTCCTTCGCGGTCGCCGACGCCACCAACACGGGCCTCGACTCCGGCCTTGCCCGGCAGAAGTCGGACTATGTGGCCAAGGTGAGCTATTCGCCCAACCGCACCTACACCTTCTCGACCCGCGCCCGGTTCGACGAGCAGACCATGAACGTCAACCGCTTCGA
>JAKFVP010000067.1 GCA_021732175.1 Bradyrhizobium sp.
GTCGCGGTCAATTTCAGCTACATGTTTTCGCCCGAGAAGCTCAAGGCGTGGGACCGCACGACGATCGGCGTCGGCTTCGATCCGTCCATGAATCTGTCGTTGCCGATCAAAGTCCAGACGGCCGGCGCGGTCGCGCTGGAATCTGCCAGGCAAAGCAGCGAAAAGCTTCGCGCGGCCAAATTCGACATTCAGCGGAAGGTGATTTCCACTTATCTGGATTTGGCGCTGACCGAGGAGAAGATCCGCATTGAGCGCTATAACTTGACGCTTCTCAAGCTCGTTACGGACTCGGCCTCCGGCCGCGCCCAGTCTGGGGGGCCCTTGCAGGATTTGCTCAAAGTCCAGATCGAATCGCAGATGGCGGAGAACGAATTGGCAAACCTGCAAGCAGAAGCCAAGTCAATCCGCGGTACGCTCAACGGGATGCTCGCGCGCGATGCCAATGCTCCGGTGAGACTTCCGCCAAACCTGCCGGCGCCGCGGCGTGTCAAGGCAGACGATGCACAGCTGATTGCGGTGGCCGTTGAACAAAATCCGGAGCTGGCCGGGCTCGCCCGGCAGGTGGCGGGGCGAAAGAACGCCCTTGAGCTCGCAAGGTTGGCTTATCTGCCTGATTTCATCCCCTCCGGAAGTGTTACCGGGAATGTTTCGCAGGTGATATCAACAATGGTGATGCTGCCGACAAAGTTGCCGGCGATCCGCGGCGCCATCAGGGAGGCGGAGGCCATGACGCGGTCGTCGGAAGCCGTTTTGCGGCAAACCACGCGAGACCGCGCCGCGAGCTTTGTGGCGAACTTGTACATCATGCGGAATGCAGAGCGCCAAACTGCATTTTACCGTGAGCGTGTTCTGCCAGCCGCCGAGCAGCTTGTGAACAGTTCTCGGAGCGAATACTCGGCGGGAACGGTGGCGTTCGCCGATCTTATCGACAGTCAGCGGATTCTGATTGCGGTTCGCCGGTCGGCTGCCCAGGTTTGGATTGAGCGGGAGAAGCGACTGGCAGAGATCGAGGCACTGGCGGGCGTGGACATAGAGACACTCGGCCATAGGGTGACGCAGACGTCCTCGCCGCCGCTGCAATAGCAAGTCGGGACCAAACATTGTGAGGAATCTGCTGTGAGCAATCTAGTGTCGACGAAGCGATATCGGGAATTGATCGGATCTGCATTAGCGGCGCTGCTGATCCTGTTGTGCGCCGCCGATTTGATGCGCGGACAAGAAAGCCTGGCGCAGAACGGCGGCGGCTCGATGGCCGCCAGCATATGAACCGGCGAAGGTCCAGCTTCTTCTTCCGACCGATGGGTAATTCATTGCGCAGCCCTTCGTCAAGTGTCTGTAAACATTGGAAGCATGTCTTCGCCCCGGCGCACGACACGAGCGACCCTTTCGGGCAATCGCGGCTTTCACCTGGTCCGCCTCCAGTCAGTGGTACGGATCTGGTGCGGCGCGCCCCGCATGACTTGTTCGGCAGGCAGCGCGCCGGTCTGTATCAAGCGCCGGATCGTGTGGCTGCTGACCCCTCCCAAGATGTTTCGCGGCTTCCGTCAGCGTCAACCATTCACCATCTTTTTCCGCAGATCGATAGGTGTGAATGTCACGCACGCGACGCACTGATGAGACACGTTTTGCCGTCCATGTCTTGCACTGACCTGTCGGTAGGCCCATCCGATTGAGCGATGCGGCAATGTGCTCATCAGACCAGCGCCCAGCCATGCTGCGCATCACCGCCAACGCGCCATATTTGGCCGGGCCGGAATCTTCCGCCAGGAATTATTTTCGACATGCCCGCGTGAGCTGTAACCTTTCCGCGGTTTGTTCCGAAATTAAGATAGGTACACAATGCGGCGCAACCGCGAACCGGCCGCGATTTGCGGTGAGCGCCGGTCTCGTGGCGCGGTCGACTTTTGCAAAGGAGAAATGTGAATGAACAGGTTGGTGTTGGCGGTGGTTATCGCGACCTCGCTCTTCCTGGCGGGTTGTTCGACCCGCGAGTGGGACTCCGGAGGGCCTTCGCCTGGTCATACAGGGCATCTATCAGATCGATAACATTGCGTGCGTGCGATTGTCCGCCAGGCGCCAGGCAGTCGTGAACGATTGAGTCGTTCCGGACTGATCTCATCAAGAATCGCCTTGGAGCCATGTTGGGCGGGTGCCTCCAGGAGCTTGTGGATCGCCGCCCGGAAGAGGGTAAGCCCATGTCTGAGACATCTCTGAAAAGCGAAACAACGACCTCGGAAGAAACAACGACCTCGGAAACAGCCCCGCAGAACAAAAAAAGTACCTGTTGCGAGACGCCGAATTTCGAAATGCCGAAGGTTGAGACACCGGCAGCTTATCGCGCATTCGCGGAAAGCCGTGTCGAGCAGGCAAAGCAGGCCTACGAAAAGCTAAAAGCCGCCGCTGACGAGACGACGGCTCTTTTCGAGACGACCTATTCGACGGCCACCGACATCGCCAGGGATTGTCGCGCCAAACTCATTGAAGCGATGTCCGCCAATATCAACGCCGCTTTCGATTTTGGTTCCGAGCTTGCCGGCGCCAGGTCCATTCCTGAGATGGTGGAACGGTCTACCGCGCATGCGCGCAAGCAATTCGACGCGGTCTCTACCCAGAACAGGGAGATTTGGGGGCTCGCTCAAAAGCTCGCAATCGAGACTGTACGTCCCTCCACGGTAACCTTAGCAAAGGTACTCGATAAAACTCGACAAAGTTAGAAGGACTGGAGGAGGCATCACGTTACATAGGCTTGCAAATTCAATGGAGAATGCGTCATGGCCATAACTCTCAAGAAAGCTCTGATAGCCGGCGTTGCGGTGCTCGTGCTTGGCGCCGCGACCGTCGCGAGCGCTCCTCCGGCGGCGGCCCAGCACGGTGGTGGTGGGCACGGCGGTGGCGGTGGTCATGGTGGGTTCGGTGGCGGCCATGGCGGAGGATTTGGCGGTCATGGCGGGTTCGGCGGTGGCCATGGCGGAGGATTTGTCGGTCACGGCGGGTACGGCGGTGGCCACGGCGGCTACTTTGGCGGTCATCGTTTTGCTGGTGGTTTCGGTTATACGGGCTACGGCTACGGTTATGGTTATCCCGCCTACGGTTACTACGGCTACGGTTACGGCTATCCGGCCTACGGCTACTATGGTTATCCGGGCTATTATGCCAGCGACTGCTATCTCGTGCGCCGTCGGGTCGTGGGACGACATGGCCGAGTGTTCATTCGCCGAATTCAGGTATGCGATTGAGTGAAGCGCCTCGTGCTGTCGCCCGCCGAGGCTTCATGATGCATACGGTGCGAGGCACGACGACTGCTGAAGGTACACTAATGAGAAATGAAGCCATGGGGGCGTAAGAGACGAACTCTCTCGCAATGTCGTGCGAGACGAGACCGGGGCCTGCGATGCTGGGAGCAGCGGCGTTTACCAGCGCTGGGATGAAGCTCGGCCGCGGCGGCATACTGAGCCGGATCGGTCAATGGCGCATCGTGCAACTAGTTGGGTCCAGACTGATCCGGCCATCTAGAGAATGTCGACTAAACAATATTTTCGAAACCTGTAACCTGCCGGCGATCCGCTTCGAACTAATGATTGGGAGCGCACATCACGCGCCTTGGGGCATGGACCGTAAGTCTGTGCATCCGACGCGGGTGGGTCGGTGCGCAATAAAAAGTCCGAACAAGCCCATGGGTGAAACAGGTCTCAACTTTTCACCAACTAGCGGCAGCGACCGATTTCCCCCACCGGTTGCCGACGCACGGAGAGCCGCCGAGCGCCCCCTCGGCGGCTCTCACCTACAATCGGCAATTTGGCTACAGGGACGTGGCCACGGCTCCATTCGAGTGCAGCGCGCTCCTCCTCCAAGCCGGCCTTGCACTCAGCGCGTCGGGCCGTATTTTTTGGAGCATGGGCAGAGGACGAACTTCATCGCGATTGGCGCGCTGACATCTCGATCGACGCCATTAACAGGATTGGGATTACCGGTAACGCGCCGGAAGTACGCGTCCGAGCAGTTGATCGGTTTCCTTCGTCCCACGAATGACGAAGGCGTCTCTACATTTGGCTGCGCCCACGATGGCCGCGAATAGGAAGGAGACTTGGTCAATGCATCCAGCCAACCTTTGTCGTCGGTCATCCAACCGGCGTGGCGCCGCCATTGCGCTCAAGATCGAAGCGCGGATCGAGAGGAACACGCGCAGCTTTCAATGCCCAAATAGCGGCCGTGAAGTTGTTAACGGCGGCAGCAAGCATGGCAGGGCGCGCCCGATCAGCATTTGGGCTGGCTGCCCAATCTGCAAAGATACTCACGAGTGGCAAGTCGTAGGCGCTGACCATCTGGTTGCCCTGCCAGTTGACCAGTGCCCAAGGGGCGATCGATTGGCTCAAGCGCAGGGTATGCTTCAGGATCTTCAGTGCCGGAATACACAGATTATCGAGCTATCCCAACAGTTGCTGGATGAGTTTAGCTGCAGACTTAGGAACAACCAGGAAATACTCTTGGGCCTCCTGCAAGCTGTGATCCGCAAAACGGGCAATTCGGAAGCTCGTCAACTGCTATCAGATACAAGCCAGCGCATCGGAGCGATGGGAGCCGCGCAACAACTGTTTTATTCCGCCGGCCATTCAACCGATGTCAGCGCGCGAACATTTCTCGAAGCTGTCTGTGCCAATGCCAAGGCCTTCCTCAGTAAGGAAATATCGATCGACAGCGAACGGGTCAGCGGGTCTCTACCTAAAGAGACGATGATGCCGCTCGCGCTGGTTCTAAATGAACTGCTCGCGAATGCCGCAAAACACGGAATCAACGATCGCGGTCGAGTCGCTATCAACGTGGGACTGAGCCAGCGTTCGGGATTGCACGAGCTCTATGTGCAAGACAGCGGCCCTGGATTCAATTTTGATGAGGCCCAGGCCTCACCCGGGCTCGGCCTCGTGACGATGTTAGCGCAACGGCTCAGGGGAGCCTTCACGGTTGAACGAAGGTCTGGAGCGCGTTGCACTCTGAGATTCCCGGATCAATGAACTGCCGCGGCCGACGATCGAGCAACTACCGTGGTGCGTGAGCGCGGCGCGCCTACTTGCCGAAAATGACACTTCAATGAAACACCACGGGTGGCACGTATCTGAACGAGAAGGGAAGCCAAAGATTTGACGGAAAATATATAGAAGCGTCAATCTGGGAACACACCGGCTGAACAAAATCTTCCGTGCCTGTAACCTAACGGCGCCATGCTCCGAATTCATCATTGAGAGCGTAGATCACGCGCTTTCGAGGAAAACGGAGGGCTCGAATGGCGCCGCCGGGTATAATTTCCGTCAAACGCTGATACACACGGTCTGGCATCAGTTATCGGCACACCACGAACGACACGGCTGAAGCGGCCTAGGCTCTTTCGCTTGATGGTGCCCATCGGCTTCGAAGTTGGCGACGTCCATGGAAATTACGGAGAGGCTCAGAAGGGCTGCCGCTCGGAGTGCTAATCCCGCCTGTCGGGCAAGGAGGCCCGTTGCTGTCGCTACGCTCGTCGTCGGTCTGGCGATGTCGTTGTCGGCGCGCGCGGAAACATCGGGGCCAGCATGCAATGCACCGATCGATCTGATCAGACTCGCCAATCC
>JAKFVP010000351.1 GCA_021732175.1 Bradyrhizobium sp.
TCAACATGCAACTCGGCGAAATCATCGTCGGCGGCGTCGGCGCCGGCATGTTCGGCATGCTGCTGTTCGTGGTGCTGGCGATCTTCGTCGCCGGTCTGATGGTCGGCCGCACGCCGGAATATGTCGGCAAGAAGATCGAGGCGCGCGAGGTCAAGATGGCGATGCTCGCCATCCTGATCCTGCCCCTGATGATCCTCGGCTGGACGGCCGTTGCGGTGGTCTATCCGACAGCGACCGCCTCGATGGCGAACGCCGGCCCGCACGGCTTCTCCGAGGTGCTCTATGCTTACAGCTCGCAAACCGCCAACAACGGATCGGCCTTTGCAGGTCTCACCGGCAACATTTTCTTCTACAACGTCACCGGTGCCGTAGCGATGTTCGTCGGGCGCTTCCTGATGATCGTGCCCGCGATGGCGATTGCAGGCTCGCTGGCCGAGAAGAAGTCCATTCCCGCTTCGACGGGCACCTTCCCGACCACCGGCGGCCTGTTCGTCGGCCTCGTCGTCGGCGTCATCCTGATCCTTGGCGGCCTCACCTTCTTCCCGGCGCTGGCGCTCGGCCCTGTTGTCGAGCATCTCGCCATGAACGCCAACACCGTCTTCTGATCGAACGCAATCGGAGCAACATCCATGGAACCCGTCGTTAAAATGAACAAGCGGATGCCGGTCGCAACGATGCTGGATCCGAAGATCGTCGTGCCCGCGATCCGGTCGGCCTTCGCCAAGCTCGATCCGCGCCTGATGATCAAGAGCCCCGTGATGTTCGTGGTCGAGGTTGTCGCCGCGCTCACCACCGTCATCTTCGTGCGCGATCTCGTCACCGGCGGCGCTGGCCTGGGCTTCACTTTCCAGATCATCGTCTGGCTCTGGTTCACGGTGCTGTTCGCCAATTTCGCGGAAGCCGTCGCCGAAGGCCGCGGCAAGGCACAGGCGGAATCGCTGAAGAAGACCCGCACCGAGAGTCAGGCCAAGCTGCTGGAAGGCCCAGGGCGCAACTACCGCCTCGTCTCCGGCACCAGTCTGAAGGTCGGCGACCTCGTGCTGGTCGAGGCCGGCGACAACATTCCCTCCGACGGCGAGGTGATCGAGGGCGTCGCTTCCGTGAACGAGGCGGCCATAACAGGCGAATCCGCGCCCGTGATCCGCGAATCCGGCGGCGACCGCTCGGCGGTGACCGGCGGCACCCAGGTGCTGTCGGACTGGATCAAGGTGCGCATTACCGCGGCCCAGGGCTCGACCTTCATCGACCGCATGATCAAGCTGGTGGAAGGCGCCGAGCGGCAGAAGACACCGAACGAGATTGCGCTCAACATCCTGCTGGCGGGCCTCACCATCATCTTCGTGTTCGCGACCGTCACCATCCCGAGCTACGCGGCCTATGCCGGCGGCTCGATCTCGGTCGTGGTCCTGGTGGCGCTGTTCGTCACGCTGATCCCGACCACCATCGGCGCGCTCTTGTCGGCGATCGGCATCGCCGGCCTGGATCGCCTGGTGCGTTTCAATGTGCTGGCGATGTCCGGCCGTGCGGTGGAAGCCGCCGGTGACGTCGATACGCTCTTGCTCGACAAGACCGGCACCATCACGCTCGGCAACCGGCAGGCCACGGCGTTCCGTCCCGTTCGCGGCGTCACCGAGCAGGAGCTCGCCGATGCAGCCCAGCTTGCCTCGCTCGCCGACGAGACGCCGGAAGGCCGCTCGATCGTCGTGCTGGCCAAGGAGAAATACGGCATCCGCGGCCGCGACATGAAGGAGCTTGCCGCCACCTTCGTGCCCTTCACGGCGCAGACCCGCATGAGCGGCATCGATGCCGGTTCATCATCTGTCCGCAAAGGTGCGGTGGACGCCGTCCTCGCCTATATCGGTGGCGGCACCGCGCAGTCGCTTGCGACCGGCAATGCCGTGCGCGCCATTCAGCCGGCGCCGGCCTCGGATGCTGCCCGCGAGCTGCAGGCGATTTCCGACGATATCGCCAAGGCCGGCGGCACGCCGCTGGCGGTGGCGAAGGATGGCCGGCTGCTCGGCGTCATTCAGCTCAAGGACATCGTCAAGGGCGGCATCCGCGAGCGCTTTGCCGAGCTGCGTCGCATGGGCATTCGCACCATCATGATAACAGGCGACAATCCGATGACCGCGGCGGCGATTGCGGCGGAAGCAGGCGTCGACGATTTCCTGGCGCAGGCCACGCCCGAGGACAAGCTGAAGCTGATCCGCGACGAGCAGGCCAAGGGCAAGCTGGTGGCGATGTGCGGCGACGGCACCAACGACGCGCCGGCACTGGCACAGGCCGACGTCGGCGTTGCCATGAACACCGGCACACAGGCCGCGCGCGAGGCCGGCAACATGGTCGACCTCGATTCCAACCCGACCAAGCTGATCGAGGTGGTCGAGATCGGCAAGCAGCTCCTGATGACCCGCGGCGCGCTGACGACCTTCTCGATCGCCAATGACGTCGCAAAGTACTTCGCCATCATCCCGGCGATGTTCCTTGCCTTCTATCCGCAGCTCGAGGTGCTCAACGTCATGCATCTGGCGAGCCCGCAGAGCGCGATCCTGTCGGCGATCATCTTCAATGCGCTCATCATCATCGCGTTGATCCCGTTGGCGCTGAAGGGCGTGGCCTACCGCGCCATCGGCGCCGGCGCGCTGCTGCGCCGTAACCTGCTGATCTACGGTCTCGGCGGCATCATCATTCCCTTTATCGGCATCAAGGCGATCGATCTCGTGGTTGCTGCCTTGAATCTCGCTTGAAACCCCAACCGTCATTGCGAGGAGCGAAGCGACGAAGCAATCCAGCTTTCTTTCTTGTTCCAGCAAAGCTGGATTGCTTCGCTTCGCTCGCAATGACGGATAAATACCGGAGACCAACATGCTCAGAGAAATCCGCCCCGCCATCCTCGTCCTCGCCGTGCTGACGCTGATCACCGGCCTTGCCTATCCGCTCGCCATGACCGGCATCGCCGGCGTCATCTTCCCGAAGCAGGCGCAAGGCAGCCTGATCGAGAAGGACGGCAAGGTGATCGGCTCGGCGCTGATCGGCCAGGAGTGGAAGGAAGACAAGTATTTCCACGGCCGGCCCTCGGCAACCGTGGCACCCGACCCGGCCGATTCGTCCAAGACGGTCTCCGCGCCTTACAACGCCGCCAATTCCGGCGGCTCCAATCTGGGCCCGACCAGCAAGGCGCTGGCCGACCGCCTCAAGGAAGACGTCGACAGGCTGAAGGCCGAGAACCCGAATGCGACCGTGCCGGTCGATCTCGTCACCACTTCGGCGAGCGGCCTCGATCCCGATATCTCGCCTGATGCGGCGCTGTTCCAGGTGCCCCGCGTGGCCAAGGCGCGCAACCTGCCGGAGGACCGGGTTCGTCAGCTCGTGACCGAAAACACCAGGGGCCGGCTTGCGGGCCTCTTGGGTGAGCCCCGCGTTAACGTTCTGGCGCTCAATTTGGCGCTGGATGGCGCTACGACAAGGTAGTCTCGCGCCGTGCGGTGACTATATTGCCTTATGGCCAATGAGCGCCGAGATGCCGATTTGCGTCCCTCGCCGGAAGCTCTGCTTGAGCAGGCCCGGCGGGCGGACTCCCGCACCGGCAAGCTGAAGATCTTTGTCGGCGCCGCCCCCGGCGTCGGCAAGACCTATGAGATGCTGCAAAGCGCCCATGCCAAGGCGAAGGCCGGCGCCGACGTGGTGGTCGGGGTCGTCGAGACCCACGGCCGCGCCGAGACCGAGGCGTTGCTGAAGGGACTCGAGGTTCTACCGCGCAAGCGGATCGACTACCGGGACCAGCATCTCGAGGAGATGGACATCGATGCGCTGATCGCGCGCCGACCGCAGATCGCCATCGTCGACGAACTCGCGCACACCAATGCGCCCGGCAGCCGCCATCCCAAGCGCTATCTCGATGTCGAGGAGCTGTTGTCGCACGGCATCGATGTCTACACCGCCGTCAACATCCAGCACATCGAAAGCCTCAATGACGTGGTGGCGCAGATCACCCATGTGCGGGTGCGCGAGACGGTGCCGGATTCCGTGTTCGACCGCGCCGACGCCATCGAGCTGATTGATCTGACGCCGGACGACCTGATCCAGCGATTGAAGGAGGGCAAGGTCTATGTGCCCAGGCAGGCCGAGCGCGCGCTGGAGCACTATTTCTCGCCCGGCAATCTCACCGCGCTGCGCGAGCTGGCGCTGCGCCGCACCGCCGAGCGGGTCGACGAGCAACTGCTTACCCACATGCAGGCCAATGCGATTCCCGGCCCCTGGGCGGCAGGGGAGCGCATCCTGGTCTGCATCAGCGAGGACCCGCGCGCCGCCGGTCTCGTGCGCTATACCAAGCGGCTGGCCGACCGCCTGCACGCGCCCTGGACCGCGGTCGCCATCGAGACGCGGCGCAGCCTGCAGCTCACCGACGAGCAGCGCGATCGCCTGGCCGACACCATGCGGCTTGCCGAAGCGCTGGGCGGCGAGGCCATCACCATTCCCGCGGTCGGGCGGCGCATCGCGGACGACCTCATCAACTTCGCCCACGCCAACAACGTCACGCAGATCGTTATCGGCAAATCGAGCCGCTCGCGCTGGTTCGAGCTGACCCGCGGCTCTGTCGTGCACGATCTGGTGCGGCGCTCCGGCAATATCAGCGTGCACGTCATTGCGGGCGACGAGGCGGCCGGCGGCAAGGCCGCGGTGCAGACCGCAGCAAGGCGCGATCCGTTCAATCCGCGGTCCTACCTGATGGCGCTGCTGATCGTCGCCATCGGCCTCGGTATCGCCATCCTGATCCAGCCCTGGTTCGGCATCGAGAATGTCGACCTCGTGCTGCTCACGGCGGTGGTCGGTGTCGCCGTCCGCTATGGGCTATGGCCGTCGCTGCTGGCGACCGTCGCGGCGTCGCTGAGTTACAATTTCTTCTTCCTGCCGCCGGTCTATACGTTCACCATCACCGATCCGACCAATGTTGCGGCATTCTTCCTGTTTCTGGTGGTCGCGATCCTCGTCTCCAACGTCGCCGCGCGCGTGCGCCTGCAGGCCGACACGGCGATCGGCCGGGTACGTACCACCGAATCTCTCTACGCTTTCAGCCGCAAGCTTGCGGGCACGGCGACGCTTGACGACGTGCTGTGGGCGACCGCCTATCAGATCGCACTGATGCTGAAAGTTCGCGTGGTGCTGCTGTTGCCGCAAGGCGGCGTGCTGACCGTCATGACCGGCTATCCGCCGGAGGACGAGCTCGACAAGGCCGATCTCGCCGCGGCAAGCTGGGCCTGGGGCAACGACCGTCCCGCCGGGCGCGGCTCCGATACGCTGCCCGGCGCCAAACGTTTGTTCCTGCCGATGCGCACCGGGCGCGGCCCGATCGGCGTGATCGGCATCGACGACGACAAGAGCGGCCCGCTGCTGACACCGGACCAGCGCCGCCTGCTCGATGCGCTGGTCGACCAGGGTGCGCTCGCCATCGAGCGCGTGCTGCTGGTCGAGGACATGGACCGCGTCAAGCGCACGGTGGAGTCCGACCGGCTGCGCGGCGCATTGCTGACCTCGATCTCGCACGACCTCAAGACGCCGTGCTGTTCGAGCAGGTGATCTT
>JAKFVP010000177.1 GCA_021732175.1 Bradyrhizobium sp.
CGCTCCAGCGCACGGGTCAGCGCCTGCTCGATATCTGCCAGCTCCAGGCTGCGCGCCTGCCGCGTCACCGAAATCTCGCGCAGATCGTGGGTATCGACGCCGATCACGCGATGGCTGCGCAGGGTGTTGACGATCTGGGCGACCGGCAGCGTGCCAGTCATGCCGAGATCGGGCGCGCGGTAGATCGCAATGCGCGCCGCGGGGCCCGCGTTGTCGATGACGTCGCCGATCCGCACGATGTCGCTGGTGACCACGACATTGGCGCGCAGGCTGGGGGCGGCGATGATTTCGTTCTTGTCCTTTTCCTGCCCGAACGCACTGGTTGCGCAGGCGAGGAGGGCGAGGGCGATGAGGAGCGGGCGGGCGATCATGGACATCATCCTCAGCGGAACATCTGCGAGGTGGCCTGCAGCATCTGGTCGGCAGCGGAGACGACCTTGGCGTTCATCTCGTAGGCGCGCTGGGCTGCGATCAGGTCGGAGATTTCCGAGACCACTTCGACGTTGGACTGTTCGAGGTTGGACTGCAGCATGTCGCCGAAACCGTCGGTGTTGGCGATGCCGTCCTGCGGCGCACCCGAGGCCGGCGTGTCCTGGAAAAGGTTGTCGCCGATGGGCTTCAGGCCGGCCTTGTTGATGAAACGGGTGAGGCCGATCTGGCCGACATTGGTCGGCGTGGTCGAGCCCGGCAGCGTCACCGTCACCTGGCCCTGCGCGTTGACGGTGAGGCCCGAGGAATTCTGCGGCAGGGTGATGGTCGGCTGCACCGGATTGCCCTGCGCATTCACGATGCGGCCCTGCGCGTCCAGCATGAAGGAGCCGTCGCGGGTGTAGGCAAAGGTGCCGTCGGGCATCTGGATCTTGAAGAAGCCCTCGCCGCGGACGGCGATGTCGAGCTCGTTGCCGGTGGGCAGCAGCGTGCCCTGGCCCATCAGGCGGGGCGTGCCGACGGTCCGCACACCGCCGCCGAGATCGACGCCGACGGGCAGGATGGTGCCCTGGTCCGAAGCCTGCGCGCCGACGCGGCGCACATGGTCGTAGATCAGGTCCTGGAACGCCGCACGCTGCTTCTTGTAGCCGGTGGTGCGGAGGTTCGCGATGTTGTTGGAGATCACCTGAACGTTCAGTTCCTGTGCGGCCATGCCGGTCGCTGCGGTGATGACTGCGCGCATTTCAGTAGCTCCTCATCAAGCCGGCACGTCGGCGAGCTTGTCGATCGCCGTGCGGTGCAGGTCGTGCTGCTGCTGCAGCATCGATGCAATGTGGGTGTACATGCGGTTGACCTCGATCAGCCGGGTCATCTCGAGGACGGAGTTGACGTTGGAGCGTTCGATGAAGCCCTGGGCAACCGTCGACTTGGTGTCGGCCTGGGCGGCATTGCCTTCACCGGCCGAAAAGAGGTTGGAGCCTTCCTTCTTCAGCCGCTGCGGCTGCGTGAAATTGACGATGCGCAGCTTGGCGCGCACGGAGTCGATGCGGTTGGTGCCCTCGAGCACGGTGATGTTGCCGTCGCTGGCGATCTGGATCTGCTTGTCGGTCTGCTGGAACCGGATCGGGCCGTTGTTGCCGAGCACGGGATAGCCGGACGCGTTGACCAGCTGGCCCTGATTGTCGATCTGGAACGAGCCGTCGCGGGTGTAGCGCTCGCCGGCCGGCGTCTGCACCACGAACATGCCGTCGCCGTTGATGGCGACGTCGAGCGGGTTCTTGGTCTGGTCGAGCGAGCCCTGCGACAGATCCTTGTAGGTGGCGCGGTCCATCACGTGGCTGAGACGGCGGTCGCGGCCGGCGACGAAATTGTCCTCGCGCGCGGTCGGCATCAGGTATTCCTGAAACAGCGACCGGTCGCCCTTGAAGCCATTGGTGGTCACGTTGGCGACGTTGTTGGCGATGACATCCATCTGCCGTTCCAACGTCATCTGCCGCGAAAGGCCGATGAGAAGCGTATTCTCCATCGGTGGTTCTCCCCTGGTGATGATCCGCCGGCCGGTTCTCCCAAACGCGGCTGTCGGACCGTGCGAGTCGTTAAGCAGCTCTCCCAAACCGCCGAGGACTCGAGCTCTCTTCAGCGAAAGCCGTGCCAGTTGAGAAAATGAAGTTATGTCAGAGTCTTGGCCGCTTTGCGGGGGTGCGGCGGGCGCGGCAGAAAGGTCTTGTTGACCATGTTTGCCCGGCAGATTTTTCCTAGCTGCGGCCCAAAAGAAAGAAACCGTTAACCATTATTACCCTAGCGTTGCCATCATCACGGGCGCGATTGCGCCGGCGGCATTGGTATCGCGTCACGGCCTCCAGCTGGCAGCACTCCGCGCCCCCTTTGCGAAGATGGGGCGGGCATGGCGGACAATGAAAAGGAAGGCGGCGCGGCAGCCGATGCCGCAGAGGCCGCGCCATCCAAGAAGGGCAAGCTCAAGCTGATCATCGCTGCCGTCGGGTTCCTCGTCATCATTGGCGGCGGCATCGGCGGCTGGCTGCTGATGTCCAAGAAGGGCGGCGACGAGCACAAGCAGGCCGAGGCGCATGTCAAGCCGCCGTCCTATGTCGAAGTGCCGGAAATCATGGTCAACCTGCAGGGGTTACCCGGCGAGCGCGTGCAGTACCTGAAGGTCAAGATCGTGCTCGAAGTGAAGGAGGACAAGCAGATCGAGGCGATCAAGCCGAACATGCCGCGCGTCTCCGATATCTTCCAGACCTACCTGCGGGAGCTGCGCGTCGGCGATCTCAACGGCTCGGCCGGCCTGTTCCGTCTCAAGGAAGAGCTGACCCGCCGCGTCAACGTCGCCGTCGCGCCGCAGCAGGTCAGCGCGGTGCTGTTCAAGGAAATAGTGGTCCAGTAGGGGGACGGGCTTTTCGCCATGGCTGGCAACAACGACCAAATGGACCAAGACGCCATTGCCGCGCAATGGGAAGCGTCGATGGCCAACGAGGACCCCGCGGAAGCCGAAAAGGCAGCGGCGGCCAATGAAATCTCCGGCACCATGGCCCTGCAATGGGCGGCCATGGTGGAGGACGGCAGCCGCGACTTCGGCGGCAAGAATTCCGGCGAGCGCGTGCTCTCGCAGGAGGAAATCGACAACCTGCTTGGCTTCACCGCCGGCGAAATCAATCTCGACGACAATTCCGGCATCCGCGCCATCATCGACTCCGCGATGGTGTCCTACGAGCGCCTGCCGATGCTGGAAATCGTGTTCGACCGGCTGGTGCGGTTGATGACGACTTCCTTGCGCAATTTCACGTCCGACAACGTCGAAGTCTCGCTCGACCGCATCACTTCGGTGCGCTTCGGCGACTACATGAACTCGATCGCGCTGCCGGCCGTGCTCTGCGTGTTCAAGGCGGAGGAGTGGGACAATTTCGGCCTCGCCACCGTCGATTCCAGCCTGATCTATTCCATCATCGACGTGCTGCTCGGCGGCCGCCGCGGCCAGGCCGCGCTGCGCATCGAGGGCCGGCCCTATACCACCATCGAAACCAACCTGGTGAAGCGGCTGATCGAGGTCGTGCTGGCGGATGCCGAGCAGGCGTTCCGCCCGCTGTCGCCGGTTGCCTTCAGCATCGATCGCCTGGAAACCAACCCGCGCTTTGCCGCGATCAGCCGGCCCGCCAACGCCGCCATCCTGGTGCGGCTGCGCATCGACATGGAAGAGCGCGGCGGCAACGTCGAACTGCTGCTGCCCTATGCGACCATCGAACCGATCCGCAGCGTGCTGCTGCAGATGTTCATGGGCGAAAAATTCGGCCGCGACCCGATCTGGGAAGGCCACTTCGCCACCCAAGTGGCACAGGCCGAGATTGCCGTCGACGCCGTGCTGTACGAGGCGGATATCCCGCTGAAGCAGTTGATGGCGCTGAAAGTCGGCGACACGCTGCCGCTGGAGATGAAGCCGGATGCGCTCGTCACCGTGCGCTGCGGCAACGTCACGCTGACCGAGGGCCGGATGGGCCGCGTCGGCGATCGCGTCGCGATCCGCGTGACCAAGCAATTGCGCAAGCCGCAGACGACGCTTGCCATGTTCGAGAGAGCTGACGAGCAAACCAAGATGCTGGAGGCACAATGAGCCACGCCGTGGGAATAGCGATCGAGAGCCTGGTGGCGATTTTGCTGTTGCTGACAATCGGTTATTGCATCCTGCTCAACAAGCGCTTGCAGCGGCTGAAGGCGGACGAGCATTCGCTGAAAGCCACCATCGGCGAGCTGATTACCGCAACCGAGATCGCCGAGCGCGCCATCGGCGGGCTCAAGCACACCGTGCGCGACGTCAATGAGCATCTCGGCAGCCAGCTCGCCGCGGCGACGCAGATGTCCGCGCAACTCAAGCATCAGCTCGCCGAGGGCGACGCCGTGATCCGCCGCCTGGCGAAGATCGCCTCCGCCGCGCGGCCGTCGTCCGAGCAGAAGGAAGCGCCGGCTCCGGCACCGGAGCCCGCCGCCGCGCCAAGAGGGTCGTCGGCGCGGGCGGTTGCAGAAGCGGCACAGGCTTTCTCCGAACGCCGAAGGGCTAGTGGCCTCGCTGCATGAAGTCGTTCCGCGACATCCGCGTTATCCCGGTCGTGCTGGTTGCGATCTTCGGCCTTGTCGTGCTGAAGGTCGCGGGCCTCGTGCTCGACGGCGGCTATGTCTTCGACTGGGACTCGAAGCCGAGGCAGATCGCCAAGCCGGCCACGCAGCCGGCTACGCAACAAGCCACGCAAAAGGCCTCTTGGGCACAGGACATGCTGAACTTCCCCGGCGGCCGGAAGGGAGATCCCGCCGACATCACGGGCTCGTCTGCACCGGCGAAGGAACCGCCAAAACCCGCCACGCCCGCGACCGAACCAGCCAAGCCCGACGGCGTCGTGGTGTTTCCCGACCAGAGCCCGCGCGTGTCGGAATCCGAGCGCGCCATCCTCGAGCGGCTGCAGACGCGCCGCCAGGAACTGGACCAGCGCGCCCGCGAGATCGAGATCCGCGAAAGCCTGCTCAAGGCCGCCGAGAAGCGCATCGAGAGCAAGGTCGAGGAGATGAAGTCGCTGGAAGGCAAGGCGGCTACGGCAGCCGGCCAGCGCAGCGAGCAGGAGAAGGCGAGCTTCAAGGGCATCATCACGATGTATGAGAGCATGAAGCCCAAGGACGCCGCCAAGGTGTTCGACCGCCTGGAGATGAGCGTGCTGATCGAGATCGCCTCCCAGATCGCGCCGCGAAAGATGAGCGACATCATGGGACTGATGCAGCCGGAGGCCGCCGAGCGGCTCACCGTGGAACTGGCGCGCCGCGCCAACGGCGACAGCAACAAGCAGGCTGAACTGCCCAAGATCGAGGGCAGGATGCTCAATCCAAAGACCAATTAAAGCGCATAATTAACAAGTCCTTAAGCCAGCCAATCCTAGAGTCGCAAGCGGCGGAATCTGCGCATCCGCCGACGGACCGTTGATGATACGCATGGCGCGAAGGGATCATTTTCGCTCGCTCCGCCGCGCCGCGGCGGAGATCGTACGGTGCTGCCGCCGCGGCGCGCTGACGGCGGCGCTCGGCCTTGTGCTGGCGGGGTCGGCAGGCAGCGCCTTCGGCCAGCTCGAGCCGGTTCGCGCCGAG
>JAKFVP010000171.1 GCA_021732175.1 Bradyrhizobium sp.
TTTGCTGCGCAAATCGACCTCTCCCCGCTGGGGAGAGGTGAAGCAAGACCAGTCGGCAAGAGTGTAAACTCAGCGCTGCGGCGCGATCGGCAGTGGACCCGATGCCGATGATGGCCGCGGCGCTGCTGGTGCCGGCGGTTTCGGCGGCGCGGGTTTTGGCTGCGGGGGCGCGGCCATGGGCTGCGCGAGCGCGGGGGCGGCCGCAGGCGATGCAGATATCTTCTGCCGGATGTCCTCGTCGACGGCCTGCAGCGCCGCGATGTTCCGCGCCATCTGCTCCTGCTTGAGCGCGACCTGTTCGACGCTGCGGCGCACGAACTCGATGCTGGAAGCCAGATTGGCCGCGAGCGGCTCGAGCTGCAGCGCCGGGTTAGTGCCGGCTGCGGCGACGGCGACGGGCGCCGGCGGCTTCGTTCCCGGAAGATAAGACAGCAGCCACGCATAGTCCGGCACGTAGGTCGCAAACATCTGCTTGCCCGTGTCGCCATAGGCCTGCCAGCCCAGCGTGGCGCCGATGCCGAGCATCAGCACAACAGCGAAACGGAAGAGGCGGCGGAACATGCGCCGGCCTAGCGAAGGACGCGGGCGTGGCGGCGGATACGCATGCACCGCCGGACCCACGCCACGCCTGCCGAAGGTCGGCTCGTCTTGCTCGACCTGATGGCGGGCGAACCCGCGGGGCTGCTCCTCCGGAGCCGTCTCATTCTCCGCAAGGGGCGGGGATTGTGAGTAAAGCATTGCTACCTCTGTTGTTGTTCTTCCCGCCCGGCGCGATCAGCTCATCCGGTTTTGGCCGGAGGGTGGCAGACACGGAGCGCCCTTGCGGCGATTCCGCGATTGAAGATCGGACCACCCTCGCCCGTGGCGCAAAAGCCTCACAAGTTCCGGTCACGCCGCAGCGCTGACCCTGGGAACCATGAATGCCGCTCGCCTGAGCTCGTCCGGATCGCGCTCGCCTGTGGCCGCGCAGGCCAGGATGTTCTGTGCGAGCGCCCTGCGATTGTAGGCTGTCTGCAGATTGACCGGCAGCGACTGCACCACCTGATCCAGCACGCTCCCGAGCAGCGCCAGCTCCTCGGGATAGTAGACCGCGTTCTGATCCCCAAACATCGACTTCATTCCCCTGTTTCTTGTCCTTCCCCGTTTTCGTTGTCGCGCCGCTGATTCAGCTTTGGTTGACCCGTTTGGCCATGTCAGGGCCGAAAAATGACCATCGGGGTACAAGCCTGACGGCGCCCTTTAAGTCTGGATGCATTCCAGAACCCCGTTGGCGCATGTTGACTGTCCGCAGGCTTGCCCCATGATGCCGCAACAAAATTTCAAGCAAGCCAAATTCAAGCTAGGGATGACGCGCCATGACCGATGCCCCTGACCTCGTGATTCGCGGCGGCAACATCGCCGACGGCAAGGGCGGCGCGTTGTTCGAGGCCGACGTTGCGATTTCCGGCGGGCGCATTACCGAAGTCGGCAAGGTCTCCGGTAAGGGCAAGGAAGAGATCGACGCCAAGGGCAAGCTGGTGACACCCGGCTTTGTCGACGTGCACACCCACTACGACGGCCAGGTGACCTGGAGCCACGACATCACGCCTTCCTCGCAGAACGGCGTCACCACCGCGATCATGGGCAATTGCGGCGTCGGCTTTGCGCCGTGCAAGCCGGCCGACCACACGCGGCTGATCCAGCTCATGGAAGGCGTCGAGGATATTCCGGAGCCGGTGCTGAGCGCCGGCATTCCCTGGGCGTGGGAGAGCTTTCCCGACTACATGAACTGGCTGTCGAAGCGCGATTTCGACATGGATATCGGCGCGCAACTGCCGCATGCGGCGCTGCGCGTCTACGTGATGGGCGAGCGCGGCGCGCGCCGCGATCCCTCGACCGAAGACGACAACAAGGCGATGGCGCAGCTTGCGGCGGAAGCCGTGCGCGCCGGTGCGCTCGGATTTTCCACCTCGCGCACGCTCAATCACCGCACCTCGACCGGCGATTTCACGCCGACCCTGAAGGCGGGCGAGGATGAGCTGACCGCGATTGCGGCGGCGATGCAGACCCAGGGCAGCCGCGCCGTGCTGCAATTCGTGCTGGATCTCTCCACTATCAACGAAGACCTGCCGATGATGATCCGGGTCGCCGACAACACGAAGTGCCCGATCACCTTCTCGATCACGCAGAACGACCGCGCGCCGCAGCGCTGGCGGCAGACGCTGGCCGAGATCGGCGCAGCAGCCGCGCGCGGGCTTTCCGTCACCGCGCAGATCGCGGCGCGGCCGGTAGGCCTGCTGCTCGGGCTCGAGCTGTCGCGCAATCCCTTCCAGACCCATCCGAGCTACAAGGCGATCGCGCATCTGCCGCTCAAGGAGCGCCTCGCCAAACTGCGCCAGCCCGAGGTGCGCGCGGCGATCCTGAAGGAGACCGCGACGGCCACCGACGATCCGCTGTTCTTCCGGCCGAACTACGACAAGATCTATCTGCTCGGTAATCCCCCCGACTACGAGCAGCCGATGGAGAACGCGCTGGGCGCGCAGGCCAGGCGCATGGGCAAGCAGCCGGAAGAGCTCGCCTACGATGCGATGCTGTCGGACGAGGGCCGCGGCATGCTCTACGTGCCGTTCCTCAATTATGCCGACGGCAATCTCGACGCGACGCGGGAGATGCTCACCGATCCGAATGCGGTGCCGGGCCTGTCCGACGGCGGCGCGCATTGCGGCATCATCTGCGATGCCAGCTTCCCGACCTATCTGCTGACGCACTGGACGCGCGACCGCAAGCGCGGCGAAAAGCTGTCCATTCCCTTCGTGGTGGCGGCGCAATCGCGCAAGACCGCGCTGTCGGTCGGCCTCTACGATCGCGGCGTCATCGCCCCGGGCTTCAAGGGCGACGTCAATGTGATCGACTACGACCGCCTGCATCTGCACCCGCCGAAGGTGCATTACGACCTGCCGGTCGGCGGACGCCGACTGTTGCAGCAGGTCGACGGTTATGACGCCACCATCGTCTCCGGCGTGGTGACGCAGCGCGCGGGGCAAGCCACCGGCAACCGCCCCGGCCGCCTGATCCGCGGCATGCAGGGCGATGCGCGGCAGTTTGGTGTGGCGGCGGGGTAGTCATAACGATTGTCGTCCCTGCGAACGCAGGGACCCATACGCCGCGGCCTATCGGTTAAAAACAAGGGGCCAGTTGCCTTTGCTGCAACTGGCCCCTGTGGTTATGGGTCCCTGCGTTCGCAGGGACGACACCGATGATGTGGCGCCAGCTTGGCCCCCTCACGCAAACTTCGGCTGCACCGCATGGGCTGCGAGCCGTGCGCGCTCGCTGTTGGGCCAGAGCAGGAGCAGGCCGAGCAGGCCGGAGGCGATCAGGATCACGGCGTTGATCGTGAAGCCGGTCATGTAGCCGGCGAGCGGGCTGGAGGCGGCCTTGATCACGCTGCCCATGGTGATCGGCGCGAGGATGCCGGCGAGCGTATAGAGCGCGCCATAGATCGAGATGACAGCGCCGCGCTGCGACACCGGTGTGAACTCGCCGAGCATCGGCGGACAGACCACATAGATCGAGCCGCACAGGCCGGAGCCGATCACCAGCAGCGCAATCTGCAGGCCGGCGCCGTTGACATGCGGCAGCACCGCGAGGATGCAGCCGCCGAGCACGAGCGGAGCCGCGCCAAGCACGCCGCGGGCGCCACGCGTGGTGTAGCCCTTTGCCAGCATCACCTGCGAGATCCAGCCTGTCAGCAGCACGATGGTGGCGCCGAATACCCAGGGCAGCACCGAGACCCAGCCGGCGTCCTTTTGCGAGAAGCCGAGCCCCTGCACGATGAAGGGCGTGAACCAGGTCAGGCCCAGCGACAGCGCCCAATAGGCGCCGAAAGTAGCGGCGACGCAGCCGATGAAGGTGCGCGAGGTCAGCAGCTGGAAATAGGGAATGCGCGGCTCGTTGGCTATCTGCTCCGCCGTCGACACCAGCGGGCCCTCCTTGCCGAGTAGGAACCAGGCCACGACCCACATCAGGCCGACGACGCCGAGCACGCCGAAGGCATGGTGCCAGGAATAATTGACGATCACCCAGTTCAGCGCGGGCACCGCCAGGATGACGCCGAAGGCCGAGCCCTGCGAGAGGATCGCGGTCGGCAGCGTGCGCTTCTCGTCCGGGAACCATTTGTAGATCGCGTGCGCCGCGACCGAGAAGGCCGGCCCCTCGCCCGCGCCGAGGATGATGCGGCAGATCAGGAGCGTCGTGAAGCTGACGGTGCCGACCATCGGGAATTGCGCCAGCGACCAGATCACCGCCATCGCCAGCAACACCCAACGCGTCTGCACGCGGTTGACGATGAAGCCGACGATGATGGCGGAGATCGAGAACAGCAGGAAGAAGGAGGAACCGAGCTCGCCAAACTGCCCGGCATCGAGCTTGAGGTCGTTCATGATCGGCACGCCGGCGAGGCCCACCACGATCTTGTCGGCGAAGTTCACCACCATGAACAGGAACAGAAGGAAGGTGATTTTCCACGCGCCCTTCGGCGTCGGTTGTCCGGTCATGCTGGGCTCCCCCTAAAGCTTGTCGTTGCTGGCTCTGTCGGCCTTGCCGGGATGCTAGACATGGCGCTATGCCCTTGGCAACCCGGCATTTTCGAACAAGCTGCCCATTTTGGCCGGATCACAATGACGTCGGCGCCGGCTACCGGCCGTGATACCCAATCGCGGCCTTGCTATGTTGCAGGCTGAAACGCACAGGTATTTTGATGACCCGGATTTTTCGCGCGAGTATCGCAGGCGCACTCGTATTGCTGGCAGTTTTTGGTGCGGTAGCCCACGCGCAGGACAACAAGACGCCCGACTATGCCGCCATCGTCGCGGCCCCCGATCGCGTCGAGGGCGACCGCACCGCCGACGTCCGCCGCAAGCCGGCAGAGTTGCTCGCCTTCACCGAAGTGAAGACCGGCATGAAGGTGCTGGATATGGAGACCAGCTCCGGCTACAGCGCCGAATTGCTCGCGCGCGCGGTCGGTCCCACCGGCAAGGTCTATGCCCAGGATTCGGCGGCGGTCATCGAGCGGTTCGTGAAGGACAAGTTCGACATCCGCGCCCGCAAATCCGTGATGAAGAATGTCGAACATGTGGTGCGCGACTTCGACGATCCGATCCCGCCCGGTGTCGGCAATCTCGACCTCATCACCTTCTTCTTCGCCTATCACGACATCACCTACATGCCGGTCGATCGCGCCGCGATGAACCGGAAGATGTTTGCGGCACTGAAGCCCGGCGGCCTCCTGGTCATCACCGACCATTCGGCCAAGCCGGGCGAAGGGATAAGTGTTGCAAGGACGCTGCACCGGATCGAGGAGAAGGTGTTGCGCGAGGAGATCGAGGCCGCCGGGTTCAAGCTGGTGACGGAAGCCGATTTCCTGCGCAATCCGGACGATCCGCGCGACACAAAGGTGTTCCAGCCGGCCGTTCCCGTGGACGAGTTCGTCCTCAAATATCGCAAGCCCGAGTAACCAGGCGTGCTCGATGTCACCGACCTCAGCAAGAGCTACCGCTCGGCCAGCGAGACGGTCGCGGTGCTGCGCGG
>JAKFVP010000601.1:0-551 GCA_021732175.1 Bradyrhizobium sp.
CACCTATGTGCAGCGTCACGGCTTCGTGCTGTTCGCCTGGTGGCGCGTCATCGTCGGCAGCCTCGGCCTGATCGCGCTGGCGCTGGGGCGGTAAGGGGTTGTCGCCCCGGCGCAGGCCGGGGCCCATAACCACGAATGCACGTGATGATGCCGGGCTGGAGCCCCAGCCCACTTCAACAATTAATATCGGTGGCTATGGGTCCCGGCCTTCGCCGGGACGACACTGAGGATGCGCGCGGCAGCGCCGCGCTCACGCGTCCTTGCGCTGGAACTGGCCCATCGGGCGGAAGCGCCAGAGATATTGCGGGGCGATGGCTTCCATCGAATCCGGGGTAATGCCGAGGCCCTGCAGCGTGAGGCCGGCGGCCTTCGCTGCGTCCGAGACGACCTTGTCGGTCTTCAAGAGCTCGACCTGATCGGGCGTCAGCTTCAGCGCGCCCGGCGCGAATTGCAGGAAGAGCGCCTTGAACTTGGCGAGCCCGAACGGCAGCGGCAGCAGCGGACGATCGCGGTCGGTTACCTCGAGGATGTACCTCGAGGTAACCGACCGC
>JAKFVP010000601.1:561-5535 GCA_021732175.1 Bradyrhizobium sp.
CGGCAGAGGCGACGTCGCCGACATAGACCGGCTGCATGCGGGTGTCGCCGCCGATCAGCGGCAGCACGGGCGACATCCGCGCCAGCGCCGCGAAGCGGTTGGTGAATTCATCCTCGGGGCCGAACACCACGGCGGGGCGCATGATGGTGGCCGACGGTGCGGCTTCGAGAACGGCCTTCTCGCCGGCCGCCTTGGAGCGGGCGTAAGTGGAAGTCGAATGCTCGTCGGCGCCGATGGCGGAGACGTGCACCACACGCGCGCCGATATCGGCCGCCGCCTTCGCCACCGTCCCTGAGGCCCGGCTCTGCACCGCCTCGAAGGTCTGTTCGCCGCTCGGGGTGAGGATACCGACCAGGTTCACGACGATGCCGGAGTCGCGCACGACGGACTGGATGGAGGCGGCATTGCGCACATTGGCCTGCACGGGGTGGATCTGGCCGACCCGGCCCAGCGGCTGCAGGTGACCCGCCAGTTCCGGCCGGCGCACCGCGACCCGGATGCGGTAGTCGCGCTTGGCCAGCGCCCGCACCACATGCCGCCCCAAAAAGCCCGATCCGCCGAAAACCGTGACGAGCGTTTCCTGGTTCGATGCCATTTGGGTCAATCCTGCGGTCGAAAGCCTAAGCGATGGCGGGTTTTAGCGGATTCGCGATACGCCATCATGTCATTCCTGTACAGCGCATTTGGACCGCAAAATGCCGATTTGACAATCGTGCGACGCCTCCTTAGTAACCCGCCCGGGCCCAGGTGGCGGAATTGGTAGACGCGCTGGCTTCAGGTGCCAGTGGCTTCACGGCCGTGAAGGTTCGAGTCCTTTCCTGGGCACCATTGCCCTTGCCCATCATGTTTCGATAACCCTCGGCTGCGAGTTCTGGCGTGCCGGGGACGTCGCTTCTGCATGCGACATCCCTGCTGCATCTTGTCGTTGCGACGGTAGGGTCTGCGCCCTATAGTTGGTCCGTTGCGGGCAAGCGCTGGATGCGCCCGCCACTTGCGATGATGTCGGGCGGGGGCTTGCCATGCCAGACTATGCAAAGAACATTGCCGACCTGCAGCGGCAAATTCAGGAAGCCATCGATCGTCTCGCGCAAGAGCTGAAGCGCATCGACGACAAGATGTCGCCGGTCATCGAGGGCGCAGAGGAGCGGCATCCGCAGGACGGCCTGTTCAAGGCCAACCTCGAACTCAAGCAAACCTACATCGAGCAGGGCAAACAGGCCATCATGATTCAGGCGCTGGTGTCGATCCAGCATCTGCTGTCGGCGCAGCTCGAGCTTGAAGTCAAGAAGGCGCAGGCCGAGGCGGACGCAGCGGCTGCGGAGGCTGCTGCGGAGAAGGCGCAACACAAGTCCGAGAAGGACGCCAAGGTTATCGAGGCGGACGCCCAGGCCAAGGCGGATGCCGAGAAGGCTAAGGCCGACGCCGACAAGGCGAAGGCGGACAATGACGTGAAGGCAGCGCAAGCCAAGGCCGACAATGACGTGAAAGCGGCGCAGGCGAAAGCCGACAGCGACGCCAAAGCCGCGGAGGCGAAGGCCGATTCCGACAAGGCCGCCGCCGACGCCGCCAAGGCCAAGGCCGACGCCGATCTGGCCGCCGCCAAGGCGAAGGCTGATGCCGAGAGGGACGCGGCGCAAAAGGATTTCGACTCCGAGCAGAAGTCGATCGCGGCGAAGAAGCAGGCGGCCCTGAAGAAGGCGGAGCAGGACGCCATCAAGGCGACGATCGAGGCGCTCGACAAGGCGACCGCCGCGTTCAAGGCAACCGCCGAGACGACGAAGCTCGTCAAGGCGATGAAGGACGACATCGAAAAAGAGATCAAGGAAAAGGAAAAGCCGATCGTGGACGGGCCGGCGCCGACGGCCTGACCGGCATCAGCACGCCATCTTGGCTAACACCTTCACCGCCGCCTCCGCGCGCCGCAGCGGCTCAACGCTGCGATACGTGCGCGCGAGCAGAAGCGCGCCTTCGATCTGACTGAGGATGGCAGTGGCTGCGATTGCCGCATAGTCCGGCTTCGCGCCGAAGCGCGCGAGCCCGCGCGCGACCTCTTGCTCCCAGCTCTGGAATGCGCGGCGCGCGGCGGCAGCCAGCACATCCGACTGCGCCGCGGTCTCCAGCGCGGTCGTCGCGATCGGGCAGCCGTTGCAGAAATCGGACTCCTTGAGATCGGCTGCCATCGCGCGCGCGATGCCGGTCAGAAACGTCTTGGCATTGGGCGACAGCTCCGCGGCTCGCGCGATCTTCACGCGCACCGCTTCACCGGCAAGATCGAGCGCGGCCTCGCCGATCTGCTCCTTGCCGCCTGGGAAGTGGAAGTAGAGCGAGCCTCGCGGCGACCCGGCGGTGGCGAGCACGTCATTCAGCGCGGTGCCATGAAAGCCTTGCCGACGGAACAGCAAGGCCGCGGCGGCGAGCGTTTTCTCTTTGGAATCAGTAGCTTTTGCCATGGCCGACGTTAGCAATTGCCAATCGGTATGTCATCCTACATAATATGTCGGATGGTATACATAGTTTGGTTGGACAGGCGCTCGGCACGGGAGGAAGACATGAGGAAATCGCTCGATATCGCCGCAACGGTGCTGACAGCGCTGCTGTTGCTCGGCTTTACCTTGCTGGCCCTGCGAGGGCTCATCAACCCGCAATCGGCCTCAGTGCGATTCGGATCCGCTGTATCCGATTCCGCCGGGACGCTGTTTTACCGGGTCTATCTCTCGCGCAATCTGGTGATCGTGGTGGTCGGCGCGATCCTGCTCATCACGCGGCAGTGGAGGGCGCTGTCCATTCTGCTCACCGTCACCGCGGCGCTGCCGCTGTTCGACATGGCGGTGCTCTCGGCGAGCGGCATCACGCCGCCGCTCTTTCATCCGGCAGCATTCGCGATCATCATTATTGCGGCCGCGCTGGCGTGGCGGCGGGCGCGCGCCGCTGGCACTTGACTGCGGAATTCGGCCAGTGTGCTTGATTGGGCGCCGGCGCCTCTAAAGCGTCGTCGCGCTCGCTTGCGAAACGAGCTACACTCGAAAACTGGGTGCAAGGTGAGCCGCAGGAGGCTCGTCATGAAATCGCACACCCTTCCTTTCGAAAACCGCTGGACCAATGGCGAGCACGCTTGGCGATGGCATTGCGAGCTCGAGCGGCTGGGCGTCGCCAATGTCAGGGCCATGTTCTGCGAACATGAAACCCATCACGGCGAGTAAGCCGTCATCGTCTCAGATATTCCATCGGGATTTGTCCGCGACTGGCTGGCGTTTCACGACCGGCGCAGCGCGCGGCAACAGCTCTTGTGGCGCGCGCGCGTTATCGTGCTGGGCCTGGTGGCCGCGTCAGGCGCGGTGCTCGGCGTGCTGAAATAGCTCCGCCCGCGTGGTGTAGCTGCAATCGCTTGCTTCACGCGCGTCGGGAGGGCATTTTCCGGCGGATTGGCTTCGATCGGCCACTCGCCTCTTGCATGATTGGGGGCTAGGTTGTTTCAAGTCGAATCGACCTGAACGACCCGAGGCCGCTCCCCATGACCATCCGCCTGCACCGCGGCGACCTGCCCGATCTTTCGCGCTACACGACTTCGGTGGCGATCGACACCGAGACCATGGGGCTCAATCCGCATCGCGACCGGCTGTGCGTGGTGCAGATGTCGAATGGCGACGGCTCGGCCGACATCGTACAGGTGCCGAAGGGACATCGCGACGCCCCGAATCTGAAGAAGCTGCTCGCCGATCCCAAGATTGTGAAGATCTTCCACTTCGCGCGCTTCGATCTTGCCGCGCTCTATCACGCCTTCGGCGTGATGCCGCAGCCGGTCTATTGCACCAAGATCGCCTCGCGGCTGTCGCGCACCTATACCGACCGCCACGGCCTGAAGGATCTGGTGCGGGAGGTGCTCAATATTGACTTGTCGAAGCAGCAGCAGTCGAGCGATTGGGGCGCCGATGCGCTGAGCGAGGCGCAGCTCGCCTATGCCGCCTCCGACGTGCTGCATCTGCATGCGCTGCGCGAAAAGCTCGACGTGATGATCGCGCGCGAGGGCCGCACCGAGCTTGCCAAGGCCTGCTTCGAGTTCCTGCCGTCACGCGCCAGGCTCGATCTGCAGGGCTGGGAAGCCGAGGACATTTTCGCGCATTCCTGAGTGCGCGGCTGCGTTCATGTCCAGCTGAGTTAATGCGTCACAGGGCGAATCCGCCCTGTTTCGGTCACTTTGGTGAATGAACCCGCCTTCTGTCGGGGCAATGCCCGGGCTGCAATGTTCAATCAGCCGGGGTAGTATGCGGCCCTGATTTTCGGGCCTTGCGTCGGATAAGACCGATTCCGTTTCGCCCGTTTCCTGGAGCCGCGGTGAACTTCGTCCAGAACCAGACCTATGATGCGACGCTGCAGGCACGCTTTGCGGCGGCCGCGCGCCACAGCCGCATGGTGCGCATCCTGCGTGTCGCCGTGCCCGCAGCGGTTCTTCTGGCGATGACCGCTGTCGTTGCGGTGTCGGTGTTCAACCCGTTCCGCATGCTGCTGCCGAAGCTGCCGGTCGACATCGGCAACCTCGTGGTATCAGGCACCAAGATCACGATGGAGAATCCGCATCTCGCCGGCTTCTCGCAGGACCGCCGGCCTTATGAATTGTGGGCCAAGGCGGCGATCCAGGACCTCAACGACCCCGACAATGTCGAGCTTCGGGTGCTGCGCGCCAAGGTGATGATGGAAGACCGCTCGATGGTGACGCTCGATGCGCGCACCGGCTTCTTCGACAGCAAGCAGCAGATGCTGGAATTGCAGAAGGACATCTTTCTGCAATCGTCGACGGGTTACGAGGCGAAGCTTTCGCAGGCATCGATCGATATGAACAAGGGCACGGTGACGTCGAACGAGCATGTCGACGTGAAACTGCTCAACGGCACGCTGGTGGCCGACGGGCTGAAGATCATCAACAGCGGCGAGATCGTGCGCTTCGAGGGCAATGTGGTGATGAACCTGACCATGGAT
>JAKFVP010000605.1 GCA_021732175.1 Bradyrhizobium sp.
GCCCTGCGCCAACGCTGCCAGTCCGGTCTTCATGCCGACGTGCGCGCCGGTGTGATGGATTCCTCGCCGCTGAAACAGAAAATGTACGACGTCGGCATGAAGACCGGACTGGCAGCGTTGGCGCAGGGCAAGCACTCGGCCTTTGCCGATGCCCTGCTGTTCCGCGCGCTGCGCGACCGCCTCGGCTTCACCCGCCTGCGTTCGGCCGCCACCGGCGGCGCCGCGCTTGGCCCTGATACTTTCAAGTTCTTCCGCGCGATGGGCGTGCCGTTGCGCACGCTCTACGGCCAGACCGAACTGCTTGGCGCCTACACGCTGCACCCCGAAGGCAAGGTCGATCCCGACACGACCGGCATCCCGATGGCCGACGACATCGAGATCCGCGTCGACAACCCCGACGTCAACGGCGTCGGCGAGATCGTGGTGCGCCACCCCAACATGTTCCTCGGCTACTACAAGAATCCGGAAGCCTCCGCCGCCGACATCAAGGACGGCTGGATGCATTCAGGCGATGCCGGCTACTACAATAACGACAAGCAACTCGTGGTGATCGACCGCATCAAGGATCTGGCGGAAACCTCGCGCGGCGAGCGCTTCTCGCCGCAATATCTCGAGAACAAGCTGAAATTCTCGCCCTATGTCGCCGAAGCCGTGGTGCTCGGCGCCGGGCGCGACAAGCTCGCGGCGATGATCTGCATCCGCTACTCCATCATCTCGAAATGGGCGGAGAAGAAGCGCATCTCGTTCACCACCTACACCGACCTCGCCTCGCGCCCCGAAGTATACGAATTGGTGCGCCAGGAGGTGGAATCGGTCAACGCCACGCTGCCGCCGGCGCAGCGCATCTCGAAATTCCTGCTGCTCTACAAGGAACTCGACGCTGACGACGGCGAACTGACCCGCACGCGAAAGGTCCGCCGCAGCGTCATCAACGAGAAATATGCCGGGATTATCGATGCGATCTATCGCGGCGACACCAATATCCCTGTCGATACCGTGATCCGCTTCCAGGACGGCACCACCCAGCGCATCCGCACCACGCTGAAAGTGGTCGACCTCGCGCGCGGCGCAGCGATGGCGGAGGCCGCGGAATGAACACCCAGTTCCTTTTCCAGCTCATCGTCAACGGCCTCGTGGTCGGCACGCTCTACGGCGTGGTCGCGATGTCTTTCGTGCTGATCTACAAGGCAACCCAGGTCGTCAATTTCGCACAGGGCGAGCTCTTGCTGGTCGGCGCCTGGGTGTGCTGGGCGCTGCTCGCGAAATACGAGGTGCCGTTCTGGATCGGCATGCCGATGACCTTGGTGTTCATGTTCATTCTGGGCATCGCGATCCAGGTCTTCATCCTCCGGCCGATGATCGGCGAGCCCATTATCGCGGTCATCATGGTGACGATCGGGCTGTCGACCGTGTTCCAGGCCGCGCTGAAGTGGATTTTCGGCGTCAACCCGCAGCCGTTCCCGCGCGTGTTCCAGAGCCAGTCGGTCAGCCTGTTCGGCATGCAGATCCAGACGGTCTATGTCATGAGCCTCGTGGTCTCGATCGCCATGATGATCGGCATGGCCTGGTTCTTCCGCTACTCGAAATACGGCCTCGCGATGCGCGCCACCGCGTTCAACCAGCAGGTTGCGCAGTCGCTCGGCATCTCCGTGAAAAGCGTATTCGCGATGGCCTGGGCGATCTCGGCGACCGTCTCGGCGGTCGCGGGCGTCGTGGTCGGCGTCGTCAACGGCGTCTCCTCGGGGCTCTCGGCTTACGGCATCAAGGTTTTCCCGGCGGCCATTCTCGGCGGGCTCGATTCGGTGGGCGGCGCCGTGCTGGGCGGCATCATCATCGGGCTTCTCGAGAATATCGCCCAATATGTCGACAGCCAGTATCTGCACTGGGGCAATTTGTACGAAATTGCGCCGTTCTACGTGCTGATCATCATCCTGATGATCAAGCCCTATGGCCTGTTCGGCACCAAAGACATCGAGCGGGTGTAATCTATGGCAGGCCCTACTCTCATCCCCGCTGGCGACTTCCGCTCCACCTACGCGGAAGACACCACGATCTTTCCGACCACGACCAGCCGCAACATGGCGATCGTGGGCATCGCGCTGACATGTCTCGCGCCGCAGCTGTTCAGCGAGTACTGGCTCTCCATCCTGATCCAGATCGGCATCTTCTCGATCGCGGCGCTCGGCCTCAACATCCTCGTCGGCTTCACCGGGCAGATCTCGATCGGTCACGCCGCCTTCTTCCTGTTCGGCGCCTTCACGTCGGCCTACATCAACAACGCCTTCCACATCCCGGTGTTCTTCGCCATTCCGCTGGCGGGCGTCGTCACTGCGCTGGTCGGGCTGATCTTCGGCGTGCCGGCGGCGCGATTGAAGGGCCTTTACCTCGTCATCGCGACCCTGGCCGCGCAATACATCCTGCTCGACTTCTTCTCGCGCGCCGAATGGTTCTCCGGCGGCACGGTGCCCGCGAGCGCCAATCCGTTCTCGATCTTCGGCTACACGCTGCGCGGCGACCGGCAGTATTTCTACGTCGTGCTCGCCTACGTCGTCGTCAGCTTCGTCCTCGTCACCAACCTGATGCGCACGCGCGACGGCCGCGCGCTGGTCGCGGTCCGCGACCATTATCTCTCTGCCGAGATCATGGGCATCAACCTCACCAAGTACCGCACGCTGTCGTTCGGCCTAGCGGCGTTCTTCGCCGGCGTTGCCGGCGCGCTCTATGCGCACTATCAGCTCGTGGTGTCGCAGGAAGGTTTCGGCATCGAACGCTCGGTGCTGTTCCTCGCCATGATCATTATCGGCGGGACCGGCTCGATCATGGGCACACTGATGGGCACCGCCTTCGTGGTGCTGATGCCGGAATCGATCGAATGGCTAAGTCACTGGCTGAAGGGCGGCGTCATCGACAAGGCGCTCTCGCTCAACACCAACATCACCTTCCTGCGCGAGATCGTGATCGGGTTGATCATCATCGGCTTTTTGATGTTCGAGCCGGACGGGCTCGCGCATCGCTGGCGGCAGATCAAGGCGTATTGGAAACTCTACCCGTTCTCGCATTGAGGGCGGACGTGACTACCGGGTGTCAACGAATAACAGGAGGAAATCACGAATGACGATTAAATCGCTTTTGAGCACAGCGTCCCTGGCGCTTCTGATCGGCGGCGTTTCGGCCGGCGCACAGGCGCAGATCGCGGTCGGACAGCTCGCCGACTATTCCGGCCCGACGTCCGACGTCGGAACGTCCTATGGGCAGGCGGTGGCCGACACTTTTGCGTGGATCAACAAGAACGGCGGCGTCGGCGGCAAGCAGGTCGCGCTCGACACCAACGACTACGGCTACCAGGTGCCGCGCGCCGTCGCGCTGTACAAGAAGTGGTCGGCGCCAGACGGCAAGGTCGCCGCGATCATGGGCTGGGGCACTGCCGACACCGAGGCGCTGACCGGCTTCGTCGCCAACGACAAGATCCCCTACATCTCCGCCTCCTACGCCGCCGCGCTCACCGATCCGGAAGGCGCCAGCGGCAAGGCCAAGCCCGCGCCCTACAATTTCTTCTACGGCCCGAGCTACTCGGACGCGATGCGCGCTTTGATCACTTGGGCGGCCGAGGACTGGAAGGCCAAGGGCAAGAGCGGCAAGCCGAAATTCGTCCACATGGGCGGCAACCATCCCTATCCGAACGCGCCGAAGGCAGCCGGTGAAGCGATGGCGAACGATCTCGGCTTCGAGGTGTTGCCGCCGATCGTGTTCGCGCTGACGCCGGGCGACTATTCGGCGCAGTGCCTGAGCCTGAAGAGCTCCGGCGCCAACTACGCCTATTTGGGCAATACCGCCGCGTCCAACATCTCGGTGCTGAAGGCCTGCAAGGCAGCCGGCGTCGACGTGCAGTTCCTCGGCAACGTCTGGGGCATGGACGAGAACGCCGCCAAGACCGCGGCCGATGCCGCCGACGGCGTCGTGTTCCCGCTGCGCACCGCCGTAACCTGGGGCGGCAACGCGCCGGGCATGAAGACGGTGCAGGAAATCTCGAAAATGTCCGATGCGAGCGGCAAGGCCTACCGGCCCGTGCACTATATCGCCGGCGTCTGCAGCGCGCTCTACGCCCGCGAGGCGCTGGACTGGGCCGCCAAGAACGGCGGCGCCACCGGAGAGAACGTCGCCAAGGGCTTCCACCAGAAGAAGGACTGGGTCCCGGCCGGCATGGAAGGCGTCTGCAACGCCTCGACCTGGACCGAGAAGGACCATCGCGGCACGCTCAAGGTCGACCTCTACCGCATGAAGGTGGCTGGCGCGACCGACGGCGATCTCAACGACCTCATGAGCAAAGGCACGATCAAGCTCGAGAAGGTGAAGACCGTCGACCTGCCGCGCAAGCCGGAATGGCTGGGCTGGTAAGCGAACGCTCTCACACAACGCATTGTCGTCACCCGCATTCGCGCGTGACGACAACTCGGTGAAACCAACATGACCGAAACCGTCGAAGCCATCCGCCCTGCTCCCGCCGCCACGGCCGCCGCGTTGCTGTCCGTGAACAACATCGAGGTGGTCTATGACGACGTCATCCTGGTGCTGCGCGGCCTCAGCCTCGAAGTGCCCAAGGGCGCCATCGTTGCGCTGCTCGGCGCCAACGGCGCCGGCAAGTCGACGACGCTGAAGGCGATCTCGGGCCTGCTCAAGACCGAGGACGGCGAGGTCACGCGCGGCGACATCCTGTTCGACGGCGAGCGCATCAACGGCATCGATCCCGACAAGATCGTCCGCCGCGGCATTTTCCAGGTGATGGAGGGCCGCCGCATCATCGCCGACATGACGTCGATCGAGAATCTGCGGCTCGGCGCCTTCACCCGCAGCGACCGCGAGGTCGATGCCGACATCGACATGGTATTCAAGTATTTCCCGCGGCTGAAGGAGCGCACGGGCCTGGCCGGTTATCTCTCCGGCGGCGAGCAGCAGATGCTGGCGATCGGCCGAGCGCTGATGGCGCGCCCGAAGATGATCCTGATGGACGAGCCGTCGATGGGCCTGTCGCCGCTGCTGGTGAAGGAAGTGTTCGCCATCATCCGCGAGATCAACCGCGACCTCGGCGTCACCATCCTCTTGGTGGAGCAGAACGCGCGCGCGGCGCTGTCGGTCGCAAGCCACGGCTACATCATGGAACAGGGCAAGGTCGTGCTCGACGGCTCCGCCGACGAGCTGCGCGACAACGAGGACGTCAAGGAATTCTACCTCGGCGGCGCCGGCGACCAGCGCAAGAGCTTCAAGAACCTGAAGAGCTTCAAGCGGCGCAAGCGCTGGCTGTGAGCTCCACGCTTCCAAAGCGATATGAGAAAAAGTTGAACTGGAGCGGCATCGGAAGTCCACCTCTCCCTTTGGGAGAGGCACAGGCCACCTTCGGCGGCCGTTCTAAACGACGCCGAAGCGAAGCTTCGGCTATGGCGCAGCGCCGGGTGAGGGGTTACGGTCTCCCGTTGGAGCGGCGCCCCCTCACCCGATTTGCGCCGGACGATGCTGCGCATCGCCGGGGGCAAAT
>JAKFVP010000022.1 GCA_021732175.1 Bradyrhizobium sp.
GTTCGCCGCCATGGCGCCACGGGTGGCAAACGACACCGAGATGATGGTAGCGACGATGACGAGGGCAAGGATGCCGATGCCGGCAAACACGGTGGCGCCGGTCATCGAGCGCATGCGCTCGATCCAGGCCCGGTGGTCGTCGATACTCGCGCTCGGCGCAATCCTGGTGATGCGCGCCCTCAGGTCGGCCAGATCAAGCGCCGTGCCCGGCTGCACCCGTGCGACGACGACGCGCGGCACCGGCAGTTGGTCGAGCGACAGGCCGGTGCCGAGCCATGGCTCGAGCAATTTGGCGGACTCCTCTTTGCTGAAAGGCCGCACCTCCACGATCCCCGCCTGGCCGCGCAAGGCATCGACCACGGCGGCGCTGTCGCGCTCGATGTCGCGCCCGGTCTGCGGGCGCACCTGGATGGTGATTTCGCTGGCGACGTCCGACTGCCATTCCGCGGCCGACGCGCTGACCAGCAGCACCGCGCCGGTCGTGATCGAGGCGAGGAAGGTCATGATCGCGACCACCGCGACCAGCGCGCGGCCGGAGATCGAGGCGCGCGGCACGATCGGCGACAGGATGCGCGCCCTGGCAGGCACCTGCGGCCGCTCGTTGCCGAGATCGACCAGGGGTCTGTGCTCGTCGATCCTACTCATAGATGTGCAGCCGCCCCTGATGCAGCACCAGCCGCCGCGCGTCGTACTGCTCCATCAGGGTGATGTCGTGGGTGGCGATGATAACCGCCGTGCCGGACTTGTTGAGCTCGATGAAGAGACGCAGCAGACGCCGGCCGAGCGTCGGATCGACGCTGCCGGTCGGCTCGTCGGCGAGCAAGAGTTGCGGGCGCGAGATCACCGCGCGGGCGATCGCCGCGCGCTGCTTCTCGCCGCCGGACAGGATCGGCGGCAGCGCATCCATGCGCTCGCCGAGGCCAACCCATTTCAACAGATCGATCACCTCGCGGCGATAGCTCGATTCCTCGCGGCCCATGACGCGGAACGGCAGCGCCACGTTCTCATAGGTCGTCATGTGATCGAGCAGGCGGAAATCCTGCAGCACGATGCCGATGCGCTTGCGCAGGTCGGCGATCTCTTCCTTGCCAAGCAGCGAGATGTCCTGGCCGAACAAATTGACGAGCCCCCGCGTCGGCCGCAGCGACAGGAACAACAGGCGCAGCAGCGACGTCTTGCCGGCGCCGGAAGGGCCGGTCAGGAACTGAAAGGAATGCGCGGGGATCAAGAAGGAGAGGTCGCGCAGAATCTCCGGCCCCAATCCGTAGCGCAATCCCACATTTTCGAAGCGGACCAACCTTTAGCTCCGTTCGATGGGTACCAAGCCCGGGGTCTTGCCCCCGCCCCGGCCACGAACCGCCGCCCATAAAGCTTGTGCGGCTTTTATGGTTTCCGATTCGTTAACGGTCGGCTTGTAGCATCCCGCTGTTACCATCGGAGATGGGCTCCATGCATATCGTTTGCCCCAATTGTACAACGTCTTTTGCCATCAATCCCGCGGCCCTTGGCCCGGCGGGTCGCAATGTGCGCTGTTCCCGCTGCAAGCTGACGTGGCTGGCACGGGCGGAGGATGCGCTGGAGACGGTGGCAGCCGCCCCCGCCCGGCACGATGCCGCGGCCGAATGGGACGCCATGGCGCAGGAGGACGGCCAAATCCCGGCGGTGGAAAGCCCCTCGATTTCCGCCGACTGGCCGTCTGCCGGCGCACGGCACGAGGCCGAGGCCGACTGGACCACCGCCGCCCGGCAGGACATGGACGAAGAGGCGGATGAGCCGCCGAGACGCTCCCGCCTGGGCCGGCTTTTCGCCCTGCCGCCCTTCCCGCCGATCCCGATGCTGCGCGGGGCGGGCCTGACCGCCACCTGCGCCGCAATGGCCGCAATGGTGCTGGCGCTGGTCTTCTGGCGCAGCGACATCGTTCGGCTGCTCCCGCAGACCGCTTCGTTCTACCGGATGGTCGGGCTCGAGGTGAACCTGCGTGGCCTCGCCTTCAAGGACATCAAGATCACCTACGAGACGGTGGATGCGAAGCCCGTTCTGGTCATCGAGGGCATGATCGTCGGCGAGAGCAAGGAGGCGGTCGGAATCCCGCGGCTGCGCTTCTCGGTGCGCGACGCCCAGGGCGCGGAGGTCTATGCCTGGAACGCGGTGATGGAGCAGAGCGTGCTCAAGCCCGGCGAGCGCGCCTGGTTCAAGTCGCGCCTCGCCTCGCCCCCGCCGGAGGGACGTGCTATCGACATCCGCTTCTTCAGCAAGCGCGACCTCGCCGGCGGCCAGGCCTGAAGCCGCACCCGAGCCGCGCGAGGGGAATTCGAGCCGATGCCGCGCGTCCTGATCGCCGACGACGAAGACTCCATGCGCCAGCTGGTTTCGCGCGCGATCGCGATGGATGGCCATGTCACCATCACCGCAGAGGACGGCGCCGAAGCGCTGGAGATCCTGACGCGCGAGCGCGGTGCCTTCGACCTGCTGCTCACCGACATCCAGATGCCCGTGATGGACGGCATCGCGCTGGCACTGGCGGCAGCGCGCGACTTTCCCGAGCTGAAGATCCTGCTGATGACGGGCTTTGCCGACCAGCGCGAACGCGCCTCGGGGCTCAATGCGATCGTGCATGATGTCGTGACCAAGCCGTTTTCGGTGGCGGATATCCGTACGGCGGTCGCGGATGCACTGGCGGCAAGGAAGGGCGGATAGGCCGTCGACGCCGCCGTACACTCCGCTGTCGTCCCTGCGAAGGCAGGGACCCATAACCACAGATGGTCATTGCTGAGCCCGCTGTGGCCTCAGCTTCGTTCTCTACAATCGGCGGCTGTGGTTATGGGTCCCGGGTCGCGCTCGCTATGCTCGCTTGCCCGGGACGACAGTATCAATAATCCTTCAACAGCCGCTCGATGTAGTCGAGCTCGATCTGCGGGCGGTTGGGATCGGCGAGGCGCCGGCGCAGCTCTTCGAGAATGCGGCGGACGCGCTGCACGTCGATCTCGCCGGGAATCTTGACGGTGTAGTCGTCGCCGAATTCGCGGCCGTGCAAGGGGCGGCCGAGCGGATCGGTCTGGTTGCCGCCGCTCTGCTGGCGGCCGGCGCGGTTGCCGGGGCCGTCCATCTGGCCGTCGCCGTCGCCCTGCTGCATGGCTTCCGCAAGGCTCTGCGCACCCTTGCGCAACGCTTCCAGCGCCTTGCCCTGCGAATCGACCGCGCCTTCCGAATTGCCCTCGCCGAGCCGGCCGGCGGCGTCGCCCATCGCGGAATCGGCTTCGCCAAGACCATCCTCGCCGTCGCCCTGGTCGCCGCCTTGGCCGGGCTGGCCCTGCTGACCCTGGTCGCCGCGCTGGCCTTTTTCGCCGCGCTGGCCGGGACCCATGCCGCGCTTGGCGAGCTCGTCCTGCAGCTTCTTCAGCCGGTCGCGCAGCGCCTGCTGATCCTGCTGCAGGTCGCCCATGCCCTGCTCGCCCTGCTTGCCGCGCATGCGGTCGCGCCGCGAATCCTGGCCCTGTTTGAAGGTCTTGTCGCGCAACTGCTGCTGCTTGCGGATCATGTCGCCAAGTTCGTTGAGCGCCTGCTCCATCTCGTTGTCGCCACCCTGGCCGGGCTGCGCCATCTGCAATTCGCGCATGATGTCGCCGAGGCGCTTCAGCGCCTCCATGGCGGCCTCGCGGTTGCCCTTCTTCGCCTCGCGCTCGATCTGCTGCAGCAGGCTGTCGAGGTCGCGCTGGGTCAGCATCTTGGTGTTGGGATCGAGCGGCCGCGAAAGCTGCTGCGGGTTGTTCTTGAACTGCTCGGCGAGCTGGCGCAGGTACTTGTCGAGCGCCGCGCGCAAATTCTCGGTGAGCTTCTTGATCTCCTCGTCGCTGGCGCCACGCTCCAGCGCCTGCTTGAGCGCCTCTTCCGCCGCGCGCAGAGCCTTCTCGACATCGGAGATGTCGCCGTCCTCGATGGCTACGGCCAGCGCCCACATGCTCGCCACGACGTCGCGCAGCGCAGCGTCGGTGCGGGCGGCCTCGAGCTCGCGCGAAACGCTGTAGAGGCCGAGATAGTGGCCTGCCTGCGGCGTGAACAGTTCGGGCGCGATCATCAGCGCGTCGATCGCGGCCCAAACCTGGCCGTTCTGGTTGGCATCGAGCGCGAGGATGCGGCGCTGCTCGATCAGCGCGCGCGCCAGGGGCTTGGTGAACAGCCGCTCCGGGAGGCGCATGTTGAACGGCGCGCTCTGGCCGGTGTTACCGGCTTCGTCCCTGGCCGTCAGCGTCAGCGTCACATCGGCGCCGGCATAGGGGTCTTCGCTCAGATCCTTGACGGTCTGGCCGACGCCGTTGCGGGTGCGCGCATTGGGCAGCACCAGCGGAAACTGCGGCGCCTCGAACAGCGGGCGCGGCGGCGCGGCGTTCTTGGCAGCGTCATTGATACGCGCCGCGAACTGCGCGCGGGCTTCGGTGACGCCGTAGTCGTCCTCGATCTTGTAGGACATCTGCAGCGAGCCGCGCGGCTGCCGCTCGGGATCCTTGGCGAGCGAAATCGTCGGTGCGCGATCGGGCGTGGCGGCAAACTTCCACTGTGGCTGCCCGCTCGGCGCGCGCACATGCACCGTGCCGTCGCCGGTCACGGTGAAATGCCGCTCGTTGGTGCCCTTGGGCGCCTGCTCGGTGGTGGCAGCTTCCGTCACGCCGCCCGCAGCGACGACGTCGAGCGTGCCGCCCGAGGAGCGCACGGTCACCGTACTGCCCGCCGGTACAGGCAGCGGACCGCTCGCCGGCAGTGCGCTTTCCTTGTTGGCAGAGGACAGGATGACCGGCGGCTTGCCGGTATAGACCGGCGGCGTCACCCAGGCATCGACGCGGATATTCGCCGGCGTCAGCACGCCGTTCCAGTCGAAGGCGGAGGCGACGCGCAAATTACGCTCGTCACCGGCGGCGACATAGGCCGCAAACGCCATGAGCGCGACGAGGGCGCGCGCCGCCCAGGGATCGTGCAACGCCAGACGCGGCGACGGCAGGCCGGCGCGGATATGGGTCAGACGGGCCAGCGTGCGGGCGCGGCTCTCCTGCCACAGCGCCAGCGCAATCGGGTCCTTGGTAGCGACGGTATCGGTCAGGGCGGTGGCGGGGCGATGGCGAATGCCGGTGCCATGGTCTAGCCGGGAGAGCGCCTCGGTGCGGGTGGGCCAGCGGAAGCGAATCAGCGGCCACAGCGCGTAGACCGCCGCGGCGGCGAACAGGAAGAGCCCGACAATGCGCGCGGGGAAAGGCAGCGCCAGCCAAAGCCCGGCCCAGGATACGGTGAGGAACAACCCGGCGAGGGTCAAAACCCGCGCCAGAACCGGCCAGGCGCGCTCCCATGCGATCGCAAGCGTGGCCCGTTCGAGGGCCTGCGACAATTTCAGCCGCGCGACGTCGTCGGGCTCGGGCGCGGACTTTGCGGGATCGGGACTGACGCCGTTCAACAAAATCTCCGGGTTGACCGAAGCAGAGCCTAACATAACGGCGGCCCTGAGGCACGCGTTCCC
>JAKFVP010000290.1 GCA_021732175.1 Bradyrhizobium sp.
TCAGCTGCTGGAGGCCGGCGGCAACGCCTACTACCTCGCCAAATTCGCCGGCATTTTCGGCCTCGACATGCAGGATATCGGCGCCCAGCAAACCGGCCTGACCAAGGATGAATTCAGGGCCAAGCTTCTCGCGGCACGGGGCTAAGCCATGGCCGAGATCGCCGGAATCATCACCACCTCGCATGTCCCCGCGATCGGCGGCGCCATCGCCAAAGGCTTGCAGAGCGATCCCTACTGGAAGCCGTTTTTCGACGGCTTTCCGCCGGTGCGCGAGTGGCTCGCCAAAGTGAAGCCCGACGTCGTGGTGCTGGTCTACAACGACCACGGGCTCAACTTCTTCCTCGACAAGATGCCGACTTTCGCGATCGGTGCGGCAGCGGAATATCGCAACGCCGACGAGGGCTGGGGCATTCCGACGGTGCCGCCGTTCCGCGGCGATCCGGAGCTGTCATGGCACATCATCGAAAGCCTGGTAGCGGAGGAGTTCGATCTCGTCTCCTGCCAGGAAATGGTGGTGGATCACGCCTTCACTTTGCCGATGGCGCTGTGCTGGCCCGACCAGAAGTGGCCGGTGCGCACCGTGCCTGTCGTGGTGAACACGGTGCAGGCGCCGCTGCCCTCGGCGGCGCGCTGCTACAAGCTCGGCAAGGCCCTCGGCAGGGCGATTGCGTCCTGGCCGAAAGACGAGCGGGTGGTCGTGATGGGCACCGGCGGGCTGTCGCATCAGCTCGATGGCGAGCGTGCCGGCTTCATCAAAAAGGATTTCGATCTGAAGTTCATGGACAGCATGATCAACAATCCGGCGTGGGCGACGAAATATTCGACGGTCGAGCTTGTCGAACTCTCCGGCACGCAGGGCGTGGAACTGCTCAACTGGGTGGTTGCGCGCGGCACGTTGCCGCAAAAGGTCCGCAAGCAGCAGGCCAATTATCACATTCCGATTTCGAACACGGCCTCGGGGCTGATGGTGCTGGAGCCGGCGGCCTGAGGCCAGAGGTGATCACGCGGCCTTGATATCTATCGCTGGAATGCATGCTATCATGCAGAGCGTCTGGTTTAGTTGGTCTAGTGGAGTGATCTTCATGAGGATGCTGTCTTTGACTGCCGGCCTCGTGGCCGCGTTTGCTGCGACAGGGGCTTCCGCACAGTCGGTGGACCTCTCCGGCAAGTACAATTGCATTGCGATGTGCCGGGGCGAGTACCAGCCTTACATTACCCAGAACGGGCCGGAGCTGAACGTCGTGACCGAGGCCGGCCTTCCGTCGCGGGCCTGGCCGGACTGGTATTTCCCGACCACGCGAATCTGGATCGATGCACTGAACCAGAGCGCGGTCTATACGCCCGACGGCCTGGTGATCCAGTTCGACAGCGGCACGGTCTGGCGCCGCGACATTCCTCCGCCTCCGCCGCCCCCGGTTCGCCGCCGCCGCTGATCCTGTTCGCTGCAAGGCGCGTGATGCGATCGCGCGCGCCTTGACGTTCAGCCGATCCGCACCACCATCTTGCCGAGCGCGGCGCGCGTCTGCATGGTCTTGAACGCCTCGCGGAAATCCGCGAAGGCAAACACTTGGCCGACGACCGGCACGAGCTTGCCGTCCTTCAGCCAGGTCAGGAGCTGCGCGGTGACGCGCTTCTCGACGTCGGGCTCCCGGCGGTGGATCTGCGCCAGATCGACGCCGGTGAGCACGCCGCCTTTCAGGAGCGGCAGGTTGAAGGGCAGGGCCGGAATCTTTCCGGCAGCGAATCCGACCACGACATGCCTGCCGTTCCATGCGATCGAGCGGAACGCCTGCACCGAGACCTCGCCGCCGACGGGATCGTAGATCACATCCGCGCCGTGATCGCCGGTCAGCTCCTTCAACGCATCGCGCCAATTGGTCTGCGTGTAGTCGATCGTGGCGTCGGCGCCGTAGCTGGCAGCAAACTTGCGTTTCTCCTCCGTCGAGGCCGCTGCGATGACGCGGGCGCCCAGCAGCTTGCCGATTTGAACGGCGGCAATGCCGACGCCGCCGGCCGCGCCAAGCACCAGCAGGATTTCGCCCGATTTGAGCGAACCGCGTTCGGCGAGTGCATAGAGCGCGGTGAGGTAGTTGGCGCGGAAGGCGGCGGCGACCTCGGGCGCGATCCCATCGGGAATTGCGGTCACTGCCCCCGCCGGGACGGCGATGTATTCGGCAAGCGCGCCGGAGCGCGTCATGCCCATGACAGGTTGTCCCGGCGCGAGCCCGCCGACGCCTTCGCCGACCGCATCGATGGTGCCGGCAAATTCGGTGCCCGGCGTAAAGGGCAGGGCATCCTTGGTCTGGTAGAGACCTTGCACCTTCAGCCCGTCGACAAAGCCGATGCTCGCCGCCTGAATCTTGACGCGCACCTGTCCGGACGAAACCTCCGGCACGGCAATGTCCTTCAGCGGGATATTGTCGATGGCATCATACTTCTCGACGACGACGGCCTTCATGCGTTTCCTCACATTGTTGCATGAGGTCTATCGCGATTTAGGCTGTAGCGGCAAGCAGCGATCAACTCACCCGGCGCTCGCGATTCTCCCAGAACGGCTTGCGCAACTCGCGCTTGAGGATCTTGCCGGCGCCGGAGAGCGGCAGCGGCTTGTCCGATATCTCGACGCTGCGCGGGCATTTGTAGCCGGCGATCAGCGTCTTGCAGAACTCCATCAGCTCTTCCGGACTCGCCTTTGCGCCGGGCTTCGTGACCACGACGGCGTGGACCTGCTCGCCCCAGCGCTCGTTGGGGATGCCGATCACGGCGCATTGCGCCACCGCAGCATGCTGCGCCAGCGCATTCTCCACCTCGGCGGAATAGACGTTCTCGCCGCCGGAGATGATCATGTCCTTGACGCGGTCGACCACGTAGATGAAGCCATCCTCGTCCATGTAGCCGCCGTCGCCGGTGTGCATCCAGCCGTCGATGATGGCCTTTGCGGTTTCCTCCGGCCGTTCCCAATAGCCCATCATGACATTGTCGCCGCGCACCGCGATCTCGCCAACGGTGCCCGTCGGCACGACCTTGTCGTCGGCATCGACGATCTTGATCTCGCAGCCGAGCGTGGCGCGGCCGGCGCCGCGATGCCGGCCCTTGGCGCGGCCCTCGCCGATATGCTCCTTCCAGTGCAGGAAGGTCGCGCATGGCGACAACTCGGTCATGCCGTAGGCCTGGGTGAACTGCACATTGGGCAGTGCCTTCATGGCGCGGCTGAGCACGGCATCGCTGATCACGGAGGCGCCATAGGCAATGCCCCTGAGCGACGACAGGTCGTAGTCGCCGAGCTTGGGGTGATCGACGAACATCTGGATCATGGTCGGCACCAGCAGCACGTCGGTGACGCGATTGTTCTGGATCGCCGCCGCGACACCGTCGGGTGTAAAGCCCTGGATGACCACATTGGAGCCGCCACTGAGCAGCACCGAATACATGGCCGCGCCGTTGGCGAGGTGGAACATCGGGGCGGCGTGCAGATAGGTCGTGCTGCTCGGCCACATGCCTTCGCCGAGCGCATTGAGCGCATTCACCATCAGATTGCCATGGCTGAGCATGACGCCCTTGGAACGGCCCGTGGTGCCGCCGGTATAGAAGATGCCGCAGAGGTCGCCGCTCTCTCTCATGGCATCCGGCATCGGCGCACTGCGCTCGATCAGCTTCTCGTAATTGTCCATGCCTTCAGGCGTCTCGCCATCATCGGCATAGACCAGCTTCAGCCCGGGGATCGCCTTGGCAAGCGCTGTGCCCACGGGCGCGAACGCCTTGTCGACGAACAGGATCCCGGCGCGGCAATCGCGCATGGCGTCCTCATTTTCGAGCGGGCTCCAGCGTATATTGAGCGGCACGATCACGGTGCCGGACCAGCCGGCGGCGAGATAAAGCTCGAGATAACGGTCGGAATTCAGCGACAGCACCGCAACGCGGTCGCCGGGCACTGCTCCCAGCGCGCGGATCCCGGCGGCGAGCCGCGCCACGCGGTCGCCGACCTCGCGCCAGTTCTTGCGCCTGTTGCCACAGACGATGGCAAGGCCGTTCGGGTTGATCTGCAATGCACGACGCAGGCCATGGGTGATGTTCATCGGCTTCCTCCTCGCACGCGTTTCACTCTTGCCGGCGGTTTCCCCGCCTTCTTCCTTGATGATTTTGTCGCCAGTCCTTCGGTGAGGCGGATCGCGAACTCGCTCGCGATCTCCTCGGCGGGCAGGGCGCCGCCAGGCTGGTACCAGTGGCCGATCCAGTTCAGCGAACCCGCGATGGCAAAGGCCGACAGCTTGACGTCGCACGGCCTGATCGAGCCGTCGGCGATGCCGTCCTTGATATAAGCACGGAAAGCCCGGTCGATCTTGCGTTTCGAAGCCTGGACCAGCTTCCTGTTGTGGTCGGTGAGGTCACGGACGTCGAAACGGACCAGGCTCTTGCCGTAGTCGGTCGTCATCACCTCGGCATAGCGCACGATCAGCTTGCGCAGCTTGGCCACCCCCGAGCCGTCGCTTGAATTGATTTCAGCGATGCAGTCGTCGACGCGCTCGTGCCCGATCGCCCAGCACTCGTAGAGAATCTCGTCCTTGCCGCGGAAATAATTGTACAGCGCCGGCTTGGTGATGTTGAGCCGCTCGGCGACGTCGTTGAGCGTGGTGCCGTGATAGCCCTGCTCGAGAAAGAGCTGCACCGCCGTGCGCAGCACCGCCTCGCGCTTCTCGTCGCGGGCGCGGCGGCGGCTTTCGAACGGCGTCCAGGGCGACTGCGGGGTAGCGGAGGAGGGCGATCCGTCCATTTTCAAGGAGCTTTGCGGCGTTGACTCTGGTTTGGCGTGTCCCGTATATTACCCATGGGTAAGAAACAGTCCAGTGGGTAATTTTTGGAGGAAGCGATGAGCGCGCGAACCACCGTCGCCGGTGTCGGCATGATCCCCTTCGTCAAGCCCGGCGCCAACGCGCCGTATCATGTGATGGGCGCGGAAGCCGCGGCGCTGGCGCTCAAGGATGCCGGCATCGACTACGGCAAGGTGCAGCAAGCCTATGTCGGCTATGTCTATGGCGACTCCACCTGCGGGCAACGCGCGCTCTATCCGGTCGGCATGACCGGCATCCCGATCGTCAACGTCAACAACAACTGCTCGACCGGCTCCACCGCGCTGTTCCTGGCGCGGCAGGCAATCGAATCCGGTGCCGCGGATTGCGTGATGGCGCTCGGCTTCGAGCAGATGAAGCCCGGCGCGCTCGGCGCCGTCTTCACCGATCGCCCCAGCGCCTTCGATGAATTCGATGCCGCGGCCGACAAGCTGGTCGATGCGCCCGGCGTGCCGCTCGCGCTGCGCTATTTCGGCGGCGCGGGCCTCAGCCACATGAAGAAGTACGGCACGCCGCTGTCGGCCTTCGCCAAGGTCCGGGCCAAGGCCAGCCGCCATGCCAAGAACAATCCGCTTGCCGTGTTTCGCAACCTTGCGAAACACGGCAAGCGGATTGTTCTTGGCATGGCGGCTGGCCTTGGCC
>JAKFVP010000291.1 GCA_021732175.1 Bradyrhizobium sp.
AGAGGGGGGAATGCGACAGCGAGGTGACTTCACCCCACCCCGAAGCTCATTTCATGCCCTGCGAGCCTCTCCCGACCGTTCGCGATGTCCCTGGGCCGCGCATGGAACTATGCCAAGCTCGTGGCGACCGTTTCGGTCCTTGCCGCCAGCGTCAGCTTCGTCAGAATCTTCTTGCCCGCGATCCGGCCCGACTCCCATGCCCCCGTCATCTGGCTCGGGCTCTTTTTCAAATTCTGCACGAACGCTTCGCCTGCGAAGATCAGATTGCCGACCACCAGCGGGTTACGCCGCTTGACGCCGGGGAGCATCGCCGAGTAGGCGCCGAGGAAGTAGGCGTTGGTCGTCCAGTCAGTGATGTGGATGCGGCCTTCGAGGTTGTCGCGCACGCCGCTCAGGTTCGGCTGGTCTACGCGCTCGAGCAGGTCGAGCATCTGCTCCTCGATATCCGCGTAGTTCGATCTTTCCACCAGTTCCGACATCGCAGCCGACGCGAAGATCGTCACCAGCGGCTTGCCGTCGGTGCGCAGATGCAGCAGCCAGGCGTGACGCCGGTCGTAGATCGTCACGAACGTGTCGGGGGCGATGTTGTGCTGGTCGAAGAATTCGGGCCGCAGCGGCACGAAAATCTTGGTCATTCTAGCCGCCGTCATACCCGCGAGGATCGGGTCCAATTGCGAGCGGACGCCTCTGTCGAACTGGATGCTGCCCGACTTCAACGCACCGACGGACAAGGTGCTGACGACGTAGTCGGCTTCGATTGTATCCTTGTCGGTCACGATATGGAGGCGTCCTTTGACCTTCTTGACCGCCTGCACGATACGGCGGGTCTGGATGTCGGCCTTGTAGTACTGCGCCTCGCCGGTCATGGCGGCGACGAGCTTCCCGATGCCTTCCTGCAGCTGCATCCCGCCGGAACCGGCATCGTCGCCCCAGAATTCGTCGCTCGAGACCTGCGCGGCGCTGTCCACCGCCATCCAGTTGGCGGCGCGCTCCTCCGCCACGGCGACGATCACCCGCGACTTCGACGCCTCCGCCAGTTGCCGCAACGAGATGTCCTCGTCCGGATGCTGCGCCTTCCAGATCGAATATATCTCGAACAACCGGTTCATCGCCATTCGCGCTGCTCCGGCTTGATGGCGCCGTCGGCGGATACGTTGAAGCGCCGCGTCGCGGTGTCGATGCTGACCGTCCCGAGATCGTAGTTCCGGTCGTGGGCCCATTTGTAGAACGGATTTTTCGCGCCGCCATGGAACCAGTGCGGCCCTGCGTCGACCGAAACACCGGTGGACAGGACATCGGTCCGCGCGCGGCCGCCGATCCAGTCCGCGGCGTCGATGATCGTCATCTCCGGCCGCGCATCGAGCTTGCCGGTCGCGATCAAGGGATCGACACCCTCGCCTATGGTGATGGCAGCGCTCAAGCCCGATATGCCAGCACCGATGATGACGATGTGGGGACGCATGGGGGCCAAATCTGGATCAGGAGACGCGAGTGTTGCTGTTTCCTGTTGAGTAGAACGCGCAAAACGGGGTGGGGCGATATCTCACCCCACCCCGTAAATTTTGCCGATTTGTGACGGCTTACTTCTTCGCGGGCGCCATCTTGGAGTCGGACGGCTTCGGCGCGTCCTTGGCGGCTTCCGGCTTGGCCGCGGGCTCGGCCGGCTTGTCCAGCCGCTCGACCTTGGCGGTTTCGCGCAGCTTGGCGACATAGTCGGCCTGCGCCTTGCGCGTCACATAGGTCTCGATCTGGCCCTTGACCTGATCGATCGGCGGAGCCGCGCGGTTGCGCTTTTCCTCGACCTTGATGACGTGCCAGCCGAACTGCGACTTCACGGGGTCGGAGATCTTGCCCGGCTCCAGCGTGAAGGCGATTGCGGAGAATTCCGGCACCATCTGGTCCTTGGTGAAGAAGCCGAGGTCGCCGCCGTCGGAAGCGCCCGGGTCCTTCGATTTCTTCTTGGCGAGTTCGGCGAAGTCGGCGCCCTTCTTCAGCTCCTCGACCACGGCCTTGGCCTCGTCCTCGGTCTCGACCAGGATGTGGCGTGCCCGCACCTCGACCTCGCTGGTGATCTGCTTGGCGGCCTCCTCATAGACCTTCTTCATGGCCTCTTCGGTGGTCGCGGCCTTGCCCTCGGCGGCGAGCAGGCTGTCCATCATCAGCCGCTTGCGGGCGAACGACACGCGCTTCTTGAAGTCGTCGGTATTCTCGATCTTCTTGTCTTCGGCCGCCTTGGCCACGATCTGCAAATCGATCAGGAAGCCCAGCACGTTGTCCTTGCGGCTGGCCGGGTCCATCTGCTGCAGCGACGGCGCGAGCTCCTCCTCGGCGAGCGCGACGTCGCTCTCCTTGATCTCCACCCCGTTGACCTTGGCCAGCACCTTGTCCTCGGCCCGCGCGGGCGAGCCGGCGATCAGGGCCAAAATGGCGCAGGCTCCGGCGGCCGCGGCAAAGCCGAGACGCAGGCCGGTTTTCGTTTCCGGAAACGAGGTGGTCATGCAAAATCCTTGAAACTTGAGGGCTATGGGGGCGGCGGGACACTCGCCCAATCGAGGGGGCTTGGCAACGCGAAAAACCTGTCAAAATGATGAATTTCCTGACATTCGGCGCGCCCGCAAGGCGCGCTCGGGCCACGTTGACATCGCCCCGGCCCGGCCATATCTCTGCCGCAACGTTTCGGCGGCGATGGCGTTTATTTTGCTGGCGTTTTTGCCGTTGAACCTTGGACTACCCGTTTCCCACTCATTTGGCGGATAACCCCTCGCCACCGGAATGGCACCGCGACGCGTCACGGTGAGTTGATGGGTAATCCGGACCACATCAGGACGACACTGCGGGACCGCAGGAACAGGACTTACGCATGATCGGCGCGCTCGCCCGCAAGCTCTTCGGCACCCCCAACGACCGCCGGGTCAAGGGCTACCAACCCCGCGTCAACGCCATCAACGCCCTCGAGGGCGAGCTGGAGAAGCTCTCCGACGAGGCGCTGAAAGCGCGCACCGGGGAATTCCGCAAGGAACTCGCCGAGGGCAAGTCGCTCGACGACATCCTGGTGCCGGCCTTCGCCACCGTCCGCGAGGCCGCCAAGCGCACGCTCGGCCAGCGCCATTTCGACGTGCAGTTGATCGGCGGCATGGTGCTGCATGAGGGCGACATCGCCGAGATGAAGACCGGCGAAGGCAAGACGCTGGTTGCGACCCTTGCGGTGTACCTCAACGCGCTCGCCGGCCGCGGCGTTCATGTCGTCACCGTCAACGACTACCTCGCCCGCCGCGACGCCGGCTGGATGGGCCAGATCTATTCCTTCCTCGGCATGACCACCGGCGTCATCGTGCACGGCCTCGACGATGCCGAGCGCAAGGCGGCCTATGCCTGCGACATCACCTACGGCACCAACAACGAATACGGCTTCGACTATCTGCGCGACAACATGAAGTACCGCCTGGAGGACATGGTCCAGCGCGGCCACTTCTACGCCATCGTCGACGAAGTCGACTCCATCCTGATCGACGAGGCGCGCACGCCGCTGATCATCTCCGGCCCGCTCGACGACCGCTCTGACTTCTACAACACCATCGACACCTTCATGCCGCGGCTGGAGAAGAAGACCGACTACGAGGTCGACGAGAAGCAGCGCACGGTGACCCTGACCGAAGGCGGCATGGAGAAGATCGAAGTGCTGCTGCGCGATGCCGGCCAGCTCAAGAGCGACTCGCTCTACGACGCCGAGAACGTCTCCGTCGTGCACCACGTCAACCAGGCGCTGCGCGCCCATTCGCTGTTCACCCGCGACAAGGACTACATCGTCCGCGACGGCGAGGTCGTGATCATCGACGAGTTCACCGGCCGCATGATGCCCGGCCGCCGCTATTCGGAAGGCCTGCACCAGGCGCTGGAAGCCAAGGAGCATGTCCAGGTCCAGCCCGAGAACCAGACGCTCGCCTCCATCACCTTCCAGAATTATTTCCGGATGTACGAGAAGCTCGCCGGCATGACCGGCACGGCGGCGACCGAAGCCGACGAACTGTTCGACATCTACAAGCTCGAGGTTGTGGAGATCCCGACCAACGTACAGGTCGCGCGTCTCGACGAGGACGACGAGGTCTACCGCACCCAGAACGAGAAATACGCTGCAATCCTCGCCGAGATCGAACGCGCCAACAAGCGGCTGCAGCCGGTACTGGTCGGCACGGCCTCGATCGAGAAGTCCGAGGTGCTGGCTGACTATCTGAAGAAGCACGGCTACAAGCAGATCGAATTCGGCAACGAAAATGCGATGGAGAAGCTGTACGCAGCGGCCCGCGCCGGCAAGCCGGCAAAATTGTTCGCGGTGCTGAACGCGCGCTTCCACGAGCAGGAGGCCTATATCGTCGCCGAAGCCGGCGTGCCCGGCGCGATCACCATCGCCACCAACATGGCCGGCCGCGGCACCGACATCAAGCTCGGCGGCTCGCTGGACATGCGCATCCAGCAGGAGACGGCGAACATTACCGACGAGGCCGAGAAGGCCAGACGCATCGAGCAGATCAAGGCCGACATCGAGCGCTTCCGCGAGATCGTGCTGAAGGCCGAGGAATCCGTCGAGATCGAACCTGCGAAGGGCGCAAAGCCCGCGCGCACCGAACAGAAGCCCGGCGGCCTCTACATCATCGGCTCCGAGCGCCACGAATCCCGCCGCATCGATAACCAGCTGCGCGGCCGTTCCGGCCGTCAGGGCGACCCCGGCCGCTCGAAATTCTTCCTGTCGCTGGAAGACGATCTGATGCGGATCTTCGGCTCCGACCGTCTGGATTCCATGCTGCAACGGCTTGGCCTGAAGGAAGGCGAGGCCATCATCCATCCCTGGATCAACAAGGCGCTGGAAAAGGCGCAGCAGAAGGTCGAGGCGCGCAACTTCGACATCCGCAAGAACCTCCTGAAGTTCGACAACGTCCAGAACGACCAGCGCAAGGTGATCTTCGAGCAGCGCGTCGACCTGATGAAGGACGACAGTGTCGCCGAAACGATCACCGACATGCGTCATGCCTATGTCGACGACGTCGTCGCCAAGCACATCCCCGAGCACGCCTACGCCGAGCAGTGGGATGTCGCAGGCCTGAAGGACGAACTCAACCGCGTGCTCGGCATCGAGCTGCCGGTCGACGAATGGGCCAAGGAAGAGGGCATCGCCGACGAGGAAATGCTCGCCCGCATCGAACAGCGTGTTGACGAGCACATGGCGGCCAAGGTCGCGCAGTGGGGTCCCGACGTGATGCGTTACGTCGAGAAGACCATCCTGTTGCAGACGCTCGACCATCTCTGGCGCGAGCATCTGATCATGCTCGACCATCTGCGCCAGGTCATTGGGCTGCGCGGCTACGGCCAGCGCGATCCCTTGCAGGAATACAAGTCGGAAGCCTTCAACCTGTTCGAGACCATGACCGCCAATCTGCGTGAAGGGGTCACCGCGCAGCTGATGCGGGTCGAGATCGTGCCGCCGGAGCAGCCG
>JAKFVP010000345.1 GCA_021732175.1 Bradyrhizobium sp.
CGCCGGAATCATGACTTCGGGCCAGGCCAGCGCTTTCAAAGGCGCGGTCGAAGCCCGCAAGAATATTCTTGTGGCAGGCGGCACCTCCAGCGGCAAGACGACGCTGACCAACGCACTCCTGGCGGAGGTCGCCAAGACCTCGGATCGTGTCGTTCTGATCGAGGACACGCGAGAGCTTCAGTGCACGGCGCCAAATCTTGTCGCGCTTCGTACCAAGGACGGCGTGGTCTCGCTATCGGATCTCGTGCGGTCATCGCTTCGCCTGCGGCCTGATCGCATCCCGATAGGAGAGGTGCGAGGCGGCGAGGCGCTCGATTTGCTCAAAGCCTGGGGGACCGGCCATCCCGGCGGCATCGGCACCATCCACGCCGGCACGGCGCTTGGCGCGCTGCGCCGGCTCGAGCAACTGATCCAGGAAGCTGTTGTCACGGTGCCGCGCGCGCTGATCGCGGAAACCATCGACGTGATCGCCGTCCTGTCCGGACGCGGCGCCGATCGCCGTTTGGCCGAACTCATTAGCGTCACAGGACTCGGAACTTCCGGCGACTACAGCCTGACAGCAATAGGGGACCAATCATGAGTATCACTCTGCTTCGCGGGCGCGACTTCGTCGCTACCGCGATATTCGCAACGGTCGTCATGACCGCCAGTACGGCCCAGGCCGCCGGCTCCAACATGCCGTGGGAGCAGCCACTCAACCAGATACTGCAATCGGTTGAAGGACCGGTCGCCAAGATCATCGCCGTCATCATCATCATCGTCACCGGACTATCGCTCGCGTTCGGCGACACGTCGGGTGGCTTCCGCAGGCTGATCCAGATCGTGTTCGGCCTGTCGATCGCCTTTGCCGCCTCGAGCTTCTTTCTGTCATTTTTCTCGTTTGGCGGCGGCGTGACGATCTGATGGATGGTGAGATCCCAGGCTTCGTGACGCCGGTACATCGCGCGCTGACCGAGCCGATCCTGATCGGCGGCGCGCCACGGTCTATCGCCATCGTTAACGCCACGCTGGCTGCCGCCTTTGGCATCGGCCTGCGGCTTTGGGTCGCCGGCCTCCTGCTTTGGTTCGTTGGCCACACGGTCGCCGCCTGGGCCGCCAAGCGCGACCCTGACTTTGTCGAGGTTGTCCGCCGGCACCTCCGTATCCCCGGTCATCTCAACACGTGAGGTCTTAAATGATGAATCTTGCGGAATACCGCCGTTCCAGTACCCGGCTCGCCGATTTTCTGCCGTGGGCAGCCCTTGTCGATGAAGGAATCATCCTGAACAAGGACGGGTCGTTCCAGCGCACGGCAAGATTTCGGGGACCGGACCTCGATAGCGCAGTGCCGGCAGAGCTTGTTGCTGTTGCTGGCCGCCTCAACAACGCACTGCGCCGGCTCGAATCCGGCTGGGCAGTCTTTGTCGAAGCCCAGCGCCATTCGGCGGGGGCTTATCCGCCCAATACCTTTCCGGACGTCGCCTCGGCCCTGGTCGATACGGAGCGGAGAGCGCAATTCGAAGAAGCCGGCGTCCACTACGAGTCGAGTTATTTCCTGACATTTCTTTATCTGCCGCCGGCCGAGAGCACAGCGAGAGCGGAACGGCTGCTTTACGAAGGTAGCAACCGCACCGTTGATGCCGATGCGCGCGAGATCCTCCGCGGTTTCATCGACAGAACCAGTCGCGTGCTGCAGCTCGTCGAAGGCTTCATGCCTGAGTGCGCCTGGCTCGACGACGAGGCAACGCTGACCTACCTGCACTCGACGGTCTCGACCAAGCGGCACTGGGTCAGGGTGCCCGAGATCCCGATGTATCTCGATGCGCTGCTTGCCGATCGGCCGCTGACTGGTGGCCTCGAGCCGATGCTGGGCTCAGCGCATTTGCGCGTCCTGACCATCGTCGGGTTTCCGACGGCGACGGCGCCCGGGATTCTCGACGACCTGAACCGCCTTGCCTTCGCCTATCGCTGGTCGACCCGGGCAATCATGCTGGACAAGGCGGATGCGACAAGACTTCTGACCAGGATCAGACGGCAATGGTTCGCCAAACGCAAATCAGTGGCCGCAATTCTGAAGGAGGTGATGACCAACGAGGCATCTACGCTCCTCGACACCGATGCCAATAACAAGGCGATAGATGCCGACGCCGCACTGCAGGAACTTGGCTCGGGTCAAATCGGGCAGACCTTTGTCACGGCGACAATCACGGTCTGGGACACCGATCCTGCTACCGCCGACGAGAAGCTTCGTCTCGTCGAAAAGGTGATCCAGGGGCGGAATTTCACCTGCATGATCGAGACGGTCAACGCGGTCGAGGCCTGGCTCGGCAGCCTACCCGGACACGTCTATGCCAACGTGCGGCAGCCGCCGATCTCGACCCTGAACTTGGCGCATATGATCCCGCTGTCCGCGGTGTGGGCTGGCGAAGCGAGGGACCATCATTTCAAGGCGCCAGCCCTGTTCCTGGCCAGGACGGAGGGATCCACTCCATTCCGGTTCTCGCTTCACGTCGGCGATGTCGGACATACGATGGTGGTGGGACCGACGGGCGCCGGTAAATCGGTGCTGTTGGCGTTGATGGCATTGCAGTTCCGCCGTTATCCCCAATCTCGGATCTTTGCATTCGATTTTGGCTGTTCATTGCGCGCCGCCACGATTGCCATGGGCGGTGATTGGCATGACATCGGCGGCGTGCTCTCCGGCGAAACCGCGGAGTTCGTGGAGCTTCAGCCGCTAGCGGCAATTGACGAACCAACGGAGCGCGCTTGGGCAGCGGAGTGGATCACCGCGATCCTCGGCCGTGAAAGGGTCGAAGTCACGCCGGAAAACAAGGATCATCTGTGGTCGGCACTGACATCGCTTGCGTCAGCACCGATCGGGGAGAGGACCCTCACGGGCCTTTGCGTTCTTCTTCAGTCGAATGCTTTGAAGCAGGCCCTCCAGCCATATTGCCTTGGGGGGCCATATGGCAGGCTTCTCGATGCAGAATTCGAACGCCTTGGCGATGCATCCGTCCAGGTCTTCGAGACCGACGGGCTGATCGGCACCGCCGTCGCGCCGGCAGTCCTTTCCTATCTGTTCCACCGTATTGAAGCACGGCTTGATGGCCGGCCAACTCTGCTCATCATCGATGAAGGATGGCTTGCGCTCGATGATGAAGGGTTTTCCGGTCAACTGCGTGAGTGGCTGAAAACCCTTCGCAAGAAGAACGCCTCCGTCATTTTCGCCACCCAGTCATTGGCTGACATCGATAGCTCCGCGATCGCGCCTGTTATCATCGAGAGCTGCCCGACGCGCATTTTGTTGCCCAACGACCGCGCCATGGAGCCACAAATCACAGCAATCTATCGACGCTTTGGGCTTAACGACCGGCAAATCGATATCTTGGCGCGCGCAACGCCGAAGCGCGACTATTACTGTCAGTCGCGCCGGGGCAATCGCCTGTTCGAGCTCGGTCTCGGCGAGGTCGCGCTGGCCTTTAGCGCCGCTTCCTCCAAATCCGACCAGGCCCTTATCGAACAAGTCCTTGCTGAACATGGCCGTGAGGACTTTGTGCGCGGCTGGCTCAGGGCGCGCGACATCTCCTGGGCGACCGACCTCATCCCGCATCTCGACGAACTGGAGGCTTCCAAATGAACCGCCTCTACCGTCTCGCCACCGCCAGCATGATCACGATCACCGTTGCCGTCAGCTTGAGGCCTGCGTCGGCGCAGTTGGTTGTTTTTGATCCCGATAACTATGCACAAAACGTGCTTACAGCCGCTCGCAGCCTGCAGCAGATCAACAACCAGATCGTGTCTCTGCAGAATCAGGCGCAGATGCTCGTTAACCAGGCCAAGAACCTGGCAACGCTACCGTTCTCATCGTTGTTGCAGCTCGAACGGTCGATTCAGCGTACGCAGCAATTGCTCGCGCAGGCCCAGCGCATCGCCTACGACATCGGGCAGATCGATCGCGCATTCTCGACGACCTACGCGCCGGCATCAGCAAATGCTTCCGATCAAGCGCTGATCGCGAACGCGCAAACGCGCTGGCAGAACGCTATGGCCGGCCTGCAGGACGCCATGCGGACGCAGGCCACGGTCGTCGGCAACCTCGATACCAACCGCACTCAAATGTCAGCGCTGGTCACCGCGAGTCAGCTAGCGACCGGCGCGTTGCAGGCGAGCCAGGCCGGCAATCAGCTTTTGGCTCTGCAAGCCCAGCAGCTCGCGGATCTGACCGCCGTCATCGCCGCCCATGGGCGCGCACAAAACCTGGAGTCTGCCCAGCATGCCGCAGCACAAGACCAGAGCAGGGAGCAGCTGCGTCGGTTCCTGATCCCGGGCCAGGGCTACCAATCTACAACCGTTCAGATGTTTCACCGATGAAGAACATAACGCTCGAACGGCTGCCGGTGGTGGCAGCCATGGTGCTCATCGTCCTTATCATCGCGGCCTGCGCGATACGCCTGCGCGACGAGGAAAACGAAGCCATGTCTCCGACGTCCTCTGACCAGATGTCCGATCCACGGGCGGCAAAACTCGCGCTGTGCCGCTCCGTGACCTCAGAGCAGGAAGAGGCTCTGTCGGAATGCCGCAAGGCCTGGGCTGAGAAACGCCGTCAATTCCTCGAGCAGACATCTCCAACGTCCCAGGAAAACACCGGCTCTCACGGCAAATCGCCATTGTTCATCCCCTCTGAGCACGACGGCGCGCCCAGGCTCGGGTCGCACGATTCAGTTCCGCAGTCTGGAAAGAAGTAGGCGATGAGCGGCACGGGCATCATCGACCAGTTCCTGGAAACCTTTACCCGCTACATCGATTCCGGCTTCGGGCTGCTCGGAGGTGAAGTCGGATATCTCGCCACGACGCTGGCGGCCATCGATCTCACGCTGGCCGGCCTGTTTTGGGCATGGGGCGCGGGCGAGGACATCCTGGCGCGCCTTGTCAGGAAGAGTCTCTTTGTCGGCGTCTTCGCCTTTCTAATTGGCAATTGGAATAGCCTGGCCCGCACCATCTTTGAAAGTTTTGCTGGTTTGGGTCTGAAAGCCTCTGGCACGGGTCTTTCCTCAGCCGATTTCTTGAAGCCGGGAAAGATCGCCCAGGTCGGCCTTGATGCTGGACGGCCGATTCTCGAGTCGGTCTCAGGCTTGCTGGGTTATGTCAGCTTCTTCGAAAACTTTGTCCAGATCGCGGTCCTGCTGTTTGCCTGGATCGTCGTGCTGCTCGCCTTCTTTATTCTGGCCATTCAGCTCTTCATCACGCTCATTGAATTCAAGCTGACCACTTTGGCAGGGTTCGTGCTGATCCCGTTCGGCCTGTTCGGCAAAACCGCCTTCGCCGCCGAACGGGTTCTGGGCAACGTGATCTCCTCGGGCGTCAAGGTTTTAGTGCTGGCCGTCATCGTCGGCATCGGCTCGACTCTCTTTGCGCAATTCACCGCAGGATTTGCCGGCAACCAGCCCACCATCAACAATGCCATGGCGCTCGTGCTCGGAGCACTGTCGCTGCTTGGCCTCGGCA
>JAKFVP010000431.1 GCA_021732175.1 Bradyrhizobium sp.
GTGCATGACAAGCGGATAGCGGGCGCGGATCTTCTCCAGCGTCTGCAGCGGCTGGCCGCCCGGCACCATGTAGTTTTCGCTGATGATCTCGAACCAGTCGACCGGCGGATGGCCTTCGAGAATCTCGTCATAATGCTGGTGACGCAGTCCGAGGCCGAAGCCGAGGAATGGCGGCTTGGCCGATTGCAGCGGGCCATCGCCTCGCGAAGTCTCTGGCAATCTGCTCGCGACGTTCATCCGGTTCCGCTTCAGCTGCATGCGATACGCAAAAAACTAACACGAAACAGGGGCCCGGCCTACCGGACCCCCGTTCCCTTGGCGGCAGCCTAGGACGGCGTGAACTTGCCCTTGGCGGCGGCGCACTTCTCCTTGGTCATGGCCGAGAAGCCCTGACCCTTGCAGGCATTCTGGCCCTTGCAGGCGTTGGAAGCGCCCTTGCAGGCGCTCTGACCCTTGCAGGCATTGGCGCCGACGCACTTGCCTTCGTCGGCGGCATAGGCCGTCGTGGTCGACAGGGTAGCGCCGGCCAGGAACAGGGTGGCGGCAGCGGCGGCAAGCGCGGCACCGGATTTTGACGTCATCTTCATGGGGTTCTCCTCCAAGGGGGACTGATGAAGGTGCCCGGCCAGCGCCTGCACCTGGCAGAGCTACGAACCAAATCGCGGCCTGGTTACGCCGCCGTAAGAATTTTTTTCGCGGCAATTGTACCAAAAGGAGGCCCGGCATGGCGCCGGGCCTCTGAAACCGGAAATATCGGGCTATCAGCCCTTGACGAACGCACCGCCCTTGGCCTTGCAGGCGGATTCCGACGCCATCGAGAAGCCCTGACCCTTGCAGGCGTTCATGCCCTTGCAGGAATTCGATGCGCCCTTGCAGGCGCTCTGGCCCTTGCAGGCGTTCGCGGCCATGCACTTGCCCTGGGCGGCGTCCGCGGGCGTGGACACGGTCGACACGACGGCCCCGGCAAGGAACAGCGTGGCAGCAGCGGCAGCAAGCGTAGTACCCGATTTGGAATCCAACTTCATGACGTTCTCCTCGATGGAATGTTGACGACACAGTGACGCCGTGAGCCTCCTCCGATCGGAGAGCCTCACAACGAAGGACACGCATTCACCCGCAACGGCCTCGCGGAGGCCGAAGCTGCTTCGACGAATGCGCAACCCGATTAGCAGCTACGGGATACAACGCGGTTCGGTTACACTCTTTCGCGAGAATATTTTCGAAACCACGCCTCCCGTAGTCCGCCCGTCTCTATCACCAGCCCGGCTGGAGTATTCATTGCGCCGGCGGGGAGTTTTCGGTCAGTCATGCTGACAGGCCATTTCCTTCAATTCATCGCCGATCGCTGCGGTTTCAGCTTCGCCATTTGCTTGACTGTCGCCGCGAGTTCTTCGGCGTTGAAGGACGGGAACGAGCAAATGCGGTTGCTGCACGCGAACGCTGCGGGCTCACCGAGATCGGGATATTCGACATCGGGATTGGGCAGTTTGCCTTCGCGCAGGTCCAGCCATTCGAGCCGCTTGTAGCGGGCGGGCAGGGCGCGCGCCAAGGCGTGCAGCGCCTGCGCCCGTTTGTCATCCTTGCGGCCGACGACAGTCACATGGGTGGGCTCGATCGCGAGCTCCTCGTCGGCGAGCAGCACGCCGGGCAGCGGACGCATCAATTCCGCCGAGGCGCTTGCGAGATAACGCATCGCATGCGAGGCCTGCTCGCGATACGCTTCGCTGCCGTAATAGCGATTGAGCATGTTCATGAAGCGCGCGACCTGCACCTGGTCCTCGAGCAGTTTTGCCGGTTTTGCAAACACGCCGGTCTTGGCCTCCGATTTTCTCGACGTGAAGAAGCCGCCGGCCTCATCGCGGAACGTCGCGACGAAATCGCCGGCCTTTGCCGCCGATGTCAGCCAGTTGCGATCTCCCGTTGCGGCATAGAGATCGAGAAACGCCTGTCCCATCGCGAGCGTGTCGCCGATGAACGGTCCGCCGCGATCCTTGGGGCCGTGATCGAAGCCGCCATCGCCCCGTGCGCGGCTGGCCAGCACCCACTTCGCCGCGCGCTCCGCGCTATCAAGCGCCTTGGCGTCGCCGCTGACATTGTAATACGCGGTGAGACCGGAGATCGCCCAGCCGTTTTCCCGCGCATAGAGATTCTTGTCGATGCGGGGCATGCCGAGCTTGCGGCGTTCGGCATCGGCAAGCGCGTAATATTTGTGGCCGTCGGTGTCGTGATCGAGATCGGCGTCCTGGCTGACATAGAACGCGCCCTCGGGGCCTTGCATGAACGCCACCAGATAGCGCTCGATGTCACGCGCGGCGCGAAGATGCTTCTCGTCCTTCCACAGCGCGTAGGCCTGGCTGTACTGCCGCAAATATTGCGCCTGGAACGACATGATCTTCTCGAAATGCGCTTTCTGCCACGAGCCGGTCTCGGAATACTGGAACACGCCGCCCCACACCGGATCGATCAGCGCGATCGCTGCGTCCAGCGTCTGCCGCGCACGTTTTGTCGCGGTGGCATCGCCGGCTTCGGCACGGCTGATGGCGAGATCCATGCTGTCGGCGTCGATGTATTTCTGCACCTCGCCCCAGCCGCCGAGCTTTTCCTCATAGGACTCGTCGTAGTTCTTGGTCAGCGCCTCGCGCTGCGCTTTGGCCAGGAAGGCGGACGTCGCGGGCTTGACTTCAAAGGCTTCGCCAACCGAGGGGCCGGGCGAGGGATCGTCGATGATGGCCTTCAAGAGCGCCTGCATCCGCGGCGGCTCGATGTAACCCCTGATCTTGGCGATCTCGCTGCCGTCGGGGCCGAACACGATGGTGGCCGGCCAGCCCCAGTCGCCATAGCGGCTCGACAGGTCCGGATTGGCGTCCTGGTCGACGCGGACCGGAATGTATTTTTCCGCGAGCAGCAACTGTACCTCGGGGTCGGCGTAGGTTGTCTTTTCCATCACGTGGCACCAGTGGCACCACACCGCTTCGAGATCGAGAATGACGAAGCGCTTTTCCGCCGTGGCGCGGCTGAACAATTCATCGTTCCAGTCGCTCCACTTCACTTCGTTGGCTGAAACAGGCGAGGCCGCGAGCGCGGCAAAGGCGATGGCAACGATGCGAGCAAGTTTCATGGCATTCCCCGGACCGCGGATGATCGGGGAGTTACGGGCCAGCGCCGATTGCGGCTCAGGGCTGGCTGCGATGTCACGGGAAAGTGAGGCCAAGGCGTTTTCAAGCGAAGTGGATACCGGTTCGCGTGAAGAAAACGCGTCAACCAAGAGTCTAAGGCGTCGCTTCGCGATGCCCGGCGGCGTTTGTCAGCAGCCGGTCCAGCGAGGCGGCGCCGGGACCTGCGATGGCGAGCCACAGGAAGCCCGCGAAATAGGTCGCTTCCTCGAAGCCGAGCAGCGTCTCCAGCGAATCCACATGGTCCCATTTCGCCGACTTGATCGCCACCAGCATGGTGAAGGCCAGCATCGCCGCTGGAATGCGGGTGAACAGGCCGAGGATCAGCATGATGCCGCCGAAGAACTCCACGCCCGATACGAAGGGGGTCATGAACTTCGGAAAGATGACGCCCCATTCGATGAAATTCTGCGTGATCTGCGGCAAATTGTTGAGCTTGCCCCAGCCGCTCCACATGAAGGTGTAGCCGACGACGATGCGCATGATCAGCGGGCCCGCCCAGGCGAAATAGGAAGCGATGTGCGCCGGCAGCAGGATCAGCAGATTGACGATGGAATTCATGGCAAAACCCTCTCGAAGTATTTTGGGGCGCGCGCAAAAAGGTGCCGGGCCGCAATCTCGTCCTGGCAGGAAATTCGGGCGGGCGGGCCCGCTTGTTACGGGGCCTCTTGCAATATTTGCGTACCGTTATCCGAAATTTTGCAGCGCGGGAAAGGTCTCCAGCAGCCAGATGCTGATGTTGGAAATGGAGCCGGTGAGGAAGGCGATGCCGGTGATCACCATCAGCACACCCATCGCATGCTCGACGCGCGCCAGATGCTTCTTCATCCGCATGAACAGTTCGGAGAACTGCTCGACGGCGAACGCCGCCAGCAGGAAGGGAATGCCGAGCCCGAGCGAGTACACGGCAAGCAGCATCGCGCCCTTGGTGACGGTAGCCTCGGCCGCGGCGACCGAGAGTATGGCGGCGAGGATCGGCCCGATGCAGGGCGTCCAGCCGAACGCGAAAGCGAGGCCCATCACATAGGCGCCCCACAACCCGACGGGTTTCGGGATCGGCAGCCGTCCCTCGCGCATCAGGAAACCGATCCGCGTCAGGCCAAGGAAGTGCAGGCCCATGATGATGATGATGACGCCGGCAAGGATCGACAGTTCCGCGGAATAAGCGCGGATCAGCCCGCCGATCAGGCTTGCGCTGGCGCCGAGCGCCACGAACACCGTGGAGAAACCGAGCACGAACATCAGCGCCGAACTCATCACCGCACGCCGCGAGGCCTGCGGGGTCTCGTCGTTGGCGACATGCTCGATGGTCGCGCCGGTCAGATAGACCAGATAGGGCGGCACCAGAGGCAGCACACAGGGCGACAGGAAGCTGATCAGTCCTGCCAGAACCGCCGCCGGGACCGATACGTCGTGCATGGCCTCTCCTTAAGGGAATTCGTCGTCTATCCTATTGGCCTGTACGAGGGCAACATTCCAGTGGTTTCGCCCAAGGCAGGGGTTTATTGCGGTAACAGGGCCGTGTGTAACTTATTGCCCGCTTGATCCGTATCAAATGAGTTAACCAACCCCGGACGGTCGGATGCGCATTGGAATCCGCAGCGCCATTTCCGCGCTCGTGCTGACCTCGATCGTGGTCAGCGCGATCGTTGTGCATTTGCTGTGGTGGCGCACTGCCAATCAGGTCAGCCAGACGCTGGCCGACACCATCAACGACCAGATCGTCGCGGCGGTCGCGGATCAGTTGCAGTCGATCACGACCGAGGCCCGCTCGGCGTCGATTGCCGTGCGCGCGCTGATCACCGAGAAGGTGCTCGATATCCGCGACGAGAAGCGGCGCAAATTCGTGTTCCTGTCGCAGTTGCAGGCCCAGCCCACGATTTCCTGGGTGGCGTTCGGCTGGCCCGATGGCGAGTTCTATGCCGCGCACAAGCTCGGCGACAATGCCGTCGAGACGCTGACGATCGGCGCCGACCGCAAGCTCGGCATCGAGCGATATGATTATGAGAACGGCGACCTCAAGTTCAGGGACCGCAGCTCCGAGGATACGGCGTATCGCGTCACCGAACAGGAATGGTTCCGCGGCTCCGATCTGTGGTCGACGCTGACGGTGCATCCGACCGGCGAGCGGCCCGCCGCGGCGTTTGCGGTGCGGATCGGCCTCGACGACGATCGCAGCGGCGTGCTCGCCGTCATCATCGAACTGACACGGGTGTCGAATTTCCTGTCGCAGCTCACGGTCGGCAAATCCGCCAGCGCGTTCATCCTCGATCGCGACGGCTCCGCGATCGCGGCGCCCGATGC
>JAKFVP010000624.1 GCA_021732175.1 Bradyrhizobium sp.
GACAGATCCTCGGCGCCGCCCAGTACATCAAGCACTCGGACCGCTCCGCGAAAGCCTCGGCCGAGATCAACGATTTCCTGGCGCAATACGTCAAGGGCATTCCCGAGGTTCGCGAGCTCGGCGTGCTTTCAGAAAAGGGCGGCTGGATATTCTCGTCCTACGAGACCATCCCTCCCGTCAACAACGGTGACCGGCCGTATTTCATCTATCACAGGGACAATGCCGATCCGGCCATCCGCATCAACGGGCCGCTGCTCTCGCGCTCCACCGGCAGGACGACGGTGTTGATGACACAGCGCCTGTCGCATACCGACGGATCTTTCGCGGGCGTCGTGTTCGCGGCCATCGACCTCGAGCACTTCCGCGCGTTCTATCGCAGCTTCGAGGCGGACCAGCGCCGCACCGTCACGCTGATGACCCGCGACGGCAAGGTGCTGGCGCACCGCCAGCCCGGAGAAGTCGGCAAGGATCTGACCCACACCAGCCTGTTCACACAGCACCTGAAGAACGCGTCGAGCGGACTTTACAAGATCATATCGCCCTTCGACGGACGCGAGAAGCAGTTTGCCTATGAAAGCCTGTCCGACTTTCCCATCGTCGTCGGCGTGGCGGCGCCCGACGACGACATCCTCAACTCGTGGCGCGGGGATCGCAGGATCGACTTCCTGCTGGCGGCGGCAGTGTCAGTCATCCTGATCGTTCTCGCCATCGTGCTGGTTCTGCAGTTTCGCAGGCAATCGGCGATGGCGCGCATGCTGCGCGAACGCGAGCGCGGCTACCGGCTGCTGGCTGAGAACGTCGAGGACGTCGTCACCCGCGTCGACATCAAGGGCAATCGCCTCTACATCTCGCCGTCGATCGAGCGGCTGCTCGGCTGGACGGTACCGGAAATCATCGTTCAATCCTCGTATTCGAACATCCATCCCGCGCATCGCGAAATCGTCAGGCGGCTGCTCGAAGGCCTCAGCGCCGACAACCGTTCCGCCACCAGCGAGTACATGTCGCGCCACAAGGACGGCAATTATGTCTGGGTGGAGGCACGCTTCAACTTCGTGCCGAACCCGCAGGACGGCTCGCCCGAAATCATCGCGATCGTTCGCGACATCAACAAGCGCAAGGCCGCCGAAGAGCAGATGTGGATGGCGAACGACCAGCTCAAGGCGCTGTCGGAGACCGACACGCTGACCGCATCGCCAACCGCCGCAAGTTCGACGAGATTTTCGATCGCGAGATCAGGCGCAGCCAGCGCGCCGGCTCGCATCTGGCGCTGCTGCTGGTCGATATCGACCGGTTCAAGCTGTTCAACGATTCCTACGGACATGCCGCCGGCGATGACTGCCTGCGGCACGTTGCGCACGCGCTCGCCGGCCATCTCAAGCGGCCGGCCGATCTGGTCGCGCGCTACGGCGGCGAGGAGTTCGCGGTGATTCTGCCCGACATGGCGCTCGACGGGGCGGGGCGCCTCGCCGAGGATCTGCGTCAGGCCATCTCCGACCTCGGCATCGCCCACGCCTTGAATGGCGGCGGCGTCGTCACGGTCAGCATCGGTGTCGCCGGCGTCAGATGCGATGGCGAGATTTCGGGCAAGTCCCTGCTGGAGGCGGCCGATGCGGCGCTCTACCGGGCCAAGAACGAGGGCCGCAACAGGGTCTGCGTATCGGATCATGACAGGATTGCGCCGAGAACGGGCACTGCGGCCTGACGCAGCGCGCACACGCGCAAGTGTACAAAAGTGCACACTGAACATTGCCCTAAATTTCCGCAGTCACTTCAAACGCCTTGAAGGAACCAACGCGTTCGCCGGCGCTTGACAGACGCCCCCAGCAAACGCGGAGTTTTGACCTTGATCATCCGGGCAGGATACGACATCGCCTTTCATTGCCAGCAGGCAACGCCGATGGTGTTGATGCTGAGCGTACATCCGTCGCGGCAGCGCGATCTCCTCAGCGAACATCGCATCGAACTTTCCGGCGGCATCGCCCAGCGCGACTATGTCGACATGTTCGGCAACATCTGCACGCGCCTCGTTGCGCCCGCGGGCCTGCTTGAAGTCCGCAACGACTTCCTGATCCGCGACAGTGGACTGCCCGACGAGACCGCGCCGGACGCGCGGCAGCTCGAAATCGACGAACTGCCCGATAACGTGCTGCTCTATCTGATGGGCAGCCGCTACTGCGACACGCAAAAGCTTTCCGACCTCGCCTGGTCGCTGTTCGGCAACATCCCGGGCGGCTGGCAGCGCGTGCAGGCGATCTGCGACTACGTGCACGGCCATATCGAATTCGGCTACCACCATGCGCGCGGCGACCGTACCGCTTCCGAGGGACATGCCGAACGGCGCGGCGTTTGCCGCGACTTCGCCCATCTTGCCGTCACGCTCTGCCGCTGCATGAACATTCCGGCGCGCTATTGCACCGGCTATCTCGGCGACATCGGCGTTCCCCGCGATCCCGCACCGATGGATTTCTCGGCCTGGTTCGAGGTTTATCTCGACGGGCGCTGGTTCACCTTCGATGCCCGTCACAACCATCCGCGCATCGGCCGCATCGTGATCGCGCGCGGCAGGGATGCGGCTGACGTCGCGATCTCCACGGGGTTCGGATTTGCGCAGCTCGCGCGGTTCAATGTGGTGACCGAGGAAGTCGCCGAGGAGGTGACGGAAGAGGCCCGGCCGAAACTGGAGATGGCCGTGGCCTAAACAAAAACGGAGGCCGCAAGGCCTCCGTTTCGCATTCGGTATGTGCGGCTTACCCGAGCCGGCCCGCGGCGTGGGCGAGCAGGGTGTAGACGAGGCCGGTCTCCGAGGTGAGGTGGGCGCGCAGGGCCTGCGGGCCACGCTCGTCGCGGGCGACTTCGTCGAGCAGCCGCTCGAACTCGGCGATGTAGCGGTCGACCGTCTGCTTGAATCCGCGGTCGGCGCGGTACTTCCGGGCGACCTCGTCGAACGCCTTCTGGCCGGCGGGCGTATAGAGGCGCTTGGTGAACGCCTTGCTCTCGCCGCGCTGGTAGCGGTCCCACATCCCGGCGGCAAGGTTGCGGTCCATCAGCCGGCCGATGTCGAGCGACAGCGACTCCAGCGGATTGGCCGGGCCCTGACTGCGGCCGCGCTGCGGCTGCTGCTGGCCCGCGCCATCGGTGCGGCTCAGGAGGCCGGAGAGCCAGCCGTCACCGCCATCGGTGTTGGCGGGGCTGACCGGCGGCGCCTCGGTGCGGCGCGCGGTCTGCTGCATGCCGAGATCCGGCGGGGGCAGGGTGGAGGCGCTGCCGCGGCTGCCACCGCCGACGGCGGCGGCCACGGCGGCCATCGCAGGCTCTTCGTGGCGCACGACGGTGGCGCGGCCCTGCGTGACCACGTCGAGGCCGCGGCCGTGATGGGCGACGATGCGGTTGAGCTCGGCGAGCGCCTCGATCTGGTCGACGATCACCTTGCGCATCTGTGCGGTGCTCTCGGCGGCCTCCTGCGGCATTTCCAGCACGCCGCGGCGCAGCTCGTTGCGGGTCGCCTCGAGTTCGTTGTGCATCTCGGCGGCCATCTGCTTCATCGCACCGACCATCGCCGAGAACTTCTCGGTCGATTCCTTGAACATGGTGTCGGTCTCGTGGCTGCTCTGCTGGTAGAGTTCGTTCATGGCATCGAGCGTCTGCTGGCGTTCGTTCTCCGCCGCGGCACGCACCGCCTCGAACTGGCGGCTGATCGCGGCTGAACCCGCACCGGCGGTCTCCGCCACGACACGCGCGATGTCGCGGGCGCGCTCTTCGGCAGCCGCCAGCGATTCATCGAGCAGGCTGGTGAAGCGCGACAGCCGCTGGTCGAGATCGGCGGTACGCAGGTCGATGGTGGTGACCAGCGATTCCAGCGTCGACTTGCGCTCGGCAACCGAGTTCGAGGTCGAGCGGTTGGCCTGCTCGATGACGGCAGCGGCTTCCACGAGCGCCTTGCCGTGGCTGTCGAACTGGCTCGACAGCGAGTTGAGGTCCGAGAGCGCCCTTGCGGTCTTGTCGTTGAAGACAGAGAGCTGGTCTTCCAGGGTCTGCGTCGCCACGCCATTGCGGCTGGTGACGTCGTTCATCGCGGAGACGAAGTCGGCGACACGGGTCACCAGCGCGCGCTCCAGCGAGTTGAGGTTGTCCTGGGCGCCGGTGAGCACTTCCTGCAGCAGGATGTTGCCCTCGCGCAGGCGCTCGAACAGCGCCACCGTGTCGGTGCGCAGGATCTTGCTTGTCTCCTGCATCTCGGTGACGGCCGCGATCGAAACCTGACGCGACTGGTCGATCGCCGCGCGCGAAGCTGATTCCAGCTCCTTCAGCGACTTGCCGACCGCGCCGGTGGCGAGCTCGCCGGCCGAGGTGATCGAACGCGACACGTCGGAGCCGTGCGCGCTCATCGAGGAGGCGAACGCCTGGCCGCGGGTCTCGATGGCCTTGAGCGAGTCGGCGGTGACGCGGTCGATCTCGTTAGAGAGCTGGTTGGTCTTGGCGGTGAGCGCCTCGACCAGCGAGCCGCGGCGGCCGTCGATCATCTGCGACAGGCGATCGGTGGTCTGCGTCACATAGGTGACGATCTCGTCGGTCTTGCCGGTCATGGTCGAGCCGAAGCCGGCGGAGGCCGAGAGCACGGAGCGCTCGACGTCGGCGGCGGTCGACTTGATCTTGGCGGCGACTTCGTTGGACGCCGTGACCAGCGCGTTCTGCGCGTTGCTGGCGCTGGCCTGGATCGCGCCCTGCGCGGCACTGGCCGCGCCCTGGATGGTGTCGGCGGAGCTGGAGGCGACAGCCGCGAGCGAGCGTTCGATCTCGGTGGAGATCGAGCGGATGTTGCCGGCGTGCTCGGCGGAACCCGCCGCGAACAGGCTCTGCGCCTCGCGCGCATTGCCGAGGAGGGCAGCGGCGGTGTCGGCGCCGACGGCGGTCAGTGTGCGCTCGACATCGGCAGCCAGCGACTTGACGTGCTTGGCAGCTTCCGCCGAGGCGTTGACCAGCGTGTTCTGCGCCTCGCGCGCACCCGCGGTAACGGATTCGGCGGTGGCAGCGCCCGCCATCGACAGCGTGCGCTGAATGTCGGCGGCGAGCGTCTTGACCTGGTCGGCGGACGTCGACGACGCGTTGATCAGGGTGGCCTGCGCCTCGCGGGCGCCGGCCGTGATCGACTCGGCGGTGGCGGTGCCGGCCGTGGTCAGCGAACGCTGCACATCGGCGGAAAGCGACTTGACCTGCTCGGCCGCCGTCGCAGAGGCGTTGACGAGGGTGTTCTGGGCGTCGCGGGCACCGGCGGTGATGGCTTCGGCCGTGGAGGTGCCGGCGATCGACAGCGTGCGCTGCACGTCGGCGGACAGCGCCTTCACCTGGTTGGCGGCATCGGTCGATGCGGCGACCAGCGTGCTCTGCGCTTCGCGGGCGCCCGACAGCACGGAGGCAGCGGTGGCGCTGCCGGCGGCCGAGAGCGTACGCTCGACGTCGGC
>JAKFVP010000380.1 GCA_021732175.1 Bradyrhizobium sp.
TACCGCGCTGGTGGCCGTATCGTGCGCGATGCTATTCACCGTCTTGGTGTCGCCGGTGTCGACGTCGGTGTCGTTCGTGAGGACGTTCCCGGACACATGGTCGATGCCCGCAAACAGCGTATTGCCGGGATTAACGCCCGCTTCCGAAACAGTATAGCCGGCATCGGGTACCGCCACCGGCTCGGCATTGGCGACCGGCTGGTCGTTGGTACCGGTGATGTTGACCGTCAGCGTCGTGGTCGACGTGGCGCCGTGATTGTCGCTCTCGGTATAGGTGAAGACATCCGCAACCTGGGCGCCCTGCGGCAGCGCATTGGTGGCCGCGTAGTCGTCGCGCAGGTGATAGGTCCAGGTACCGTTCGCGTTGAGAACGAGATCGCCATAGGTACCGGCCAAGGTTTGACCGACGTTGCCGGACCCATCGGCGTTGGACGTGCCCGCAACCACGCTCACGACCGTGTGCGTGTCGGTGATATCGACGTCGGTATCGTTGGTCAGCACATTGCCGCTGGTATCGGCGTTGCCCGCGATCGCGGCGTTGTTGGCATCGACGCCGGCCTCGATGATGACGCCCTTGGCAACGACGTCGGCAACGGCCACAGGCGCGTCGTTGGTACCCGTAACGGTGATCGTCACCGGCCTGGTCGAACTGACCAGGTGTTCGTCGGTGATCGTGACGTCATAGGTGATCGTCAGCGTCTCGCCGGCGGCCAGGAAGTCGAAATAATAGTCCTTGGCGCTGTAGTTGAGATCGATCGAGCCGTTGCCGGTCCCGTTGCTGTCATGCAGCACGTAGCCGATATGGCTCGCACCGGTAAGCGCAGTGATCTGGCCCGGGTCGAGCGAACGGCTGTGCGTGTTGCCCCAGAGGAAGGACGGCGCGGAAATGCTGACGGTGTGCGTATCGCTCAGGTCGAGGTCGCGGAAGCTCAGCGAGGCCAACGCGGTATCGTCGGTCGAAGCGGCGGCCGAGGCATTGGTGACACCCGGCTGCTCGGTGATGGCATGCAGCCCGGGATGCGAGACATCCCCGGAAACGTCGGCCGCCAATTCCGGGGCGTCGTTGCTGCCGGTAATGGTGACCGCGACGTTCTGGGTGACCGTACCGCCGTGGTGATCGTCGACCTGGACGGTGTAGGTGAGCGTGACCGACTCGGTTTCGGCGAGATAATCGAAATAGTGATCCTGCGCCGAGAACGTCCAGATCCGCGAGCCCGTCACGCCGTCGGTTGAATCGACGAACGTCCCAAGCGAAAGCCAGTTAAACACCGTCGTGTCGGATATTGGGATCGTCGCGGTGCCGGATGTGCCGCCCGCGCCCTGCAAGCCCGTCATCGTGCCCGCGGCGGTGACGCCGGTGACTTTCAGGATATGGGTGTCGGTAAGGTCGACATCCCTGAACTGGATCGCGCCCGTGGCGGTGTCCGGCGTGTCCGAGTCATGCGTATCCGGATTGTTGATTTCCGTGATCGTCTTGGTCTGCGGCGCGCTCTCGATCGTCGGCGTATCGTTGGTGCCGGTGATCGTGATCGTGAACGGGGCGAGGCTGAATTCGTTGGCGCCGGCAAAATTGTTATCGACGCGCGCCACGTAGGTCAGCGTCAGCTTCTCGCCATCGGCGAGGAAATCGAGGGTCTGATCCGAGACGCTGTAGGTCCAGGTCGCCGTGCCGTTGTTCTTGAGGTTGGGATCCTGCGCGACGTGAAGCGGGACGGACACCGCATCGATCGCGCTGCGTTGCGTCGCCGTCAGCGAGTTGGTGACGTCCTGACCGCCGGCGTTCTTGTAGCCGTACTGATTGAACGCGGCGGTGACGGTCGGCTGATCGCCGGGATTCTGATCGGTATAGCCGACCGTGCCCTGCACGCCGTTGGGGTCCGGTTGGCCGGTCAGCCCGGTGAACTCGGAAAACGCCTTGTTGACGGTGAAGATCCCCGGCGCTCCCGGGATATGGTCGTTCGACTTCGGTGCCGGCGGCGGCGCACCTTGCGCCCCTTCGGAAGCGCCGATGATGCGAAGCTGGGCCGTCCCGGTTTCGCCGTTGGCGAACCTGACCGGGAACGAATTGTCCGGGACGACCGTGTCGGTGAAGTGCGTGTCCGACCGCGGATTCGAGTTGTCGGTGAATTTCTGCGAGAACACCTCGCTGATGAGCTTCATCAACTCCGGCGACAATTGCGCGGAGGAGAGGAACGAGACGGCGCCCGAACCGCTGACGGTCGTCACCGTGCCTGGCTGATTGACTGTGGCGATCGGCAACAGCGTGATGCGGTCGAGCAGCACAAAGGAGCCGGAAGTGCCGTCCGGCTCGACCACCACCTGGAAGCGGACGGGTGGCGCGCTGCCGGGCACCGTCACCTCGAAATCGATTTCCGCCACCACCGCAGTGCCGCGAATGCCCATGGTGGCGACGGGCGTGTCGACCTTCATGTCGCCGTGCTTGGCGGTGGCGCCGGCGACAAACGAAATCGTGCCCTGCACAAGGCTGATCAGCGAGGAATTGTTCGACCCGTTGGGGTCGTAGATCATTTCGTTCAGCACCATCCTCGCATTGGATGCGAGACCGAACACCGAGCCGTCGATGAAGGTGATGCCGACCGTCGAGTTGGAGCCGGACTGGACGATGTCGCCCTGATGGACGTTGTCGCCGTTGTTGAGGATGATCGACACGCCGTTGCGGATCACCGTGGCGTTGCCGGTCAGCTTGGTGACATGACCGATGATCTTGGGGGCGACCGAGGCGCTGCCATCGGCCTGCGCCACCTGGACGTAACCGGTCAGCGTTTCGATGATCTTGCCGGCGAGCCAGGCGCCATCGGGCGAGGCCAGCGGCGCGCGCTTCTCGCCCTTGAAATAGTCGGCGAGCAGAAGCTCTTGATCGTCCTTGGAGATGACGAGGTCAGCGCCGGAGCGCTTGAAGTCGCCGTTGAAGAGAAGATTGGCGTCCTTGACGACAATAGCGTCCGCCGGTGCTTTGCCTTGCACCGTCTCGACATGCGCCTGCGCCTTCGGGTGAGTTCCCGTGAACGGCTGGCCGCCATCGAATTTGGAAACAAAATTCAAGCCGCACCGCGAAATAGTTAATATTTACAGATTATTCAGCAACGTATTCTTGCATACCATTGCCGGCTGCTACGCGAAACCATCCAGTGCTTGTGCCCGCGAATTAAGCAGAGCAGAGGACGAGCCCGATTTACTTGGAAAAAATCCAAGTTCCAAAGTAATTCTTATTTCAAACATAGATATTCCCCGCGCATCATCCCGAGAAGAAGCCGATTTTGATGTATTCGAAGCAAATCCTCATCCAGATTTACTTATCTCGACCCGTTCCGTATTTGTACGTGCCGATCATGCACCGGCCGCGAGGCTAAAACTGTGATCTAGGTAACAAATCACGTGTCTGTCAGCACATTGGATCGCATTAACCGCAAACTAACGATAGCCCACCCCTATGGGGGGTCCCGGCGGACCCAATCGATAAAATTGTCGCCAAGCCGGTGAGGCCGATTTCAGCCTGTTTCGCGGTTCTGCCCCGTCCATGGGCGGCCCTTAAGCCAATCAAAAGCTCGCCCGCCGATCCTCGTCCCGTCAAACGATCCGGTCGCGTGCGAAGGCTAACAAGCCCGCCGATGCCCGGACATGGGGCGTCAGATGGGTTTCCTCGGTCAATCGCGCGTGTGGCGCGCGATCTTGCTCGCTTGCGGCGTGGCCTGGTTCGGATCGATATCCGGCCTCAAGGCCGAGACGACTGCTTTCGCCCCCACCGTTTCCACGCCGCCCGCCGAGCCATTCGCCCAGCCCGCCGCGCCGCTTGCGGCCGGCTATCTGCACGACAAATGGCTTGGCCTGCAGCGTCGCCTCGACGACGACATGGTGCAGCTTGCGCTGTGCGACGGCGACCGCGACGGCTGCGTCTCTCCGGCTGCGCTGCGATTGCTTGCCATCGTCGACGCCGCGCGGCAGCGCGAGGGCCGCGCCCGGCTTGGTGAGATCAACCGCGCCGTCAACCTCGCCGTCCGCGCTGTGAGTGACGAGGCGTTGCATGGCGAGACCGATTTCTGGGCCTCTCCGCTGACCACCTTCGGCCGCGGTGCCGGCGACTGCGAGGACTTTGCAATCGCGAAATTCGCCGCGCTCCGTCTTGCCGGCATTGCCGCGGACGAGTTGCGCATCCTGATCATGCGCGATGCCAGAGGCGGCGACCACGCGGTGGCTGCCGCTCGGCTCGATGGCCGTTGGCTGACGCTGGACAATCGCCGCATGGCGATGGTCGAGGATGCCGATATCAGGAATTACCGGCCGACCTTCGTAATGGATCGCGACGGCATCAGGCGATATGCGCCTGCGCCGATCCTCGCGGGTCTCGCCGGCGCGCCGCCGGAGCCCGTCCTGCCCGCATCGGCAACGTCCGTGGCCAAAATTGCCGCGGCCGCGGTGGATTGACAAACTCTCCCTATCCCCTTCCATCTTCCGCCGCCGGTGGCCGCCTGGGAGCCGCCGGCAATGGCATGCCCGGGCAGGGGTTGAAATGCGAACGATCGTTGCGGCTCTGCTTTTGCTTCAGTTCGGCTGGACCGGTCCTGCGCTGGCGCAAGGGCCGGCGAACACGATGCGGCCGATGGCCGAGATGCTGCCGCTGTTTGCCAAAAACAAATGCGCGGAGCTGCGCGATACGGCCGAGCAGTTGTTCTGCGGCGACCCCGACCTCAATGCCCTGACGCCGAAGCTGAGCAGCGCGCTTGAGTCCCGTTTTAGCCGTATCCTGGACCGGCGGGCGGCGATCGCCGAAAACGTGGAGTGGGTCAAGGCGCGCGACTCGAGCTGCGGTCTCTTCGGACTTCAGCCGGTGCAGCCGGCGGCTTTTGCCGCCATCAAGAACTGCCTGCTCAAGGCCACGCAGGAACGGATCGCGATCCTGACCGATGCGAATTACGATTGCCTTGCCGCCAACACTCCCGCCGCGCTCGTCATCTGCGCCGAGCCCGCGCTTGCCATCGCCGACAGGGAGTTGACCGGCCAGGTCATCGCGCTGATCAAGAAGCTCCGCGAGGACGAGATCAAGGGAGCGCTTGCCGAATACGCCAGGTGGACGCGAACCCGCGATCGCCTTTGCGACCTCGACGACAAGGACAATGTGCCGCTGAGCGAGCTGGAATCGGCAGAACCCTGTCTGGACGATCTCATCAGGCAGAAGCTGGCGGAAGTGGCTGCTGCGAAGGGCGACCCCAAAAAGCTGTTCGGCAAGGATGTGCTGGCGCCCTCGCCCGACGCCGACGCCGTCGACCAGTGCGTCGGCCGCATCCACTCCGCCAACACCTGCGAGAATTTCCTGCGCATCAGCCGCGTGCTGCAGCTCGACGTCGAGGCCGCCGAACGCGATGCGATCGTCACCGCCGCGGTCGAGATGCGGGTGCTGGCGCCGTTTTCGGTGTGCAGCCCGCTCGCGTCGGCCTGTAC
>JAKFVP010000378.1 GCA_021732175.1 Bradyrhizobium sp.
TTCATGGGCAGCCTCGGCCTCGCTGCGGTCGGCGGTGAGGCGGCTACGGGCTTCCGTCAAGGCCGAACGGCGCGCTGCGTGGCGGTTGATCTCGCGTTCGGTCGCGGCATGGCGCTCGCGTGCGGCATCGGCTTCGCGCTGCGCGGCACGCCAGGCTTCGCGCGCGGCGGACTCGGCAGCGGCCGCCTCCTTCTGCTCGGCCTCGGCGTTCTCAAGCGCCTGCCGCTTGGCGGCTGCATCGAGCCTGGCCTGCTCCAGCTCGTTCTCGATGTCGACGAGGCGTGCGCGTTCAGCCAGTCGGCGTGCGGCGCCGGTCGGGGCGTGGGCCGCGGCGACAAAGCCGTCCCAGCGCCAGACGTCGCCTTCCAGCGACACCAGACGCTGGCCGGTCTTGAGCTGCGACACGAGATCCGCACCGCGCTCCTTGGTGACGACGCCGATCTGTGCCAGGCGGCGCGCCAGTTCGGCTGGCGCCTGCACATGCTTGGCGAGGGGCTCCACGCCATCGGGCAGCGACGGGTCCTGCATGGACGCGTTGGCATTGGTCCAGCGCATCGGCGCGGTGGGGTCGACGGGCGCATCGAGGTCGTCGCCGAGCACGGCGCCGATTGCTTTCTCATAGCCCTTGGTGACGGTGATGCCGTCAATGATCGGCGGCCAGAGGTTCTTGGTCTCGACATTGACGAGCTTGGAGATGGTGCGCGCCTCGGTCTCCAGCCGCTGCACCCGCTTGTCGGCTTCCGCCAGCGGCGCGCGCGCGGCTTCGAGTATCGCGCGGGCGGCGACATGCGCGGCTTCCGCGGCCTGCGAGGCGGCTTCACCTTCGGTCAGGTTCTGCTGCGCCGATGTCATCGCAATCGACAGCGCGGCGATGTCGCCGAGCCCGCCGGTCTCCTGCGTGAGCTTCTGCTCGTCGCGCTCGACATTGGCGATTTCCTGGTCGAGCCGCGCCAGGCGGTCGCGATGGCTGCGCGCGCCGGCTTCCAACTGGCCGCGCTTTGCGGTGAGGTCGGCGAGCGCGGTGGTCAGATCCGAGAACAGCCGTTCGGAGGCGGCAAGCGTGGCTTCGGCTTCCGACACCCGCTCATCGACGCCGGAACGCTTCTCGACCCGCGTCTTGATCTCTTCCTTCAATTCGGCGTCCTCGATGTCGAGGCGCTGCAAGGCGAGCTCCGCGTCGGCGATCTGCTGCTGCTCGCGGGCGATGTCGGCGGCGAATTGCATGAGGCGGCGGTCGAGCTCGGCGACGCGCTCCTTGGCGCGCTGTTCTTCGCGGTCGAGCAGCTCGCGCGCGTTGGTCAGGCGGTGCAGGCCCGCGGCGGCGCGGGCTTCGGCGTCGCGCAGCGCCGGCAGTTCGGCGGCGCGCTCTGCCTGGATACGTGCAGCTTCAGCCTGCTCGCGCGTGCGCTCGGCCATCTCGCGCACGGCGATGTCGTGGGTGCGGCCGGCTTCGACGACGTCGGCATTGGCGCCGACCCAGCGCAGGTGGAACAGCATGGCCTCGGCCTTGCGCACCTTGGCGGCGACCTCGCGATAACGGATCGCCTGCCTCGCCTGGCGCTTCAGGCCTTCCATTTGCCCGGCGAGTTGACCGATCACGTCCTCGACGCGGGTGAGGTTGGTTTCGGCCGCCCGGAGGCGCAGTTCAGCCTCATGGCGGCGCGCATGCAGGCCGGCAACGCCGGCCGCGTCTTCCAGCACGCGGCGGCGCTGCTCGGGTTTGGCCTGGATGATCTCGCCGATCTTGCCCTGGTGAACCAGCGCCGGCGAACGCGCGCCGGTGGCTGCATCGGCGAACAGCAGCTGCACGTCGCGGGCGCGCACGTCGCGGCCGTTGATGCGATAGACGGAACCCGCCTCGCGCTCGATGCGGCGGGAGATTTCCAGCACCTGGCTGTCGTTGACGGCGGCCGGCGCCGAGCGATCGGTATTGTCGATCGTCATGACGACTTCAGCATGGTTGCGCGCCGGGCGGTTGCCGGAACCGGCGAAGATCACCGCGTCCATGTCCGCCGCGCGCAGCGACTTGTGCGATGTCTCGCCCATCGCCCAGCGCAGCGCCTCGACCAGGTTCGACTTGCCGCAGCCGTTCGGACCGACCACGCCGGTCAGGCCCGGCTCGATCATGAAGTCGGTCGGCTCGACAAAGGACTTGAAACCGTGGAGGCGAAGGCGCGTGAGTTTCATGGACACAAATCTCTCTTGGCCGGGCGCGAATCTCCCAGCCGGGACAATACCATAGAAGGCAATGTCGAGGTGCGGTTGAGTCGCGTCATGCGGCTCTCATGGGCCGCGACAATGGCCGCGCCGTGGCCGAAGGGCAACCGCGGGAAATAGCTTTTCCCAAGCCTTTTGTGGGGCTTATGGCGAGGAGTGAATTGAGGCCGCGAATCAGCTCTTCAACAACGACTTGATGCGCTTGTCGAATTCCTCGAACGACTGCTCGCCCTTCATCATCTCGCCATTGAGGAAGAAGGTCGGCGTCGAATTCACCTTCAGCACCTCGTTGGCGTATTTCTGGTCGGCGGCGATCTTGTCGAGCAGCGCCTGGTCCTTCAGGCAATCCTCGACCTGCTGCTGGGACAGGCCCGCCTGCTTGCCGATGCGGGTCAGCGTCTCCGTGGTGTTCTTCAGCACCCACTCGTTCTGCTGGCGGAACAGCATGTCGATGACGGCGAAATATTTGCCGGAATCGTCCTTGGCGATGCAGCGCGCCAGCATCGAGCCGGCGGCGGCTTTGATGTCGAGCGGGAACTCGCGGAAGATGAAGCGGATCTTGTTGGTGTCGATGTATTCCGACTTGATCTTCGGGAATACCTTCTCGGTGAAGGCCGCACAGTGCGGGCAGGTCATCGAGGCGAATTCGGTGATGGTGACCGGCGCAGTCGCCGGGCCCAGCGCCATGTCGGGCAGCGAGACGGGCTTTGCGACGTCGGCGGCGGTCTGCGCCATCGCCTCTGATATCAGGCGCAGCGGCGAGAAACCGGCAAGCAGGCCAAGCCCGGTCAGCGACAGGGCGGTGGTGAAGGCGCGGCGCGTGAGGATCAAGGTCGGCTCCCGGGATTGGCGAGGCTGGCAAAAGGCTTGCGAAAGACGCCTTCCGCTAGCTTGAAACGACAAATGTGGCAATGGCGGGCAGGCGGACCAGCCGGGGGGAGGACTCAATTTCGCTTGATGGCGGCCCCGAGCCGCGCCAGCGCGTCTTTCAGGGCCTCGTCCTCGACCGCTGACAGGGTTTTGGCCACTTCGGCCACCGCCTTGGGGTCCGGCGGACGGGGCCGCACGGGCTGCTCCCGGCGCGATAATGGCGCCTGGCGCAGCGCCAGCCGGCCGACCGCATGCCAGCCGAAGAAGCGGTTGACCCGCTCCAGCAGCACGTCCGACTTGTGCTGGATTTCGAGCGCCGCCGGCCCCTCGACCCGCAGCACCAGCGTCGCCGGTTCCTGCGGCTGGCCCTCGACCGGCCGCGGCCACTGAATCTTCAACGGCTCGGCAAAACGGGCGATATCGGCCCCGGCGATTTCCGCCCAGCGCGTGACCAGCTCGCGCGCCGCAAAACCCTGCTTGGCGTAGGCGTCGGAAAAGACGTCGCTTAGCAGGACGGAGAGCGGTTTCGCGTTGAGGGGCCGGGGCTTGTTCATCTGCCAACCTATAGCACGAGATGCCCACCGTTCGTCATGGCCGGGCATAGCCGTCCGAAGGACGGCGTCGCTTCCGCTCGCCTATGCCCGGCCATCCACGCCTGTGCCACACGAAGAAAGACGTGGATGCCTGCGTCAAGCGCGGGCATGACGTGGAGAGATTGATCGTCGATCACTAGACTGGGTGCATGAGAGCCACGGCCATCAAAGCAAGAAGCGTTGGAACCGCGGGGCGCCCCGCGCGGCTGCTCGACTGGTACGACCGGCATCGGCGCCGCCTGCCGTGGCGCGCGGAAGCGGGCGAGAGGCCCGATCCGTACCGGGTGTGGCTGTCGGAGATCATGCTGCAGCAGACCGGCGTGAAAACCGTCGGCCCCTATTTCCTGAAATTCACGGCGCGTTGGCCGGATGTCGCGGCGCTGGGCCGCGCCTCGCTCGACGATGTCCTGCGCATGTGGGCGGGGCTCGGCTACTACTCGCGGGCGCGCAATCTGCATGCCTGCGCGGTGGCGGTGTGGCGCGAACACGGCGGCGTTTTCCCGGACACGGAGGAAGGTCTGCGGTCGCTGCCGGGCATCGGGCCGTACACGGCATCGGCGATCGCCGCGATCGCCTTCGATCGCCGCACCATGCCGGTCGACGGCAATATCGAGCGCGTGGTGTCGCGGCTCCATGCGGTGGAAGAAACGCTGCCGCAGGCGAAGCCGCGGATACAAGAACTGGCGGCTACGCTGCTCGCGGACTCGCGCGCCGGCGATAGCGCGCAGGCGCTGATGGACCTTGGCTCCTCCATCTGCACGCCGAAGAAGCCGGCCTGTGCGCTGTGCCCGCTCAATGACGATTGCGCGGCGCGCGCGCGCGGCGATCAGGAGACGTTCCCGCGCAAGGCGCCAAAGAAATCAGGCGCGTTGCGGCGCGGCGCGGCCTTCATCGTCACGCGTGGCGAAGAACTGTTGGTGCGCTCGCGCCCGGAGAAGGGCCTGCTCGGCGGCATGACCGAAGTGCCGGGCTCGGACTGGCTTGCGGAGCAGGAAGACAAAGCCGCGCTGAAGCAGGCGCCGGAGCTGGCCGGCATCTCGCGCTGGCATCGCAAGGCCGGTGTCATCACCCATGTGTTCACGCATTTTCCGCTGGAGCTCGTGATCTATACCGCCAAGGTGCCGGCGCGGACCCGGGCGCCCAAGGGCATGCGCTGGGTGCCGATTGCGACGCTTGCCGACGAAGCGCTACCCAATGTGATGCGCAAGGCGATCGCGCACGGGCTGGGCTGATCAGGCGGCGCGGGAGCTGCGGCTTTCTGCTGCCGGCATCAGGAAGGTGCGGTTGCGTCCGGTTTTCTTCGCCGTATAGAGGCCCTGGTCGGCGCGCTCGATCATGTCCTGCACGTCGTGGTCGGTTTCGTCGAAGATCGCGACGCCGACGGAGACGGTCGCTGACATGACGGTCTCGCCGTGAAGAATGGGCGTCTGTTCAACCGCGCGCCTGATGCGCTCAGCCAGCAAGAGCGCCGTGTCCTGATCGATCTCGCGCAGCAGCACGACGAATTCCTCGCCGCCGAAGCGCGCGGCCTTGTCGGTCGTGCGGATGCAGTCGCCGACGATGCCAGCGATGCGCTTGATGGCGTCGTCGCCGGCGGCGTGGCCGTATGTGTCGTTGATCTTCTTGAAGTGGTCGATGTCGATCATCAGCGTCGCCATGCTGCGCTTGTAGCGGCGGCAGAACTCCATCGTGTCATTGGCCACGCTGAGGAACGCGCGGCGGTTCATCAGGCCGGTGAGGAAATCGGTCTCGGCAAGCTGGCGCAGCTTGAG